>NZ_JADOZQ010000002.1:0-359797 GCF_015669105.1 Romboutsia sp. D33t1_170424_H2 | reverse complement strand
TGTATAATTTAATTTTTTAATAATTTTGTAACCTAATTTTTTTAAATTCTATCAATTTTGTCATTTATAATATTTCTAACTTGAACTTCACTTATGCCAAATTTTCTAGACAGTTCCTTATAATTACCATTAAAATCTTTTTTCATAATTTTATTCCTAACAGATTTAGTAATACTACTTTCATTAGGAATGTATACGCTACTTCCCCCAGCAAACTTAACAAGCTTTTTAAAGGAATCTATTCCAATAACATCAGCTAAATCCTTAATAGACTCTGGTAAATCATCTTTAGTCAAATAATCTAGCATAAAATAGCACCTCCACCTTTAACTTAAATTATACTTAACTTTCAATATTTTTAATATACTTCCTTCTATTTTTAATTATAAAATACAATACCCTACGTCGTGTTTTCATACATAGGTATTTAAATTTTTTTATAAAAAACTTTAATTTCTATTAAAACTCAAAATACCTATACTTATTATCAAGAACTACAAAAAAGGGGGAATGATTATGGCAGTAGTAGCAACTAAAAATCTATCAAGATTAAAGATAAGATTTGACTGTGGTATGGATGATGTAACTGGAAAGACAAAGGTAAAAAGTAAAACTTACTCTAATGTTGACCCAGAAGCAACAGATGATGATGTATATGCTGTTGGATCTGTTATAGCATCACTTCAAAATAATACGTTACTTGAAGTAGCTATAATAGGTAACACTACATTATCAGAATAGGTTATTAAATTATATGGAGGTGTATTATGGAAATTACAAAGAAATTATTAATGAGCTTTATGACAACATCAGGAAAAAAAGTTTCTATATCAGTAGATGACCCTAGAGAAAATTTAACTGAATCAGAGATAAAGACAGCTATGACTACTATACTTTCTAAAAATATATTTAAACCAGGTGGAGAAAACTTTGCTTCTTTAGTAGAAGCTAAGGTTGTTGAAACTGGAACTACTGAGTACGACTTTGTTTTATAGTTAATAAGGCTATGCTATTTTTAGCATAGCTTTTAATTTATTGAAAGGATGTGTTTTTATGAATTCTGAATTACAAACTCTTATAGCTTCTGTTGGCTTTCCTATAGCCCTTAGTATGTATTTGCTTGTAAGGATTGAAGGAAAGCTTCAGGTTCTATCTGATAGTATTAATGAGTTATCTAAAAATATAATAGGAATGAAATAAATGAGCCGTAAAATACGGCTCATTTGTTGTTTATATTAAGTTATCATAAAATCAACTTCTATTTACTCATAGCCTACTTTAAACACTTATCTACTATGTTTTCTACTATAATCATATACTTTTCAATTGACTCTATAAACTCTTTAATTGTGATATTTTCATCTATTGGTATATTAATAGATGCTATCATGTTAGACCCATTGTAAGGTTTTATATTACTATCTCCAAGATCATAAGCTTCATTATGTACTAAACCTTTTACATAATTTCTTTTAGTTATATATTTTTGATAATCTTCTTCATTTGTTTTTTCTATTAACCTTTTTCTAGGTATATATGGTCTAGGTTCATAATGTAGAGGTAATGTCATCTTTTTATTAAAAATATCAAAGGATGCTTCTAGATGTATATCATAACAATCTTCTGTTATTTTATAAGTATCATCTATAAATCGCGCTTCCTCATTTCCTATCCAGCTATCTTTAGATATTTTTGCATAATAACTTAACCTACCATTTCCACCTGCTTTTCCAATTTCTCTAACACTTAGTCCACTTTTGCCGTTTATATTTTTTACTATATTTTTAAACTTTATAAATGCCCTAGTTTTATCTTCTTCATTAAAACAACTATCTATAAGTTTATCATATTCATTAATATCTAAATCTTTATAGAAATCTTTTAATATTGATACAAAATCACAATATACTCTTTTTAATACTTCATCTTCAATATCTACGTCTACATTTTCAATTAAATCTTTATATGTTATGTTTTTAAATTTATCCCCAGTAGGTATTTGTTCAGGAATTAAAGTTAAAAATATAAACTCTGTTGTTAAATCTTTATTTTTTAATTCCAATAACTTATTATCTACTAAATCTTTTATACATTTTTCATCTGAATACCTTAAAGTTTGATTAAACCCTTCATCTGCCTTTAACTTATTTTCCACTATTAATAATCTTGAATCTTTTTCATTTTCTAATGTTACAATTATATCTGGAATACCAGCTGATGTTGCTATTCTTGTATAAGCCTTAACTTTAAAATCTGATGGATTTTCTATATTTAAAATATTTCTTATAAATGAGTTTCTAAATGCTTTAGATTCATTTATTAATCCAACTATTAAGTTGCTTATTATATCTTCTTTGTACGTTATTCCTAATAAGTTTACTATATTCATTTTATCCCTCATGTTTTATAATTTATAAACAATATTTTTTTAACTGTAATATTATACCATATTTTATATTTATCTGAATCGCAAATGAAAACATTTACAACTATTCTAAGATATATCCATACTTTTTATGATTTATAATTACGTCTAAATCATCTAATATATTTCATTCTAATTATTTATTTACAATTTTTTTGTATATTAATTCCATTTTAGGACATACTTTAAATATCCTACTAAAATAAATCCATTATTATTTTTTATTCTTTTTATTTAATATAATTTTCACTAATTAAAAAAGACAGGCATCGGAAACCTGTCTTTTTTATTCTCTAAATATCAATCCCATCATACATAATGTTTTACTTAACCTAGTTATAAACATACTATTTAATAAAAATTTTATCTAATTAATTTCTAATAACCCGAACCATCAATTTTCCAATTGTCTTTTTCATTATCTCTTATCAATGTCCATTGATAGTCTGTGTATGTGGTATTTGGTTCTAAAACAGGATTATCACCAGAGCCATCAACATCAAAATCTGATAGTAAAACAATAACATTTTCTGCCTTAGCTCCATTTTCCAAACCACGTCCATATTCTAAATAAGCATCAACCCAATGATTAGATTTCTCTTCATCATACCATATCTTTGTTAAAGTAGATCCTTCAAAACTAAAATTATCTTTAACACATTTAATTGCATTATCTATTTCCTCTTTAGAAAATTTAGTAGATTCACTAACTTCAATTTTAATATCATTAGATACTTTTCCTTTATTACAGCCAACTAATGAAAATATTGATAATATAAAACAAAGACATATAATAAGTTTTTTCATATAACTCCCCTTTTATTTAATAATTTGTTATTACTATTATTTTACATAATTTTGTAATATATCTCAATTTTCATATTATATAAACTTAGTTTCTCTATCACCTAATCCTATAATTAAGCTTCTTTCCTCTAATCTCACAAATATAATCCCCACACATCTCAACAATCCTACTGCCAATAGCCTCATCAATATCTATAAGCTCACTAACTTTCTTTTCACAGCTTACAATAACAGGCAAATTATTAAAATACCTATGATTTACAATCTCAAAAATAATATTAACATCACTATGGCTTATCCTACCCTTAAACAAATCATCAATCAAAAGAACTCTAGCATTTTTATACCTATTCATAACATTGTTATAATAAACTTCATCCATAATATTTTGCTTAAGCCTAGTTATAACATCTCTATAACCCATATACACAACACCAACACCACTATCCATAAGCTCATTACAAATAGCAAGACTTAAGTGAGTTTTACCAGAGCCTACTTGTCCTAAAAACATAATAGAATTTCCTCTATCATTTTCAATTTCATTAAAAAACTTTACATAATCACTAGCCTTTTTATAAGCATCCATTAGAATCATATCTACTGAGTAGTCAAAGTTATCAAATCTTTTATTTCTAAACTTTTCACTTATTCCACTCTTTTTTAAAATATCTTCAGCTTCTCTAACTTTTCTACAACTACAAGGAACTGCTACACCATCATTTATAATAAAAGTCATATCTCTACACTTATAACATCTATATTCTTTTAAGTTCTTCTCTGAACTTTCTAAGTTGTTCTTCACTTGGCTTTTTATAAAGTACTCCATCCTCTTTTTCATATTTTGTGGTACATTTAAATTTTTTAGACTCATTTTTATACTTTCCATCACTACCACCCCTATTTATCTCATCATCTCTATATTTTTCTTTTTCTTTTTGTTTTTCTTTTTGTTTTTCTTTTTCCCCATACCCATACTCAAAGTTATTTTCTACTTTAGTTATGGGTATAGATACACTATCCATAGTGGTAATATTTTTATTTTTTATGTCTATAGCGTATCCATACCTATGACATTCTTTTAAAAATAAATTTATAAGGTCAATGCTTTTAATATCTAAAAGTTCTTTTTCTACGCATTTTTTAACCTTTGTACTTACCACCTTGTTGTGCTTAAGCCAGTTCTTAATAAAAATCTCCTTACTTTCCTCACTATAAATAATTTTTCCATAGTCCTCAAATCTTTTAAGAAGCTTTTCTACTGTTTCTCTGTTGTATCCTGTTTCTGTTTCTATAATCCTTTTAGGTAATTCATATATCCCACATTGGCTAGTCTTGCTATTTGTCATAAGGTAAATATAAAAATATTTCTCCTCTGGTGTTAAATCAAGTACAAAACCATCTTGCCAATAATCTATGTGTATATGCCTATAAACTGCCATATTAATACCCCTAATTTTAAGCTTTTAAATCCATAATTAATTTTTCCTTAAATTCTAAACACTCTTGATGTAGTAGTTTTCATGTACTTTTTAGCTAAATCAGGATGTTCTTTTTTTAATCTTTTAGAATCTAATATATTTTTACTTTGCTTTTTCCAACTAATTTTTCTATCCCCAATATAAGCTATTTCATACTCTTTCATTTGACTTTGTATATATTGTTCTATAGCCTTTTTCTCACTATCTAACTCTTTTATAAGACCTACTACATCATCATATCTATTTAAGTAATTTTCCTTTTCAAATAGTATTATCTCTTCTTCTTTGCTTTCTTTATAAAGGTTTTTAAGTACCTTTGAATAATCATCACTTCCATCTGGTATTGGTATATTATCTCCTAGTACACACTTTTCCCAAAACATTTTCTCTAACTTCATAATATCTTCTATTATTTCTTCATCTCTATCAATCTTATGAATAACCAAATCTTCATTACCTATAAGTGCTGCTACATAACAATGAGTAGCTCCTGTAACTGCCATATAATGATAACATTGTACTTTATAATTAATTGGCACCCCATTTTTCCATTCTCCTTTAAAGTAGCTTCCACTTACCTTGCACTCTAAAAATGCTTTTTCTCCTACAATAGCTCTATCAATATTTGCTATTGCAAATGGATATTTATCATTTTTAAGTATCCCATTAATATTTCTGACTTTCTTATTAGTTTTTAAGGCAAATTCCCTAGCTACAAAATCTTTTAACTTATTACCTAGCTCCATTTTGTAATTTGTATAAATAGTATCTTCAATATGTTGTGTATTTTTATTTAATATACTATTTATAGTTTTATCATCTATATTGTTTATGTTATTTTTTATATAGCTAAGTTTTTCTAAATATACACTTACAGAGCTTTTGTATGGATTAAGCCCAACTACGCTAGATGCATCACTTCCACCTATACCTTTTCCCCTTTCCTTTAACCACTCATATTTACTCATTTTCTTTGTATTATGAGTTATATTAGCCTCTAAAAATTTTCTCATTAGTTTATCCCCCTTTATATTTATTTGTAAGTTTTTTCCTAGTAATATATAATACTTCTGAGGTGATTATTTGAAATTAACTGATAAACAGCAATTTATAATATTTTTATTACTTGCCATAGGTTTAAGTATATTTGATGCTATATTTTTACCTAATACCAACTTTAGTTCTTATAATTCTCTAATTAGCGTATTTGTTGTAATTATATTAATTAGAGTACTTTATAGATTTTTTAAAGATTTTAAATCATTTACAAAAGTAGATATACTAGGATATATAGTTGTTTTTATTATTGGTTTATCTTTATTATTTACTGTTAATACTTAAGGTGGTTAATTTTAACCATTATTTTTTTATCTATTTATAAGTTTTTTCTAAAAAATATTTTTGACCTTTTCCAGTTATAAGTGTTGTTGTTGATATTATTTCACCTTCACTTGTATTTAAAATACTTTCAGATACTTTAAAAAGCCCTCTTTCTATATACACTTGCTTTGGCATGTTCTTTTCTTTACCACTTTTTATAAGATAACCATTTGCTCTTAACATACTAAATAGTCTATTTCTTCCTATTTTTATGTTATTGTTGTTTAATATTTTAGCAAACTGTCCTATTGTTATAGCATCTTCACTTGTAGCTATAGTTTTTGCAAAATTTACAAGTGGCTTATCTAGTTCTATAGTTTTTTCAAGCTTTCTAGCCTTTTTCTCTACTAACATTCTTTGATTTCTTTCTTCCTTTAACTTAGTTGCCATTTGTATTATAAAGTCTGGATTTTCTAAAGCTTTTTCAATAACATCTTCATTCATATAAGCTCCATTTTTTCTAATAGAAGGTATTACTTCTTCCATTATCCACTTTTCAAATCTTTTTGCACTAGGTAGTTTTGACCTAATAATTAATCTATACACATTACTTTCATCTATAAATTTCTTTCTAACAAATTGTATTATTTCACTTTTATTATCTCTAAAACCAGTAACTACCCCCACGTCGGAAAAAATTACCCCCTCTTTTTTACAATGTCTTATTATTGCATCTCTAGGATTTACATATCCTAATATCTTAGCTATTCCTATAGCCTCTATATATTCCTTGTTATTTACTACTATTACATTTATTTCTCCAAATTCCTTATTAAAAAATACCTTTAAATCTCTCATATAAATCCCCTTTGTATATATTTATTATCATTTTTTTATAATTTAGCTATTTTTATTACCTTTTGGTAATATAATGAGTAAAAATTTTTGTATAACTAATTCTCAATATCTAAATTTAAAAATATCTCATTTACTTCTTTAATATTAAGATTTAATACCTTACTTATTTTTACTACTTCCTCTAATGAAAAATCTACCCTTCCATTTTCTTTAAGATTATAAGTTTTTGTATTCATCCCCATCATATTTGCTACTTTAACTTGTGTTAATCCAAATAATGCCCTTTTTGATTTAAGTATTCTAAGTCCCATTATTTTACTCCCCTATCTCTATTTTATTTTTTTATGATAAATATTTTTTTGCTCCTTTGTAACTAAATATTACATCCATATTTTGTAAGTGTCAATTAGTTTTTGGTAATTTTATTATACAAATTATCATTTTTTTTAGTAATTTGTATGTTTTGTATATTTTTATTACCGTATATACATTTTTATTTCCTTTTTCATAACACTGTGATATTATTAAAATATAACTAAATAATGTTAATTTTAACCAAAGGAGCGTGAAGAATTTGGAGACTATTGCACAGAGAATTTCTAGAGCTAGACGTTATTTAAATTTAAATCAAAAAGAATTAGCAAAAAGAGCAAATATAACAGAAGCTAGTTTATCTAGATATGAAAATGGATTAAGAGAACCAAAATCTGCCGTACTTTCAAGACTTGCTGATGCACTTGAAGTGTCTACTGACTACTTACTAGGCCTTACTGATGAAAGAACTTATGATGAATGTGATATAACTAAAAAAAGTGAAAAAGATATTAAAAACATATTAGAAAATGCTGAAGAAATGTTAAAGCAAGATGGATTAATGTTTTGTGGTAAGCCAGCTTCTAAAGAAGCCATAGATGGGGTTTTACAAGCTATTAAAATGGGGATGCTTTTAGCTATAGACAAAGAAAAGAATAAATAGTAATAACTTTTAATTTTTGAGCAACGGACGAAGTCGTTGGCGACATGAGCAAAGCGATTTTTATGAAGGGGAGATTAATTTTGAATTTAAAATATATAAAAGAAAAAGTGAGAATTCTAAAGAAGTATTATCCAGGATATAGTGCATTAGAATTACTTCATCAATTTAAAGTTGTTACTTCTTGTTTTGATGATATTTTGGGGACTGACTTACCTGAGGGGTGTTATTTTAAGATTGGTAATACAAAGTATGTACTTATAGACCCTAATCTTTCTGATGAAGATAAAAAAAGAGTTTATACTCATGAACTTGGACATGTACTACTTCATCCAGATATAAATACTTTAGAGGTTGAAAAATATGATCCGATTCTTTATGAAAAACTTGAAAAGGAAGCTGATACTTTTGTAGCTGAGTTTTTATTAGATGATGATGTCTTTATGAAATACTTTACTGGTTGTAATTATAAAATAGCAAATCATGAAAAAATACCTGTTAGGTATGTTAATATCAAAGTAAATAATTTAGATAAATCTGTTAAAAAACACTATGAGCAACTTTTTGCTACAAATTCTCACTATGTTTCATATTAAATAATATTGGTAATACTTTTTACCAATTTATTTTTATGCCTAATTTTAGATATTTATAAAAATTTTTTAAATAAAAAAGAGCAATATTTCTAATGCTCTATTAGTTTTAGTATATTAAATTTGACCCTCTTCAATTAACTGAGGATGTGTATTATCTATCATACTTTTTATTTTACCTCTATACATAAGTTTAAATATGCCCCACGCTATAATCCCACCTAATGTATTTAATATTAAATCTTCAACATGAACAACTCTTATATACGTAAGTCCAAATATATTCATAACTAACTGAGTTAACTCTATTGATAATGATATTAAAAAAGTTATCTTAGTAGCGTATTTTAAATTTCTTGATTTTTCACTTTTTGCACATATATACAGTATAAATGGCATTAATAAAACTAAATTTCCAATTACATTTCTCATTATATTTCTAAGATAAACTCCATATTTAAAATAATCTAAAAATGGAACCATGCTTATATTACATCTTTCTATAAAGCTTAATTCTTGTAAATATGGCAATGTTTCACCTGTATTTATAGGTAAAATAGTTATTCCTATAAGGTAAGATAAATATATTACAAATAGATTAGTTAAAATTTCATCCCCAATGTTAAATTTAATACCCTTTTTCTTTCTGTTCATTAAGATTATTATTCTTGCAATTATCCATACTGGTAATCCAAAAATAAATAATCCACGCAGTTCAAATGAATACATATCTTACTCCCCTTCAACCATTTTCCAAAAATTACAATACTTAATATATCATGATTGTAAATTTATATCAATTAGGTTATAAGAATATTCACTTGCCTTTTATTGTTTCAAATAGTTATTTTATTTCTTTTTCAAAAATAATTTGATAACAATATGATGCTTGATATGGTGCTATACCAGTATTTTCATTTACTGGAACAATAACTTGCTTTAATCTCCATCCATTTTTTGCTTCTTCTTGAATAGTATTTTTACATTCCTCAAAAGTATCACCAGTTTTAACATTCCATCCTTTTTTTAATGGCACTTTTATAAATTTATACTCATACATATAGCTTTCCCCCCCTTTATTTAATTATAGCAATTGTTACAGGTAATATATAACAATAAAATAGAAGCAAATGCTCCTATCTTATAAAATAATAGTATCTATTTAAATTTATATAATAAATAAAATATCATTTTGATAGTAATTTATTAAGTACCCTTTTTTGTATTTTCCTATTTTAGATACATCATGAGTTTCTGAATATATCCCAATAAATATTAATGTAAAACCTAATCCAACACATATCCCTTTTATAAACTCTGGAAGTAAATTAGTGCAATTTCCTAACAAGAAAATAATATTGAATAATAATCCAAAATTTATATAATTATTTAATCTCTTCATATACATCACCTCCACCCCTTTTATAATATATTCTATACAGAAATTTAACTTTCGCAACTATATAATCCCTATAAAAAAGGCTAGGCAAAATGCCTAACCTATAACCTTCTTGTCATATATACCTTCCAGACTAGCCTTTCTAACCCTATCCCTTATAACATCCTTATCTATAGTATAAAATCCTAGCTCCTTCATCCTATTAAAATAAATACTTCCTGCAAATGTAAATCTTAACTTATCTCCACCTTCTTTTTGCATTTCATTATTAGAATAAGCTAAAAAATCACCTATTAATAAATTAGTTGGAAGTTGAAGTAAATACATTCCAACACAGCTTCTAGCTGCATTATGTCCTGCCAAGCTTCCTGTACATATTGCCTCTGTATGACCTACATAAAATCCTGATTTTTCTCCACCAACAAATAAGTTATTTATACCTTTAGCTCTCATATAGTTATCTCTTTTGGCTACAGATAAATATCTAATAGAATTACCCTTACCACCAGCATATGGGTCAACTATACAAGCATTCTCAAAGCCTTTAACTTTTCTTAGTTTTTCTATAGCAAAAAATGGACTCATAAGTTTTGCATGACCTGTATCTAGTAAAACTATATTATCAGAAAATGCAGGTAGAGCATATTGTTGACATACCTTTAAGTCTAACTTCTTTTCATTTTTAAGTTCATCAGGTAGCGCTATTACTGCACATCCTTTTTCATTTAATTCCTTTTGTATATCTTCACTTAAAGATTCTTTTAATAGTTTCATAGAACCACTAAATGCACCAAAGTCACCATTATTTCTTCTTCCCATCATATCTTCTAATCCACAAGTTTCACTTATACTCACTCTTCCTCCAAAAGATGGACATCTTAGTATACACATTGCACACCCATTACCATACTTTGTACAGTTACCCATAGGACCTGCTGAACCTGTTGTTTCAACAAATGCTTCACCATATACTTTTTCTCCATCTTCTAAAATTACAGCTTTTATATTACCGTTTTCAACCTCTGCATCTACAACTCTGCTAAATAATCTAACGTCTATTCCCATTTCTATTAATTTATTTCTTACTTGTCTTTCTACCTTTGTTACATTATACAATGTAGCATGATCATGTCCTGGGAAATTTATATCTTTATGAGTACAATATTTATCAGTGATTTCAAATAACTCTCTAGCACCTAGTGCTATTGCTTCTTCTGCTGCTGTATATCTTCCGTTATTTCTCATTATTCCACCAACATTACCTAGACCTATTAATAAGTCTGTTTTTTCTAATACGGTAACATCAGCACCTGCTTTTTTAGCAGATATGGCAGCAGCACATCCTGACCATCCACCACCAATAACAACTACTTTAGGCATTACAACTCCCCCTATACATTGTTAGAATTTAAAAAATCTCTACTGTTTATTTGCATCTTACAAGATTTAACTTTTTCTCCATTTACATTGATTATGCAAGCACCACATATTCCTTCACCGCAACATATTAAGTTATTGTTTGATATAGCAAATTTTATATCTTTGCTGTATTCATCTACAATATCCATAATATATTTATTAAATCTATTGCCTCCAGCTGAATACACTAGGCTTATATCATTTCTTTTTATATAGTCTAATAAGAAGTCTTTATTTTCATTTATATCAGTTATATATACATTTATTCCTAATTTTTCTAACTTATCTACTACTTCATCTAATATATCTGCTTGGTTATTTATAAACACTTCTACCTTGTTATTATTCTCTATAAGTCTTTTGACTACATTTATAGAGTTTACTAAAGATAATCCATTGCCTATTACAACTACATTTTCTCCGGATGTAGATTTTATTTCTTTAATCCCAAATATTCCATTAAAATACGGTCCTTTTACTCTTATTTTTTTAAAGTTTATTATATTTTTAGTCTTTACTCCTACTGGCTTTATGATTATTTCTAGTATGTTTTCTTTATCATCCACATCCATAACAGATATAGGCGTGTTAAATATATCTCTATCCTTGTCTATCCCCTTAATAAGCATGTAAGCTCCTGGGCTTTTTAAATCTATTATGATATTTTTAGGAACTTGTATTTTTATAAGGTATACATTATCCTTAATTTCTTTTATATCTTTTATATCACAGATATATTCTTCTCTTTGTTTAATTTTTGAATTCTCACTATGCTTAAGTTCATTATAAATACATACTCCTTGCCATGAACAACTTGAGCATTTTTCTCCTCTTATAAGAGGACATTTTATACAATCCCCTGAGTAAGCAAGATGACACGGGCAATACTTGCTCCCAGCATCTGCACATATTTTCCCACTACCCTTTTTCAATATATTCACATCCTTAAATTGTTTATTTTTTAATGTCTTGAATAGTATATTATCAATTTATTATTTTAATTTTTTTTTGTTACACTACCACAAATTAATACAAATTTTATTACTTCTATTTTTGTAGCCTCAAAATATACTTTAGTATATATAAAATTTTTGGATATGCCGTATACTTGATTTTATTAAATTTATCTTAGGAGAGTTATTTATGAATGGAGATTTCATTTTTTCTAAAGAACATCTAACTATACTTTTATTATTTTCAATATTTCTATATGTTTGTCCAAAGCTTACTAAAAATTTATTACCTTATAGTTATATTGTTGAGAAAGTAATATGTGCACTTATTATATTAGAAATAGTATCTGAACAAGTTTCATTAATATCTATGGGAGGTTATGATACATTAAATTCACTACCTATTGGACCAGGTCGATTTTGTTCTTATATTTGCATAGCAATTTTATATTTTAAAAGATATCAATTGTTTAATGTATTTTTTTCATGGAGTTTGGTTTGTTCTATAGGTGAGATAATATTTTTTAAAAGTATTCCTTATAGGTTTCCAAATATACTTTATTTCTTACTTATATTTTCTAAAATGATATTAGTATATGCTAATGTATATCTAATAGAAGTTAGAAAATTTAAGGTAAGCTCTAGTGCTATTAAAGATAATTTAATTACTTGTATAATATATTTTTCATTTTTATTTTTCTTAAATATTTTTACAAACTTTAATTTTAATCGTGATTTTTCCAATTTTAATATTTTAAATATCATTGTATTTATAATTTCAACTAATATAGTATATATACCAGTACTTTTATTTGATAAATTTAATTTTAATATTAAAAGGTAAATTTTTAAACCTATTAATATATATTATTTTCATGAGTTATCAATAGATTTATGCTTAATATAATTTAATTACATGTAAAAAAATGCTCGCTAATTTAGCGAGCAAATATACTTTTATTTCCTAATAATAAATGTAAGAAGAAAATAAAAATCTTAGGTTATTTTCATTATAACATAATTTGGTATGATTTTTTATTTTATTTTATAATAATTCCTTAAATATAACGCTTGATTCAACCATACAGTTGTATAACCTTTCTTTTTTATCTTCATCTAACTTTTCTATTCTATGACCTATTACATCTAGTAAATGGTCTACTTCAGCTTTGATTAAAACATGCCCTTTTTCAGTTATACAGTAGAAAGTATTTCTTCTATCCTTTGGATCTTCTTCTCTGTACACATATCCTTGTTCCACCAATTTGTTTAATAATATACATAAACTAGAAGTTGATACATATAAATCTTTACTTAAATTTTTAAGCTCGATTTTTTTATGCATATTTATTCTGCTTAATGTAACAAATTGCCTCTCTGTTAAAACACTATCATGTTGCACCCTCTCCGCACTTATAAGCTTTACTAAGTTAGCAAAGTCATTCATACTGTCCACCATTAATGTAGAAATTTCTCTGTTGTTCATAGCTCTTCACCTCGAAATTTTGCTCTATACACCCTATAATACCCTCTACATTAGTTAGTATTTTAACTATACACTTTATTATACTACACAATTTTAATATTTACCAATTAAATTATTTGCTTTCAAAGTATTTGCTAAAATAAAGCTATCTATAATTTATTTATTTTAAACTCTAGATAGCCCTAATTTACTTACTATTAGCATTGTTTTTTGTTTAAATCATCCTTCTTAGATAACTTTTGAATTTTTTCTATAACCTTTGGTGTAACTGCTAATATATTGTCTACCATATTTATATTGTTATCTAAGCTCATAAGTCTTGTTTCACCATCTTCAACTACTACAAATGCTACGGGTTGTATAGATATGGCTCCTGCACTTCCTCCTGCAAAGTTTGTTTCATTGTCCCATTCTACTTTTGAAATTCTATTTTCTTTATGTGGACCTCTAGAGTAATCTCCTCCACCTATACCAAATCCTATTGTTATTTTTGATATAGGTACAACAACTGTTGTATCTGTTTTTATAGGGTCTCCTATTACTGTATTTGCATCTATTGAGCCTTTAATAGTTTCAAATGTTGTCTCCATAAGACTTTTTATTGAGTTTGTCGATTTCAATATTACCACCATTCCTTTTACCTTTATTAATTTTAATGTAAATTTTATATATAGCAATCGATATTATTATTATATCTTTTATTGTCGGTTTTATTTCTATCTTTGAATCACAATTTATAAAGTTTTTAGTAAAATCTGGTTTTACATTTAAATATACCTTATTAGAGTTTATAATGTTTATTATGCTAGAATAAATAAAATTTATAAGTACATATATAAAACTTGTAAAAGGTATATTTTCACTGCCGAAATTTATATCTATATATATTTCTTCTATCTTAACTCTTTTTAGTAACCCAAATACTACTTTTATTTCTTTTAAATTTGAATTGTATATGCTTCTATTTCTTTTAATTTCTCCCTTCTTAGTTTTGGTACATTTTTTATTAGTTGGATAAAGTGGTATATTTATATTTATTATATTAAAGAAATACTTTATCCTTAAATCTACCCTTATATGTTCATTCTTTACTTTAGAAATGATTAATATATGTAACTTTGAGTTAAATAGTATTAGTAATAATACTATTACTATACAAATAATTAATAACACACTGTATCTCATAGTTTTATTATTTCTAAATATTGAATATATATACAAAAAAATACAGATATTAATTTAAATATAAAGTTATATAAGCAGTAATTTCATATACTTTTATATAGAATTTTAATATCTTGTATTATATTTTAAATTACGTATATCCTATTTTATAAATACAACAAATGAAAGGATGTATTCTATGAATAAACCAATTAACCAAAATGCAAAACAAGCTTTAAATATGCTTAAAATGGAAATTGCTAATGAACAAGGATTTAACTACAATGAAGTTAGTGATAAAATTGAAAGTAATGCCCCTCAAAACACACTAGAAGGGATATCTAAGAATGTTCTTGCTGGAGAGCTAGTTGGAGGAGCTATGACTAAATCATTAGTTACTAAAGGCGAAGAAATACTTTTAAAGATGTATAAAGAAAAGTAAGTTTTTTATTAAAATTAATATAATTAAAAAAATTCGCTTCGCTCATATCGCCAACGACTTTGTCCGTTGCTTAAAATATTATTTTTTACATTTTCAAAGCTATTGAAATATCTTACCTTTATGAGTTATCAATAGTTTTATACTTAATATAATTATCTTGAATGTAAAAAATCCAATAGGATAAACCTATTGGATTTCTTTTTCTTCATTTAATGGTGGTAAATCATCTAAGCTTTCTATGCTTAGTAATTTTAAAAACTCATCAGTAGTTTTATATATTATAGGTTTCCCTATTTTTTCTAACCTTCCAGCTTCTTTTATAAGTTCATTTTCAAGTAAAACAGATATTGCTCTATCACATTTTACTCCTCTTATATTTTCTACTTCAACCTTTGTTATAGGTTGTTTGTAGGCTATTATAGTTAGTGTTTCAAGAGTTGCCTGACTTAGTGTTTTCTTTTTTTTTGGTTCTAATAATTTTTTTATAAATCCTGCATACTCTTTGTTAGTAGTCATTTGGTATTTATTTTCTAATTTTATTATTTGTATACCTCTATTGTTTTCCTTATACTCTTCTATTAAAGAGTTTAACATTAACTCTATCTCTTTGCTTGATAGCTCTTCATTTATTATACTATTTAGCTCACCAATACTTATAGGTTCTGAGTAAGCAAACATTATAGCTTCTATAATATTTTTAATATCTTCACGTCTCATTTTATCACTCCGAGCTTTTCTTTATTATTATGTCATCAAAGAATAAGTCTTGTTCTACTATTACTTCTTTTCCTTTTATCATTTCTAATATAGATAAAAATGTTGCTATAACTTCATCTTTATCACAAGACTCTATTATCTTTGTAAATCTTACTTCTTTTTCTACTTCTATTATACTTCTTATAAAAGATATCTTTTCTTCAACAGGTATTATTCTACCTCTTACTATTTTGTCTAATCTTTTATCTTCTACTTTTTCATCTTCAACAGATTTTACTTTAAGTATTAAAGGAAGTATATTTTTTATAGCCTCTATAGATATATCTTCTAATTCTACTTTTTCATCTGTTATTATTTCTTCTTTTTTTCTAAAGAATAATTCATCTATATAAGTTATGTTATCTTTTATAGAATCTGTTGCTAGCTTGAACTTTTTATATTCTTCTAATTGTTCTACTAATTCAAGTCTAGGGTCAACACTTTCTTCATCTTCTTTTTGTTTATATAATAAATACTTAGATTTTATTTGAAGTAACTTAGATGCCATTGTTATAAATTCACTAGTTACCTCTAAGTCCATTTTCTCTAGCATTTTTATATAATTTATGTATTGTTTTGTTATTTCTATTATTGATATGTCCTTTATATCTATCTTTTGCTTAGATATCATATCATATAATAAATCTAGTGGTCCATCATAAACCTGTAAATGTATATTATACTTCATGGATTACCTCTTAAATTATGCAAATAAAAATACTATGTTAATTATTATATCTCTTATTGGTTCTACAAATATACCAACTAATCCTGTAAATATTAAAACTAAAAATATTATACTACTCATATTTTCATATCTATAAACATATTCATTGTATTTATATGGTATAAATGTTGATACTATTCCCCATCCATCAAGTGGAGGTAGAGGAAGTAAGTTAAATGCAGCAAAACCTACATTATATATCATAGTCATAGAAGCTATTAAATTAATAGCATACATATTTATATACTTATTTATAAGCACACATATTATAGCAGTTATAATGTTTGCTATAGCTCCTGAAAATGAAACTAACACATTTCCTATCTTGTAGTTTTTAAAATTATTTGGATTAACAGGAACAGGTTTTGCCCAACCTATTTTAAATATAATCATCATTAAAAGCCCAATAGGGTCTATATGCTTAGCTGGATTTATAGTCATTCTTCCATACATCTTAGCTGTATCATCCCCCAGTAAGTGTGCCGAATACGCATGACCAAACTCATGAACGCTTATAGCAACAGCAATTGCAACTACCGTTGACAATATATAATCTAAATTCATTTTTTCATCTCCTATATTTAGTTTTAATTTTATTATATCAAGTAATTAATTCATAATCAAAACTTTTGTATAATCAGATACTTATATGTTAACCACTAATCTATTACATTAAAAGGCAGCTACTAATTATTTATTAATAGCTGCCTTTTTAATTTATATATTATTTATAATGTGGTGTAAGTGGTGTTAATACTTCACAACCATCTTCAGTAACTAATATCATATCTTTTATATTAAATCCACCAAATCCAGATATATAACATGGTGTTTCTATACAAAGTATCATACTAGCTTCTAGTTTTCTTTTTTCGATTAATGATATAAATGGTGTCTCCACCGTTTGAGGTCCCATACTTATACTATGTCCTAAATGACCTCTTTCATAGAACTTATACTTTTCCTTTACATAATTAAATCCTATTGAGAATAATTCATTAAAACCAAGTACTGGCTTAACTAAATCTATCATAAGCCTTTGAGCTTTAACTATCCAACTTCTAGATAAATCTGTTGTATAAAAGTTAGTGTCTCCATTTACCCCCCCCCGTCGAATTTAACTACGCTCCATTTTTTATTATCCTGTCGGTTGAATGACAAAATAAAGGTTACAATTTAAGTTCTTTAAAATTGAAATATAACTATCTATTTTCGCTAATAACATGTTTTGATTCATTATAAGCACATGTTAATTGTTGAATAGGAGTATCATATGGCTTAATCCATCCCTTATTAAGACTTAATTCAGTAAGTGCTGTATGACCTCCAACCATTTGAGTTAATGATGCTGAATATAGCGCTCTTAATTCTGGTGTACTACTTGTTAATGTAGAATTAAGATACATGTCTGCAGCTTCTTTTGCAGATGAAAGCATACCTAAAGCTATTATTTCATCGTTTAGATCTGCATTATCTTTTATTAAATTTCCTAGCATATTTCTCATAGTATCTATTCCTCCTCAGTAGCTGGTATTTTATTCTCAACTATAAATTGTTGTATTGCTTTAATTCTTCCTTCTGTTGCTAATATACTAGCCTCTGATTGTCTCTTTAAGTCTTCATCTGATATTAAAGAATCTATTGCTCTTTGCATAATTAAACCATCAGATTCCATTTTTAACACTGCTGCTAAAGATAGATTTTCTATTTCTGAAAGTGCTCTCATTCAATTACCTCCTACAATATATTTTCATATAATATTATGCGTATTAATATTTAAAAGTAATCATGTTAATATCTACCTTATTAATAAATTCAAAATAAATATATAAACTTACTATACAACAATTTTTCATAACTTTTAAAATATTATAATTTCATCAGTATATAAAAAGGTAGTGTTAAGCACTTTAACACTACCTTTTATTTTTATTTATAATGTGGTGTAAGTGGTGTTAATACTTCACAACCATCTTCTGTAACTAATATCATATCTTCTATATTAAATCCACCAAATCCAGATATATAACATGGTGTTTCTATACAAAGTATCATACCAACTTCTAGCTTTCTTTTTTCGCTTAATGATATAAATGGTGCCTCTGCCGTTTGAGGTCCCATACTTATACTATGTCCTAGATGACCTCTTTCATAGAACTTATACTTTTCTTTTACATAATTAAATCCTATTGAGAATAATTCATCAAAACCAAGTCCTGGTTTAACTGAATCTATCATAAGCCTTTGAGCTTCAACTAATCTTTGCTTTAACTCACTAAGTACTGGGTGAGCATCTCCAACTATCCAACTTCTAGAAAAATCTGTTGTATAAAAGTTAGTGTCTCCATTTACCCCCCCGTCGAATTTTACTACATCTCCATTTTTTATTATCCTATCAGTAGATCGACAAAGTCTTCCTGAATTTTCACCTGCACAAAATGATGACCATCCACTTGGGAAGCATATTCCTGATTCCATTACCTTTTTACAGTATATATCAAACAGTTCTCTTTCACTTACTCCCTCTTTAACAAACTGACTTGTATGTAAAAGTGCCTCATCAGCTACTCTAGCTAACTTTCTAAAGTATTCTATTTCATCATCTTCTTTAACACTTCTAGCTTCTATAAATAAATTAGAAACATTTACAAAATCCACATTAGGAAGAGCTCTCTTTAAAGAATCAAAATATGTTGCTGATATAAAATCAAGTTCTATACCTACTTTTTTATCTTCAAGGTTTAATTCTTTTATACTTTCAACTACTACATCTAATGAAGTTACAAAAGTTTTATTAGATACAACTTCTTTATTAGCTAAAACTTCTTCAAAAGTTTTTCCCCCAACCCATGTACTATATTTTTTAACTATACAGTCCATATAATCAGAAAATGCTTCACTTTCAAAATCCATTCCTATAGCTATAGCCCTACTTTCTTCTTTGTTATCTAATACACTTACAGCAAAATGAGCTTGTCTAGATACTGTATGTTGATGTGAAGAATAAGCTGTTATATAAGTAAAATTTTCTGGAGAGTTTACTATAACTCCATCAATATTATTTTCTCTTAATAATCTCTTTATCTTTTGAACTTTAGGTTTCATATTCACTATCTCCTAATTTATATTATGCTCCATAAAATAATGGTGATCCTGGTCCTATTGGTAAACCAAATGTATACCAAACTATAAATAATAACGTCCATCCTATTAAAAATGCTATTGAGTATGGTAACATTGTTGTTATTAATGTACCAACCCCAGCTTTCTTTTCATACTTTTGACAAAAGGCTACTATAAGTGCAAAGAATGGCATAAGTGGTGCTATAACATTAGTACATGAATCTCCTATTCTAAACACTAATTGAGTAAGCTCTGGTGATAATCCTATTTGCATAAACATAGGAACAAATATTGGAGCCATTAAAACCCATTTAGCAGAGTCAACAGCTATTATTATATTTAAAAGAGCTGTTAAAACTATAAAGCATATTATAAGTGGTAACCCTACAAATCCTGTATTTTCTAGGAAATGTGCTCCATTAACTGACATTATAGTTCCAAGCTTTGAATAGTCAAAGAACTTTATAAATTGTCCTGCAAAGAATACTAAAACTAAAAATCCTGCTATACTAGTTACACCTTTTATCATTAACTCTATAACATCTTTATCATTTTTTATAACTTTAGCTCCTATTCCATAGAATATTCCAGGTACCAAAAATAAACATGCCATTATAGGTATAATACTACTCATAAATGGTGAAGTTAATATTGAACCAGTTTCTGGATCTCTAAGTACTCCATTTTGAGGAAGTACTAATAATCCTATAAATGCTATATAAACTATTAATGATAATACTCCCCACTTCATACCTCTTTTTTCAAGGTCTGTTATATCTTCAACTACTGCGTCTTCATCTGATACATATTTTCCAAGTCTTGGCTCTACTATTTTTTCTGTTACAAATGTTCCTACTGCTACTATTAAGAAAGTTGATGCTATCATAAAGTACCAGTTAGCTGTTGGTTGAACAAAGTATTCTGGATTTATCATATTTGCAGCTTCTGTTGATATACCTGCAAACATTGGGTCATTTGTACCTATAAGTAAGTTTGCACTCCATCCTCCAGATACTCCTGCAAATGCTGCTGCCATACCTGCGATTGGATGTCTTTTAAAACTCATAAATATTATTGCTCCTAATGGAACTAATACAACATATCCAGTAGATGATGCTACATTTGACATTATTCCCAAGAATATTATCATAGCTGTAACCATCTTCTTTGGTGTAACTTTTGCTACTTTTCTTAAGGCTGCTGATAAAAATCCTGTTCCTTCTGCAACTCCAACACATAGTATTATTACAAATACTGGTCCTAGTGCAAAAAAGCTAGTAAAGTTTGATACTATAGAAGTAAACATATATCTAATACCATCTGGTGATAGTAAACTTTCTGCTACAACTTGAGTTTCAACTATAGCTCCAGTTGCTTGGTCATAAGCATCATAACTTACAGAAAGACCCATACTACTTGCAATAGCTGATCCTAATATTACAACTGCTGTTAATATTATAAATATTGTCGCTGGATGAGGTAGCGAATTACCTACTCTTTCAACTGTGTCTAAAGATCTTAAAAGAAAGCTCTTTTTTGACTTTGCCTGTGCTTTAATTTCCATAATAAACCCCCGTATTATAAAATTTTATTTAAAACAATGTATAAAACCCTTTTCCTTTTGAGCAAAATTATTATTAGTTATATAAATCATTAACTCTTAGATAAATTTATTTTCAAGAGATTATAACTAAACTAGCTATAATCCCTTATTTTAAAACCTATACTCCCCTATAAGTTTTTCTTATCTACTGCTTCTTTTAATTGATTCATAGCTTTTTCTAATAACTTTCTAGAACAAGCTACATTTAATCTCATATAGCCTTCTCCACCTATTCCAAAACTTCTTCCATCATTTAATCCAAGTCTAGCTTCATTTGTAAAGAAATCAACTAATTTATCTCCCTCTAGCCCTAAATCCTTACAATCTAGCCACATTAAATATGTACAGTCTGGAGTATTTGGCTTTATTTGTGGTATATGTTCTTTACAGAAGTTATTTATATACTTAATATTACCTTCTAAGTAAGTTAATAATTGCTCTAACCATTCTTCACCATGAGCATAAGCTGCCATATTTGCCACTACACTAAATGCATTGTTTCTTTTAGAATCCAACTTTCCTTGTACATCTTCATATATCTTTTTCATTTCTAAGTTAGGAAATACTGTAGTTGATACTTGAAGACCTGCTAAATTAAAAGTCTTTGTAGCTGACATACAAGTTATAGTATTCTTTTTAAAGTCTTCATTTATAGATGCCATTGGTATATGCTTGTTATTAAATAATATTAAGTCTGAATGTATTTCATCAGATATAACCATAACATTGTTTTCTAAACATAAATTACCAAGTCTAGTTAGTTCTTCTCTACTCCAAACTCTCCCAACTGGGTTATGAGGATTACAAACTATTAAAAACTTAGCCCCATCTTTAAGCTTCTTTTCTAAGTCTTCAAAGTCCATTTGATAATCTCCATCTACTAACTTTAAAGGATTGTATACTAATTCTCCTCCCCAATCTTTTACAGCTGTAAAGAATTCCGAATATACTGGTGGTTGAACTATAACCTTATCACCTTCATTTAAAAACTCTCTCATAAAATGACACATCATTGGCATTACTCCTGTAGCATGTGCCATATACGTTGTATCAACATCCCAATTATTTCTCTTTAATTGCCACTCTCTTACTAATTCAAAGTATCTTTCTGGTCTTGATACATATCCAAACATCCCTTGATTAGCTCTTCCTATTATTGCATCTATTATAGGCTGTGCTGTTTTTAAATCCATATCAGCAATCCAAAGAGGTATTATATCATCTCTCCCAAATTTATTTTTAGCCTCATCATACTTTGCTGAAAAATTGTTACTACGATCCATTATTTCATCGAAATTATATATCATATTACTCCTCCAAATTATCCCCTAATTAAAATTATATTGTGTAACTATAGGCTTTCTATTTTTAGTCTTATCATTAAAATATTCATATAAGCATATACCTAAAAAGCTTCCAGCTATATTATATACATTTTCAAATCCTAACTGCTTAAGTGCTAATACTGCATTATAACTTCTTTGTGCACTTCTACAGTGTACATATAATATTTTATCCTTTGGTATTTCATCTAATCTATCTCTTAATTGACTTAAAGGTATGTTTTTAGCCCCTACTACATGACCTAATTCAAATTCATTTTCTTCTCTAACATCTATTATATATTCCCCATTTTCTACTAGCTCTCTAACCTTTGTAACGGGTACTTGTTTAAATGTATTGCTAAGTAAATTAGATGCTACATATCCAGCATGGTTTACTACATCCTTTGCAGTTGAAAATGTTGGTGCATAACATAACTCTAAATCTTTTAAATCTTCTACAGTTGCACCAAATTTTATAAGAGTTGCTATAACATCTACTCTTTTGTCTACACTTCCTTTACCTATAGCTTGTGCTCCTAGTATTTTTCCTGTTGGTACTTCAAATATTAATTTAAAGTGCATTGGACTTGCTCCTGGCATTAATCCAACTTTATCTGAAGGTATAACCCTTGCAACTTCATAGTCTATATTAATGTCTAATTCCTTTATCATATTTTCATTAAGACCAGTAGATGCTCCATTTAAATCAAATACCTTTATAACTGAAGAACCTATAAATCCAGTATTTCTAACTTGAATATTGTTTATATGATCTGCAACAGCTCTTGCTTGTTTTTGAGCAGGCCCTGCAAGTGGTAATCTAGTTTTTCTATGAGTTAAAGTATTATATACTTCTATTGCATCCCCTACTGCATATATATCTTTATCATTTGTACAGTAATTGTGATCTACCTTTATAGATCCAGTTTCACCTATATCTAACCCAGCTTGTTTAGCTAACTTAGTATCAGGACTAACTCCTATAGCCATAATAACTACGTCTGACTTTATTTTTCTTCCTGAATCTAGTACAGTATGTCCATCTTCAAATGCTACTACCTTATCTTCTAATATTAAATTAACACCTTTATCATCTAACTCTTTATGAAGTATTTGTACCATATCATAGTCAAATGGCTTCATTATTTGCTTAGATGCTTCTATTAATGTTACATCATATCCAGCTTCTCTAAGATTTTCAGTAACTTCAACTCCTACAAATCCTCCACCTATTACAGTTACTTTATTTTCATATGACTTATTAGCAAAATATTTTAATTTTGCTATATCAACAACATTTCTAACTGTAAATACATTTATATTTTCAATTCCAGGTATATTAGGTACTATTGGATTTGCACCAGGAGATAATATTAACTTATCGTAACTTTCTTCATACTCTTTATTATTTATTAAATCTTTAACTTTAATTTTTTTATTTGTTCTATCTATATCTATAACTTCATTATTTATTCTTGCATCTATTCTATATTGATTAAAGAACTTATCTGGTTGCATAAGAACTAAAGACTCTGCATCCTCTATAACTTCACTTAAGTGATATGGTAAACAGCAATTTGAGAAAGATACATGTGGCCCTTTTTCAAACATTATTATTTTATCATTTTCATTAAGTCTTCTAAGCCTAGCAGCAGCTGAAGCTCCACCTGCAACTCCACCTACTATTAAAATTTTCCTACTCAATTTCTTCACCTCTTTGAAATATTTTTTATAATATTAATTACTCGTTAATTTTATATCAAACCTATATTTAAATATTAACATAGTTTTTATATCATTTTATATAAGTATTTGTTATATATGATAACGTTTTGTTATATAATGTATTTATTGTAAGAATTAATTATCATTATTTGAAAAACTTTTAGGAGAGTGTTTATGAATCTTATACATTTACGTTCGTTTTACAATACTGTTAAATTTAAAAGTATATCTAAAGCTGCTAAGATGCTTCACTTAAGTCAGCCTGGTCTTAGTATGCAAATCCAAAGTCTTGAAAATACTCTTGGAGTATGTCTATTAAATAGAGGACGTCGAGGCGTTGAACTTACTGAAGAAGGTAAGATAGTTTATGATTATGCAGATGCTATATTAGCACTTGAAGATAATATACATCTTTCTTTAAAAAAACTTGAAGAAAGAAATACTGATTTAAATATAGGTTCATGTAGGAGTATGGGGGACTATGCCCTTCCTTGTACTTTATATACTTTTAAACAAATATACAGTGATATAAATATATCCATGCATATAGATAGTACTTTTTCAATTATAAAAAAAATACAAGATATGACCCTAAACTTAGGAATAATTCAAGAATCATCTGTTCCTAATGACTTAGAATGTGTATCTATACTTTCTGATGAACTTGTTTTAGTTGCAAGTCCAGATTCTACTTATAATAAAATATCTATAGATGATATTTATAATATACCAATAGTAATGAGAGAAGATTCATCTGCTACTAGGCTTAATTTAGAGAATATACTTAGAAAAAATGGTTTAGATGTTAATAAACTAAATATAATATTTTCATTTAATTCCCCTGAAGCAATAAAACAATCTGTAGTTTCTGGTAGAGGACTTTCTTTTGTTCCTAAAATTACAATTAGACAAGAACTTAGAAATCAAACTCTAAAAAAAGTTGATGTAAAAGAATTAGATACTAAATTTAATTATTATATATCTTATAGAAAAAATCATAAATTTAGTAAATCAGAAGAAATTTTTATGAAATTTATAACATCTAAATCTAGATGTTTTTGTTATTAGTAAAAATAGGTGCCTTATTCTAACTATAAAAGTTGTTTAAGGCACCTATTTTTTAAAACATGTTTTCTATAACCCTTTGTAGCATTTTCATATATCCAGCTTTATTTATATCTTTATTATTTACTAAGTCCACTTTCCCTATAGACTTTTTATTTTGATATATTTCCATCTGTCCAAGTACACTTCCCTTTTTGATAGGAAGTTTTAGATTTTCATTTAACTTAACTTTTCTTTCAAAGTTTTTATTTCCACCCTTTTTGATTAAAAGGCTTAAATCATCTTTTGCAACTAATTCTATATTTTCATCTTCAGCTTTATCTATCTTTATGTTTGCTATTTTATCATCTTTTGTACAAAGATTAACACTTTCATAATTTGCAAATCCATAGTTTAGTAAGTTAGAAGAATCTTTAAATCTTTCTGGTGAAGTTTCTGCACCTAATGTTACTGCTATTAAATGAGTATTTCCTCTTTTAGCTGATGCAGATAAACAATATTTTGCCTGTTGTGTAAATCCTGTTTTAACACCTGTTGTACCTTGATAGTGTTTTACCATCTTATTAGTATTAGCAAGTCCTACTTCTACCTTTTTCTTTCCTACTACAACCTTGTCCATCCAAGTTGTAAGGTACTTACTTATAGCTTCATGCTTTAATAGCTCTCTAGACATTAAAGCTATATCATAAGCAGTAGTGTAGTGATTATCAACTGGAAGACCATTAGTGTTTACAAAGTTAGTATCCTTCATACCTAATTCTTTAGCCTTTTTATTCATCATATCTACAAAGCCTTCTACACTTCCTCCAATATGTTCTCCCATAGCTACACAAGCGTCATTTGCTGATGCTACTGCTATACCTTTTATTAACGTATCTACATCTTGTACTTCTCCAGCTTCTAAAAATATCTGACTTCCACCCATACTAGATGCATTTTCACTTATTTGCACTTCATCTGTTAATTTTAGCTTACCACTTTCTAGTGCTTCCATACATAAAAGCATAGTCATTACTTTTGTTACACTAGCTGGTGGCAACTTTTCATGTGCTTGTTTTTCATATAAAACTTTTCCGCTACCTACATCCATAAGTACTGCGGATTTTGAGGATACATTTATGTTTCCCGTATCATTTGCAAAACTTGTATTAATAGGTATAATAGCCATTATAAATGCAACTAATATACTAGCTAGCTTTTTCATATTATACACCTCTTATGCTTAAGTTATATTAATTTTGATTATTTAATTTGTTAGAAAAATAAGTCTTATGTTCTTCTACTCTTTTTAAATGATTAGCTAAAACTTCATTTACATGTGCATTTTCTATTATTTCAAATGCATCATCATAAGTCATCCCATAATCAGCTGCAACTTCCATTTTTAGTTGCTTTAGAGCTTTTTTTGCATTTTGCTTGCTCATATTTTTACCTCCTATTAGTAAATTTCTATATGTTTTTATCTTTTACTAATATAAGGTATTTATGATTGTTATTTTTTGTAATAAAAAAAGGACTTAACTTTAAGTCCTTTTTAGTAATTTATTATTTCTTCTTCTATTTCAAACATTAATGCATCAGTATTATCTTCTATAAAGTTTATTATTTTTTCTTTTATTTAATCACACATACTAAATTCTAAACTTATACTACATATTCCTATTGATATTATCTGATGAACATCTTGATTATCTACTTCTATAATAGATACATTAAAATTATTTTGTAGTTTTTTTATTATACTTTTTACTATCATTCTTTTTTCCTTAAGGGAATGAACCCAATTTGCTCTTAAACTTATTTTTAAGACTAGTATCTTCATATATTATTTTCTCCTTAGTGAGTCTATGAAATTTATTAATAGTATTTCTATTTATAATCCTTTTCAACACTTTTAGCAAGTATTTTATTTATATCATCCATCATAGATTTAAATTTTTGCTCACTATTTAAGTAGTTATATAATTTTTTATTATTAGATACCTTTTTTCCTACAGATTCTAATTTCATAATGACTTTTTTATCTACCTCTTGGTTTCTTAGTACATATCCTTGTGCTTTAATTTGAATATCTTGATATTCCTTTAAAAGTTTTTCACAAGATTTATCTTTTTTTACTTCATTCATATTTTTTCTAAAGTCTTTATATTCCTTACTATTTCTTATTTCATTTGCTAATTTCATAGCGCTATCTTTTACTGACATAGTTTCCCCCCATAAAAAAAGATTGAATATAATAAATTATATTCAATCTTTTCTAATTATACCTCCATTATTATAGGAAGTATCATAGGATTTCTCTTTGTTCTTTGGTATAAATATTCTTTTAAGTTTTCTTTTATACTATTTTTTAAATAAGCCCACTCTTTAATATTTTTATCTTCGCAGTCTCTTAATACATCTTTTATAACATTTTTAGCTCCATCCATTAAATCTTCAGACTCTCTTACATATACAAATCCTCTAGATATTATGTCTGGTCCTGCTAATACTCTTCCTTCTTCTTTAGATATAGTAACTACAACTATCATAAGTCCATCTTCTGATAAATGCTTTCTATCTCTTAAAACAATGTTTCCTACATCTCCCACACCTAATCCATCAACTAATACATTTCCTGTTTGTATAGTTCCTGTTACCTTAGCTGAATTTCTATCTATTTCTAAAACATCTCCTGTTTTATTTACAAATATATTTTGACTAGGCATACCTAATTCTTCTGCTAGTTCTGCATGTTTTTTAAGCATTCTATACTCACCATGTGCTGGCATGAAAAACTTAGGTCTAGCTAATCTATGGATTAACTTTAATTCTTCTTGCTTAGCATGTCCTGATACGTGTATGTCTACTTCGTCATACACAACTTCTGCACCTTTTTCAAATAAGCAGTTTATTACTTTAGATATTAATTTCTCATTTCCTGGTATTGGATGAGCTGATATTATTATAAAATCTCCATTTCTTATTTCCACTTTCTTATGATCAGAACTTGCCATTCTAGCAAGAGCTGACATTGGCTCTCCTTGAGAACCTGTAGTTATTATAACTACTTCACTATCTTCATATCTGTGAAGATCGTTTAGATCTATTAGCATATTTTCAGGTACGTCTAAATATCCTAATTCACTAGCAACGCCTACTACATTTACCATAGATCTTCCTGAAACTGCAACTTTTCTTCCAAATCTTTCTGCTGCATTTATTATTTGTTGCAATCTGTGTATATTAGATGCAAATGTTGCAACTATTATTCTATTATTTTCAGCTTTTCTAAATAAATCATATAATCCTAATCCTACTGTCTTTTCAGATAATGTAGATCCTGGTCTTTCAGCATTAGTACTATCAGCTAACATTAAAAGTATACCTTTTTTACTTAGCTCACATATTCTATGCATATCCATTACATCCCCATCAATAGGTGTTAAGTCTATTTTAAAGTCACCTGTATGATATATTATTCCTTGATCTGTATGAACAGCTATAGAACAAGCATCCGGTATACTGTGATTATTTCTTATGAATTCAACATCCATATGATCTAACTTTATTATTTGTCTTGGTGTAGTAACGTTTAACTTAACGTTATTTAACTTATGTTCCTTTAACTTAACTTGTATAAGACCTATGCTTAACTTAGAACCGTACACAGGTACATTAATTTTTTTAAGTATATAAGGAAGCGCTCCTATGTGGTCTTCATGTCCATGTGTGATGAATATACCCTTTATTTTATCTCTGTTTTTGATTAAATAAGTTATATCTGGTATAACTATATCTACCCCTAACATATCATCATCTGGAAAACTTAACCCCGCATCTATAACAATTATTTCATCTTTGTATTCGATAACTGTCATGTTTTTGCCGACTTCGTTAAGACCGCCTAGTGCCATTACTTTTATCTTATTGGCGCTTTTTTTGAACAACTGCATCATCTCCTCTATGTCTATTCAGTTTTTATTAAAATTTCAACACGTTCTAAAATTTTAAATAATATCGATTCACGCACTCTTTACCAGTTATTATCATTGTACCATAATTTCATCAATAAATTAAGTAGTATTTGAAATACATTTATTGTATTATTTTGACAAAGTCAAATTATTCTGATATTCTCAAACTATAAAATAAAAATTCGCTTTGCTCATTTCTCCAAGGATATATCCTTTGTTCAAATTAAGTAAAGTTGTAATTATATACTTAAATATGCATTTTATTTAGGTATTGATTAAATAAAATTTAGCGATAAATATGCATTATATTTATCTAAATTATAATGGGAGGTTTTATGAGGGGTAAAACTCATTGTACTATAGGTGTTTTAAGTGTTATTCAAGCCTCATTATTATTTAATATACCAATATCTATTTTTAATATCATATTATCTGCATTTTTCTCTATTCTACCAGATTTAGATGAATCAAATTCAATAGTATCTGAAATGTTTTTAAAAAAGAATACTTCTAAGTTTATTTTAAAAATCACAATATATTTGATAAATGTATTTATATTTTTTATATCACTTAAAATAAATGATAACTTTTTTTTAAGCTCATTAATAACATTTATATCTATTTTTATAATAGAGTCAAAGCTTAATCATACTTTCTTAAGAAAAGTATTTATATCATTAATATTTATACTTCTCGGATTTTGTCTTTATTTAGTTAATATTAAAATATACTTTTCTATATTTTGCTTTATGCTTGCCACATTTCCTTGGCTAAAACATAGAAGTTTTTCTCACAGTATATTTGCAATAATTATAGTATATTTTTTATTAAAACAAATCGAGCTAATAACTAATATATTAAATTTATCATTTTTTGGAACTATAAGTTATGCTAGTCATATATTTTTAGGAGATTTATTTACAAGATCAGGTATTCCTCTTTTATATCCTATTAGTGATAAAAAGTTTTCTCTAGGATTTTTTAAAGTAGGTGGTTTTTTAAATAATACTATAGAGATAATATTTATTATGATTTTAACTACATTAGTAGTTTTCACTATAATAAATAAATTTAATTTATTAAATTTATCAATGTTATGGCCCTTTTAGTTATTTTAATAATTTAATAAAAAAATACTTAAAGTATTAAAACTTAGCTAAATAAAAAAGATATTAACACAAATTGTGTTAATATCTTTTTTATTTAAATCATATTTAAACTAATAATCTTATGTAAATTGTTAATTAGAGCATATACCTTACTTTTTATTATTCTCAACTTCATTAAATTTAGAATTTAATATTAATATATCTACTCTTCTATTTTTAGCCTTACCTTCTACTGTATTATTATCAGATTTTGGTCTATATTCTGAATAACCTATTGCTGATATTTTTTGAGGATTTATTCCACCATTATTTATTAAAATCTGCGCTACGTTACTAGCCCTCATTACTGATAAATCCCAGTTAGATTTAAATATTTCATTGTGCATAGGCACATTATCTGTATAACCTTCAACTCTTATATAACTATCCTTTACTAAGGATTTATTTATAATCTCACTTATTTTAACAAGTTTATTAACTTGATCTGGTTTTACGTCTGCTTTACCACTATTAAAGAATAATGAATCATTAAAGCTAACAACTAATCCTCTTTTTTCTATTGTTGTATTAACACTACCTGAAAGATTATTTTCTTTTAGATACTTATCTAACTTTTCTTTTACTTTCTCTAACTTTTCATTTTCACTTAGGCCATTTCCAGTTTCTCCACCCATATTGCTTCCAGTATCTGCTATAGCTGTTCCATCACCCATAGCCTCATTTAAAGCAGTTGTAAGTTTTTCATATTTCCCTTTATTTATACTACTCATTGCATACATTATAATGAAAAATATCATTAATAATGTTATAAAGTCTGCATAGGAAAGTAACCAACGTTCATGGTTTTCATGCTCTTCTTCTTCTTCAAATCTATTTCTTTTTTGCATGATTAACCCTCCAATTCAACGTGTTCTAAATATCTTGCTTCTAGCTTAGCTTGCTCCTTTTTATCTAAAAAACCTTTAAGCGTTTCTATAAATATTGTTGAGCTTACTTCTTGTTGAATTAATGTTATACCTTCCATTATAATTTCTTTTTCTAATTGTTCATTTTTTCCTAAATTTTTAAGTCTAGTTGCAATTGGAAGGAATATTAAGTTAGCACTTCCAAGTCCATAAAGAGTTGCTAAGAATGCAGCCGATATACTACTTCCTAAGGCATTCATATCTGCACTTGCTAGTCCTCCAAGAACGTGTATAAGACCTAAAACTGTACCAACGATACCCATAGTTGGTGCTGTTCCTCCAGCAGAGTCAAATATAGCTGCGCCCACCTTATGTCTTTTAAAACTCATTGACGCTTCAATTTCTAACATATTTCTAAGCTCTTCAGGGTGAACCCCATCAATAGCTGATAAAAGAGCCTTTTTCATAAAAGGATCCATTTTTTCTTCTTCGTCTACTTCAGATTCAATACTTAAAAAACCTTCTTTTTTTACTTTGTCTAATACATGATTAAGATATGCTATTACTTCTACTAAGTCTGCTGATTTTCTAGTAAAAGCAACTTTTAAAATTCTACCTATATTTTTTAATTGTTTAGGCGTAAATGATGTACCTAAGGAACCAATTGTTCCTCCAAATACTATTACAAGAGGAGTCCAAGAAATAAGAGCATTAGCATGCCCTCCTTCACCCATAAAACCTAGTAATAAAAATCCAAAACCTAAAAATAACGATATTAAACCAGTCATAATTCAATGTCCCTTCTATATTTTTTGTATCTTTAGAAAGCTCCACTATTCTAATATTTATAATTTATATTATCGGCTTTTATCATCATATATTAAGTATGTTTTTATATATTTAACATTTTTTATTTATGTGAATTTTATAGCTTTTATCCATTATTAAGTAGACACATTTAATAAATATCCATAATCAAAAAGGCATCTATCTTTTGATAGATGCCTTTTTATCTAGTAAAAAATATAATTTTATTTAGAACAATCTTCGCATAATCCGTAAAACTTTAAATCGTGATCTATTATTTCAAACTTATATGTTTCTTGTATCTGTTTTTCGATTGAGTCTAGTAAATCTTCTTTAACCTCTATTATCTTTGAACAATTTTTACATATTAAATGATGGTGATTATGGCTGTCTTCTTTGTCTAAGCATATTTCATATCTTATACATCCATCATCTAAGTTAAGCTTTGATATAACTCCAACATCATCTAATAACTGCATAGTTCTATAAACTGTTGCTAATCCAATTTCAGGACAATCTACTCTAACTAAATCATATATTTCTTCACTACTTAAATGTTTATCTGTATTTTTTATAAGTATTTCAACTATCGCTCTTCTTTGTGGTGTAATTTTAAATCCTGTTTCTTTTAATTTATCTTTTAATAACTCCATTGTATTCATATAATATCACCCTTGTTTTCAATTGATAATCTTTATTAATTATTTTATTTGATAATGGTCATTTTGTCAATGATTTCTAGACATTTTATTTGTTATATATAAAATCATTTAGAATTTTCAAATTTTCTTCTTTTTCCCACTTTATAACATACTTTTTACTTTCATCGCTTATACCTTCATCTCTATATTTTTCTACTGGAAACTCCAATTGCTTTATCTCATAATTAGCTAACTTTTGCGATATTAATGCTAATTTAAATATTTTATCAATAGATATATTTACATCTATATGTTTAACTACACTACTTATAACCTTTGGATAATCTTTTAAAGGTATATTAGTTAATTTGTTTGCTATATCAGTTAATATTTTTCTTTGTCTTTCATCTCGCTTATAAATGGTATCCATCTTCCTTATTCTTGCATAAGCAAGAGCTTGGTATCCATTTAATTTGTTATTTCCTACTTTGTCTATATACTTTATATTACCCTCATTTTGAGAATTTAAATCATAACAGACTTCTATAGTTTTATTAAGGTATTCTATTTCTTTTTGACTAACGTCTACTTCTACCCCTCCTATAGTATCTACTATTTCTATAAATGATTTAAAATCTACTACTGCATAATCCTTTATATCTAAATTAAAATTATTATTTATTGTTTCTAAAAGTAGTTTTTCCTTACCATAAGCATATGCATGATTTAATTTTTCATATCCTATATTAGGTATATTAACTAATGTATCTCTGGCTAGGGACGTAAGCCTTAGAGCTTTATTTTTAGTATCTATAGTTAGTATTATCATACAATCAGACCTTGATGGTTTATTAGTATTTGAACTATCTATCCCAATTAGAAGTATATTTTCAATATCATTTTTACTATTTTCTAAACTACTATTTTCTAATGAGTCAATCTTTTGTGTTATACAAATAAGTATTATAAAAAGACATAATATAAATTTTTTCATTATCATTACTCCTTATTCTTATTTGTAAATATTTTGCCTCACTATTATATTTTTACTCAAAAAATTTACTATGCTTAAGCGACGTATCGACGAAATATTTCATTTTACCAATTATATATCTTATCTAACTTATGTTTGCATCAATCTCTCAAACTAAGTATCAGTAAAATATTTTAAATTTTATATATTAAACTACTATAAATTATCCTAAAACTAAATAGTTTATAATACCTTAATATATAAAAAACTACCTATTGCTAGGTAGTCTTTTTATTATTCTTCGTCTTCGTCGAAGTTTAATCCTTCTTCTTCCATTAATGTGTTGTATACATCAACAACTATTTCATATTCTTTGTCATCTTCTAATGGAACTAATATTTCGCCTTCTTCATCTTGGTCAATTCTAAATACTAAAGCTTCTTCTGTTTCTTCTTCTAAAGGAACTAATATAGCATATTCTTTTCCTTCTGCTTCTAGTGTTAATATTATTTCAAAAGCACTTTCTTGGCCATTTTCATCGATTAAGTTTATTATATTTTCTTGCATGTTATCCACCTCTAATTCTATTTATTAACTATATTATATATCATAAACTAGTTAATTTATATATATTTTAAAAATTTCTTTGTCTATCTAAGTATCCTTGAAGTATTATTACAGCAGCTACCATATCTATAACACTTTTTCTATTTTCTCTTCTAACATTACCTTGTATAAGTGTTCTTTCTGCTGCTACTGTTGATAATCTTTCATCCCAGTATTCTATTGTTATTCCCGTTTCTTCTTGTAATAATTCACAAAACTTTATTACTTTTTCACCTTGTGGACCTAATGTTCCATTCATATTCTTAGGTAACCCTGAAACTATCTTAGTTACTTGTCTTTCTTTTATTATTTCTTTTAATGCTTCTATGTCTTTTTTCTTCCCTATTCTCTTTACTGTTTTAACTCCTTGTGCTGTAAGACCCATTAAGTCACTAACTGCAACTCCTATAGTCTTATCACCAACATCAAGTCCCATTATTCTTCCGTCTAGCATTTTTTTCTCCTTAAATTTTAAGATAGGTCAGGTTTTAACCTGACCTTTATGGTTTAATTTTTATTGTCTTCTTTGTTAAATATTATCATATTTATACTTATAATTATTATTGGTATAAGTATGTATATTGATGCAGTTGAAGCTGCTACTATTCCTGAGTCATTAACTAAAAGTGTAACTATACATCCTACCATAGATGCAATAAATCCTTTAAATAATATAGGATATTTCTTAGCTATGTCTCTAAAGTGTCTAGGTGGCTTAAATATAAACATAGCAATTATAAATATTCCTGCTAGTAATATATTAACCCATACACTAGTTTGAGCTAACTTCATATTCATTTGTATCTTTCTACCAAATGTTTGTAGTATAGCTCCTGGTCCATTTACTAGTATTTGATTTACAAATACAGATAAATGAGATTCACTTCCTGATACTACGTCTAATACTGCAAAGGCTACAACTACAGCTACTGCTGCTACTCCTAGTAATATAACCTTTTTAAAGTCTAATTTTACATCATATATAAGTAGTATAAATAATAAGTATGCTACTGATTCAGATATAGCACCACCAACGTTGGCTCCCATAGAAGGATATGCACTTGTTATTAGTATTACTATACTCATTAGGGCTACTAACCACTTAGGTATTTTTTTGTAATTTAGAAGCACTGCCATAGCAAATACAGCACTTGCTATTGTTACTCCTTCATATTCATTACCTATACCGTAGTATCTTGCACCTATTATAGCATCATAACTCATTATATTGTTTCTCATTAAATATGTTCCAAATACGGAGTCAATAACTATAACAATTATAGTTACTAAAGCAAAGAATCCCATTTGCTTTATATCATCTTTAAATAGCTTTCTACCTAATATATAAAGAATTAGTGTAGTAAGTACTATCCCAGCTGTTATAGTCATAGGTGTCTTAAAATTAAATACAGGTGCCAGAAGTAGTGCTAGTGGCATTATTATCCCTAATTTTATAAGCTCTTTTAATACATTAAATACTCGTTCTTTGTATGGTACATATTTTCTAAGTAATATAGCAATCATTCCTATTACCCAAGAAGCTGACACTATACCAACAAATGTATTTACTACATTTGCTCTTATGTCAGATACTGAAACCATTTTTACAAATTCATGTTGAATATAACCTATGTTATCATCCTTTTGAATTAATTCATAGCTTCTACCTACCATATTTTTATTTTTAAGTCCAAATTCATTTAAGATATCAACACCAACATCTATATTAGCAACTATTCCTTCTCTTCTAGTAGTTGCTGATGATAACAATCCTTTTTTATTTCCTTCAAACTTTATTATAGGAGATAATCTTCTTCTGTTTTTGTAGTCTAGATCATTTGGAAATGCACTACTTATATATACAACATCATTTTCTCCTACCATATTAAATACTTCTTTAAGGTATTTATTTATATTTTTAACTATATTTGCCTTCATACTTTTGTATGTATTATCATTTAAGAATAATCTATATTGATCTAATCTATATGTATCTCCTAAGTCAACAAATATAGCATCACTTTCATTGTAATATTTTTGAGTTTCTTTTATAAGTTTATTATAATCTGTTCTTATTCCATACGGCATAGATTCATCTTTTACATTAATATTATCAATGTTTCCACCATCTATTCTTCCGTACTCATCCATTGCAACTAAGCCTATATTTCTATTTTTTACAAGCTCTCCATTTTCAATCTTGTCACTATTTCCAAGAACTGCTGTTTTTAAATTATTTTCAGATAATGTTTGTCCAAGGGCACCTAGCATTGATCCATATTGGCCATATTCTATATTATCATTTATAGATTTATTTATATCTATATTGTTTATTGCCTTTGGTTCTTTACCTGTTACGGATTTAAAAACTTTTCCATTTTCTTTAGTTAACTCTTGAAAATCTATATACTCTTGTGCAGATACATTAACTCTTCCTCCTGCACCCATACTAGCATAAGATCTTCTATCATCAGTACCTCCATCACCTCTTATATTCATAAGGGCAACATATCCTCTATTTTTTAATTCTTTTTTAAGAGTTGGTACACTTAGCATAGTATTTAAATTAGTTCTATTCATATTAATAAATATAACTTTGCCGTGTTCATCGGCAAAGCTATATTTTGGAATAGAAACTAGGAGTATCATTAATGTTATCAACACTGATACAACCTTTTTTTTCATAAGATTGACCTACTTTCTATTTAGATAATGTGTTATTACTTCCTCTAGTATTTCATCCCTTTCAAATCTCTTTATAACAGCCCTTGCATTGTTATGACTAGTTATATAACTAGAATCACCTGATAAGATATATCCTATTAATTGGTTTATAGGATTGTACCCCTTTTCAACTAGTGATTGATATACAAATTTTATTGTATCACTAATACTCATATTTTCAGATTCAAATCCTTCAAATTTCACAGTACTATCAAAATTATTATTCATGTTAAATCCCCCTTATTAAAATTATTTTATTTGAGATTTTACAACTTCACTAGCTCCATTTAATACTTCTTCTACTTTTTCTACATCTGGTGCACCAGCTTGAGCCATATTAGGTCTTCCTCCACCTTTTCCACCAGCTATAGCTGCTATAGATTTAACTATATTTCCAGAGTGTATTCCTTTATCTACTGCATCCTTAGTAGCAGTTACAACAAGATTTAACTTATCATCAGCTACATTTGCTAAAACAACAACTCCACTTTGTAATTTGTCTCTTAAGTTATCTGCTACTTCTTTTAAAGTATTCATATCCATTCCTTCAAATTTAGCAGTAACTAAGTTAACTCCATTTACATCAACCTTTGAATCAAGTACTGATTCTATTGATTGTAAACTCATCTTAGTTTTAACATCGTGTAATTCTTTAGCTAAGTTTTTGTTTTCTTCTAATAAAGCTACTACTCTTGTAATTAAGCTATCTTCTTTAGTTTTTAAGCTTGAACAAACATTAGCTATTACATCTTCTTTTCCATTTAAGTAGTTGTAAACTGCCTTACCTGTTATAGCTTCTATTCTTCTAACTCCTGCAGCTACTCCACCTTCAGATAATATCTTAAACATTCCTATTTGAGAAGTGTTAGTTAAGTGAGTTCCTCCACAAAGTTCTATAGAATAATCTCCCATAGAAACAACTCTTACTTCATCACCATATTTTTCTCCAAATAAAGCCATAGCACCTTTATTTTTAGCATCTGTTATACTCATATTTTCACAAGTTATATCTAAAGCATCAAATATTATATCATTTACTTTTTCTTCTATAACTTTTATTTCCTCTTTAGTTATAGCTTCAAAATGAGTTACGTCAAATCTTAATCTATCTTCTGTAACTAAAGAACCTGCTTGATTAACATGTTCTCCTAATACTTCTTTTAATACTTTATGAAGTATGTGAGTAGCACTATGGTTTCTAGCACAAGCCATTCTTCTTTCTTTATCTACTTTAACAAATAAAGTTTCTCCTACATTTATTTTACCACTTCTTACAACAACTATGTGTTTTATAGTATTGTTTGGACCTTTTTTAGTATCAACAACATCTATTACGATATCTTCATTTTTATTAACTAAAGTACCTTTATCTCCTGCTTGACCTCCACCTTCTGGATAGAAAGTAGTTTTATCAAGTACTATTATAGCTTCATCACCTGCTTCAACACTTTCAACTATTTCATTATCCTTAACTATTGCCTTAACAGTAGCTTCTTCATTTAAGTTGTTATATCCTTCAAATGATGTGCATATAGACTTATCTAATTGAGATACTGCATCTTTTTCCCAAGCTACAGAGTCCATATTTCCTCTAGCATCTCTTGCTGCTTGTCTTTGCTTTTCCATTTCAGCATGGAATCCTTCTTCATCTATAGTCATATGTTCTTCTTCTAATATTTCTCTAGTTAAGTCAACAGGGAATCCATAAGTATCGTATAGTTTGAATGCATTTTCTCCACTTAATACTGTCTTTTCTTCTTTTCTTAAATCTTCCATATAAGAAGCTAATATTTCTATACCTTTATCTATAGTTTCATTAAACTTTTCTTCTTCTATTCTTATAACTTTTTGTACATAGTCTCTCTTTTCAACTAGCTCTGGGTAAGCTTCTCCACTTACTTTTATAACTTCGTCAACTAATTTATATAAGAATGATTCCTTCATTCCAAGTAATTTTCCATTACGAGCAGCTCTTCTAAGTAATCTTCTAAGAACGTATCCTCTTCCTTCATTTGATGGAAGTACACCATCTGATACTAAGAAACTAACACTTCTTATATGGTCAGTTATTATTCTTATAGATTTATCATTCTTAGCATCTTTTCCATAAGTTGTATTAGTTATTTTTTCAACAGAGTTTAATATATGCTTTATAGTATCGACTTCAAATATAGTGTCAACACCTTGCATTATACAAGCCATTCTTTCAAGACCCATACCTGTATCTATGTTTTTATGCTCAAGTGGGTTGTAGTTTCCATCTTCATCTTTGTTAAATTGAGAGAATACGTGATTCCAGAATTCTAAGTATCTATCACAATCACATCCTGGCTTACAATCTGGATTGTCACACCCATATTCAGGACCTCTATCAAAATGTATTTCTGAACAAGGACCACAAGCACCAGTACCTATTTCCCAGAAGTTATCTTCTTTACCAAGTCTAACTATTCTTTCTTTAGGTATACCTATTTCTTTTTCCCATATTTCGTAAGCTTCATCATCTTCTAAGTATACACTTACCCATATTTTATCTTGAGGTATGTTTAAATGTTCTGTAACAAATTCCCATCCCCACTTTAATGTTTCATGCTTAAAGTAATCTCCGAAAGAGAAGTTACCTAGCATTTCAAATAATGTAGCATGTCTAGCTGTAACACCTACATTTTCTATATCACCTGTTCTTATACATTTTTGACAAGTTGACATTCTCTTGCTTGGTGGTACTTCAGCACCTGTAAAGTAGTTTTTAAGCGGTGCCATACCTGCATTTATTAATAATAAACTTTTGTCATTTTGTGGAACTAGTGAATAACTTGGTTGCACTAAATGACCTTTAGATTCAAAGAAGTTTAAAAATTTACTTCTTATTTCATTTAATCCCATTGATTGCATTATTTTTTCCTCCTTAATTATGTATTACAAATTTGCATATAAAAAAGCTCGCCACTATAACATAGTATAGGGGCGAGCTTATTCTCGCGGTACCACCCTACTTACTGAATATTCAGTATCTTCGGAAAACCTTAAGTTATAACGGAACTACCGTCGACTCATACTATTATTTCAAAATCGATACTCAAAGACTGCTTCAATTAATCTATCATAAGAACTCTCACCAATATTCTCTCTCTGTAAAGCTTCAATTAATTTACTATTTCTTTTCACTGTATTTAATATATTTGTTTTATTACATTATATTACTAAATTATGTTGAAATAATCAATAGTATTTTGCTACACATATAAATTTATATTCATATTGTTTCACAAATACTTGTAATTTTATCTTAGTTATTAATAAAATAGCTTTATAAAGCTAAGTCTATGATTCCTCCGCCAACTACAACATCACCGTTGTACATAACAACTGATTGACCTTTAGTTATAGCCCTTTGTGGCTCATCAAATACTATCTTTATAGCATCTTCTCCGTGCTTGTATACAGTAGCTGGTGATGGCTTAGCTGAATATCTAATTTTAGCTTCAACTCTTATAGGTTCGTCTTCTTTTACACCATCTATTGATATAAAGTTTACATCTTTAGCTATTAATACTTTATTAAATATATCTTCATTATCTCCAAGTACAACTGTATTTCTAACAGGGTCTATATCAACAACAAACATAGGCTTACCAAGCGCTATTCCTAGACCTTTTCTTTGACCTATAGTATAGTTTATTATACCTTTGTGTTTTCCTAATACATTTCCTTTAGTATCTACAAAGAATCCTTCTTCAATTCTTTTTTTAGAATGTTTTTTAACATATCCAGCATAATCATTGTCTTTGACAAAGCATATTTCTTGACTATCTGGCTTATTATGAACATCCATGCCCATTTCTTTTGCTATTTCTCTAACTCTATCCTTTTCATAATCTCCTATTGGAAGTAAAGTATGTTCTAACTGCTCTTGAGTTAAGTTGTATAAAGCATAAGTTTGGTCTTTTTTATCTGTAACAGATTTTTTAAGTAAAAATCTTCCGCTTTCTTCATCTTTTTCTATTTTTGCATAATGTCCTGTAGCTACATAATCACATCCTATTTGACGAGCTTTTCTAAAGAAGTCATCAAATTTTATGTGCTTATTACAAGATATACAAGGATTAGGGGTTCTTCCATTTAAATATTCGTCTATAAATGGTTCTATAACTTTTTCCTTAAATACATCACTAAAGTTTAATACATAAAAAGGTATACCTATCTTGTCAGCAACTTGTCTCGCATCTTCAACAGCTGCTAATGAACAACATCCACCTTCATTTTCTATAAGTTCATCATCATCATCTTGCCATAATTTCATAGTAACACCTATTACATCATATCCTTGCTCTTTTAAAAGATACGCTGCAACAGAGCTGTCTACTCCACCACTCATACCGATCATAACTCTTTTTTTCATAACGTCACCTTCTTTTGTTAATTACATTTATCTTACTATTATATATATTTTTATAACTTTTTAAAAGGATAATAGCATAATTTTTCAATATATAAAATATAATATCCCTTTTAAGTATTAACTTAAAAGGGATATTATATCATCTATTACTTAATAAATTACATTTCTTCCTCTTCTATATCATGGTGATGATCATGATCATCATCTATAACAACACCATCTAATTCTGGTATGTGTATATTGTGCTTTTTAGAATAATCTATTAAAGCTGATTTTATAGCTTGTTCAGCAAGTACTGAGCAGTGCATTTTAACTGGTGGTAAACCATCTAAAGCTTCAGCAACAGCTTTGTTTGTTACTGCTAATGCCTCATTTATAGTTTTACCTTTTACCATTTCTGTAGCCATTGATGAACTAGCTATTGCTGATCCACATCCAAAAGTTTTAAATTTAACGTCTTTTATAACTTTTGTATCTTCATCTATATCAAGATATATTCTCATTATATCTCCACATTTAGCGTTTCCTACTTCGCCTATTCCACTAGCATTTTCTATTTCTCCTATATTTCTTGGATTCATGAAATGATCCATAACTTTTTCACTATATTGCATGATGTTATCCTCCTTTAATTTTATATATTAAATCTTCCCGATATTATTTGTCTTTGTTTTCTTTTATAAATTTGTCATATAGAGGTGACATACTTCTTAATCTCTCTATAACTGTTGGTAATTGTTCTATTATATAATCTATGTCTTCTTCAGTTGTAAAGTCTCCTATAGATAATCTTAAAGAACCATGTGCTATTTCATGAGGTAATCCTATAGCCATTAAAACATGTGATGGATCTAATGAACCTGATGTACATGCAGAACCACTTGATGCAGCTATACCTAACATGTCTAGCATTAATAGTATTCCTTCTCCTTCTATAAATTCAAATGAGAAGTTAACATTTCCTGGTAATCTATGTTCCATACTTCCGTTAACTCTTGTGTATGGTATATTTTCAAGTATTCCATCTATTAATCTTTTTCTTAATGCAGTAAGTCTTTCTATATGGTTATCCATATTTTTTTTAGCCATTTCTGCTGCTTTTCCATATCCAACTATTGCAGGTATATTTTCAGTACCAGCTCTTCTTCTTCTTTCTTGTGCTCCACCGTGTACAAATGAATGTAACTTTGTTCCAGTTTTGATGTATAAAGCACCTATTCCTTTAGGTCCATATATCTTGTGAGAAGACATACTCATTAAGTCTATATTTAATTCTTTAACATCTATATTAATATTTCCAGCTGCTTGAACTGCATCTGTGTGGAATATTATATTATGTTTTTTAGCTATTTCACCTATTTCTTTTATAGGTTGTATAGTTCCTATTTCGTTATTTGCAAACATTATAGTTATTAATATTGTAGTGTCTTTTATAGCTTTTTCTAATTCATCTAATTTAATTCTACCTTCAGCATCAACATCTAGGTAAGTTACTTCAAATCCATGATATTTTTCTAAGTATTCGCATACATGAAGTATACCATGGTGTTCTATTTTAGATGTTATTATGTGGTTTCCTTTATGTTTATTAGAGAAAGCAACTCCTTCTATTGCCCAGTTATCACTTTCTGTTCCACCAGCTGTAAAGTATATTTCATTTGGTTTTGCATTTATAAGGTTTGCTACTTGCCCTCTAGCTTTATCTAATGCAGCTTTTGCTTCTCTTCCGAATGTATGAAAACTAGATGCATTCCCGAAATAATCTGTTAAATAAGGCATCATTTCATCTAGTACTTCTTTTTTAACAGGTGTTGTAGCTGAATAATCCATATATAATCTTCTTTTTTCCATTTTGTATTCGCTCCAATCTACTTTAATAAATTTGTTATATCACAGTCTAATTTGTTTTTGTTGTAATCATCTATCATGTCTTGAAGGTTTATAGCATTTATTACATCCTCTATTCCCTTCTTTAATTTTTCCCAAACGACTTTTGTAACGCATATATTTGAATTTTCACAAATATCCTCATCTATAACACAATCTGAAATTGATATAGGTCCTTCTAGCACTACTAAAATATCCCCTACTTTTATTTCTTCAGGTTTTTTAGCTAGCAAATATCCACCTTGTGCACCTCTTACACTTTTAACAAGTCCAGATTTCTTAAGTGATGAAAATATCTGCTCTAAATATTGTTCTGATATATTTTGTTTTTTAGCTATATATTTTAATGGAACTGGTCCATTCTCTTCATTTAGAGATAATTCAAACATAGCTTTAAGCCCATATCTACCTTTAGTTGATAGTTTCATATATTATCACCCTTTACTCAATTACAATTCATAGTAATTTACTAGGTTTTATCTTCAATATTATTTTATTATATCCTAGTAATTTTGTCAACATTAAATTCATACTAATTTACTAGGTTTTATTTTTTCACATTCACTAATTAAAATGCTTTATTTATACTATATATATACCACCTTTTTTATAGCGTAAACATATTATTTTTTTAATTTTTCTAAATATTTTTTATAAGTAAAAAAGACCGTATTTAAACAGTCTCTTTATAATTACTTTTTTTGAATAGGAAATTAAAAAATCCTCTTATTCCATTAAACATAACTATTATTACAACCAGTATTATTATTCCAGTAATAGCTCCACTTGAATCTATAAATACATCCTTTATACTTCCAACTCTTCCAGCTACTGATAGTTGTCTCATTTCATCGTAATAAGCATATAAAGCACTTATTATAAATGCTAGTGTAGCTGATATAAATACTCTTTTAGTAAATACATAAAGCATTAAACATAAAGAGATGCCAATACATGAATATATACTAAAATGAGCTAATTTTCTAACTATATAACTTTTGCTTCCATATCTTTTCAAAACATTAAATACTTTATCTTTTATACTTATTAACTTACTATCTTTTAGAGTAACCTCTTGTCTTACTTCATCAACTATTTTAACAACTTTATCTGATTGTATTTTAGATACATTACCTTCTTGGCTTGAAAAATAATACATAGTTCCCATTGCTAAAATAACTAATACTAAGCAAATTATTTTTTTCATGGTAGTATCACCTCTTTTATATTTAATGATTATACATTATATAATTATACAAGTCCAATTTTTACAAAAAATATATCCTATAATACTCACTAAATAATAAAGTTTTTTCTTAAACTTTAGTCATGTCTATATTGTTTGAATATAAAATAGGGTATCTCCCAATAAGAGGACACCCTAAGCATAATAAATACTCCATTTTCCTATTTCTTTAAATCCTAATTTTCTATATATCTTTCCTGCTTCTTCATTATCATAAAATAAACACGGAATTTTTCCTTCTTCTAATAATTCTCTGCATAACTTGCTTATACATACAGTTGCATAACCTTTATTTCTGTAATTTGGATGAGTCCCTACACCAACTATAAGTCCATATTTTTGGCTTTCTAATGTACTCTTTGCCATAGCAACAACTTGTTTATCACATGGTATATAATAACCCCTTCCAGTTTTTAGAAGATTTTTTATGTTTTCTACTGTAGTGTTTTCAAATTCTTCTATAACTTCATATAATTTTACCACTTTACCTATATTACCAAATCTAATCTTTTTTACATTTGAACTTCTCATTGTATTTTCTAAATTTTTGGTTGTAAGTAACTTACAAAAACTAACTATTCTTTTTCTATTGATATTTAAATTTTTTTCAAATTTTTCTAAACATGCTGTTTTACCACTTATTTCAGTATAATCTAATTTGTCTATAAAGTTAGAAAATCTCTTTACATTAAATTTAGAATGAGAATAAAATGTTAAAAAATCTAAATATTTAACTAATACTCCTTCTATATTGCCACTTCTATCTATATCTGCCCATACACTAAAAAAACTATTATCATATCCAAATCTTTCAATATCCCCAACTATAAATAAATTAAATTCAGGTTCCTTGCTTAAATAATCAACTACCTTCTTATGATATTTTTCATCTATTTTCAAAATCATATACTTCCCCCTGATATAAAAATCAATATATATATGAAAACTACCCTTATAATATTTTTATTATCAATAGTGGTTTTTATGATAATTTTATAATTGTTAATATATCTCCTTCTTATTAACCTTTATTTTTTAAATTTTCCCAATAAGCTTTAAAAGCCATCTCATTTTTATTTTTACCTGGATTGTAATATTTTTTATCTTTTATAAGTTCTGGCATGTATTGCTGACTTACATAATTATTTTCATAATTATGAGGGTATTTATAGTCTATACCTCTACCTAGATTTTTAGCACCACTATAGTGTGCATCTTTTAAGTGGACTGGTATATCTCCAACTTCTATATTATCTAAATCATATATAGCTGATTGTATAGCAGCGTATGTAGAATTAGACTTAGGACAATTTGCTAGATATATTGTAGCTTGTGCTAAAGGCAATTGTGCTTCTGGAAACCCTAGTTGATTTGCTGCGTTGACACAAGCCTCAACTATAGTTATAGCTTGGGGTACAGCTAGTCCTACATCTTCACATGCAATACACAAAAGCCTCCTAGTTATACTATTTAAGTCTCCTGCCTTTATAAGCCTTGCTAGATAATGTATAGATGCATCTATATCAGAACCTCTTATAGACTTATGAAATGCAGACAATATTGAGTAGCTATCATCTCCTTTATTGTCATAATTAAGTATCTTAACAGAAGAACATTCTATTGTATTATCTAGAGTTATGTTAATTTCATCAGAATTACTATCAATGCTAACATTAAATACAAGTTCTAATTTGTTTAAAGCACTTCTCATATCACCATTGCAAGTTTCTGCTATATATCTTATAGCCTTTTCTTCAACTTTTATTGTTTTGCTTTTATAGAGATTTCTTAATTTTTCTATTGAATTCATAAGGCCTATAAATATATCTTGTGAATTTATTTGTTTAAACTCAAATACTGAACATCTACTAAGTATTGCTTTATATATAGCAAAGTATGGGTTATCTGCTGTACTTGCTATTAAAGTTACTGATCCTTCCTCTATAACTTCTAGTAATGATTGTTGTTGTTTTTTATTTAGAGCTTGTATCTCATCTAACATTAAAATTATACCATTATAAGAAAATAGGTCTCTTTTAGTGGCCTCTATTACTTCTTTTATTTCTTTGACACCGCAGTTTACAGCATTTAGTTTTATATACTTTTTTCCTGTTGCGTTTGCTATTATGTTTGCTAAGGTAGTTTTACCTGTTCCTGGAGGGCCATATAAAATCATATTTGGTATAGTTTTATTTTGTATTAATTTATTTAATATTTTCCCTTTTCCTATTATGTGAGATTGCCCCACCATATCATCTATACTTTGAGGTCTAAATCTATCTGCTAACGGTTGCATATTACCTCCTAATATACTTGTATTAAATAAAGGTACCTATAAACGTTTATAGATACCTTTTATTATTAGTAATTTGATTTTAATTTCTTTAATTCTTCTATAAGCTTGTCATTAAGTATTTTTATATGTGTCCCCTTCATACCTAACGATCTAGATTCTATTACTCCAGCACTTTCAAATTTTCTAAGTGCATTTACTATAACTGATCTTGTTATACCAACTCTATCAGCTATTTTACTAGCTACTAATAAACCTTCTTTGCCATCTAATTCTTCAAATATATGCTCTACAGCTTCAAGTTCTGAATAAGATAAAGTGCCTATAGCCATTTGTACTACCGCTTTCTTTCTCATTTCAACTTCTAATTCTTCACCTATAGCTCTTAATATTTCAAGACCTACAACTGTTGCACTATACTCTGCTATAACTAGATCATCATCATTAAACTCTTTATCATACCTCGATATAAGTAGTGTACCTAATCTTTGTCCACTTCCTAATATAGGAACTATTGTATTATATTTTTGTGCTCTTTCTGCTTCTAGAGGGAAGAACTCTAATAATTTTTCTCCTGTTAAGTTCTCTAATGTATCAGATACTTTTAGCATATTTTTAGTATACTCTTCTGGGAATTTTTTTTGTCTTGTCCCCTCTTCTTCTACTACCGAACTATCTTTTTCATCATTTAGGAATAAGCCTAATACTTTACCTTTAGAGCTTAGTATGTATATATTTGCACTTAACACCTCACCTAATGCTCCAGCTAATAAGTCAAAAGAAACATTACTGCCACCACTTGTTTGTAACGTTTTATTTATCCTTCTAGTTTTTTGTAATACTTCACTCGCCATTATAATTCATCTCCTCATGAAAATCAGCCTTTTCAGCTTTTCCCTATTCATCTATCTAAATTTTTATTCTTAATACGCATTATGCAATAGAATATTATCACAAAATCAAACCTTTTTCAATATAATAGGCCTTATTTTTCTAATTTTCGCTATTTTCATTCACTGGTTTTATATTATCGTTTTCTTTATTATTTAAATTCTTACAATCTTTATTAGAACATACAACTTTAGTTTCACCCTTTGTGACCTTTTCTACCATATATGACCCACATTCTGAACATAATTCTCCTGTTGGTTTATTCCATGCTACAAAGTCACACTCTGGATACCTAGAACAACCATAAAATGCTTTCCCTCTTTTAGATTTTCTAAGAATGATATCTCCTTCATGACACTTAGGACATTTTACGCCTATTTTATTAACTAATGGTTTTGTCGTTTTACATTCCGGATAGTTTTTACATGCTATAAACTTTCCAAATCTACCGTATTTTATAAACATCTTTTCTCCACAGTTTTCACATACTTCATCTGTTTCCTCATCCATGTTTATTTTTTCTATACTTTCTTTAGCTATTTCTATAGCTTCTTTTAGTGGTTCATATGATTCTCTAACTACATCTTTCCACTTCATATGACCTTCTTCTATTTCATCTAGCTTACTCTCCATTTGAGCAGTAAAATCAGCATCTATAAACTTTTGGAAGTTTTTTTCTAGTATATCTGTGACTATTATCCCTAATTCTGTAGGATGTAAACTTGTACCTTGTTTTTCAACATATTCTCTATTTAGTATAGTTGCTATAGTAGGCGCATATGTACTTGGTCTACCTATACCTAACTCTTCTAGAGTCTTTACTAAACTTGCCTCTGTAAATCTAGCAGGTGGCTGAGTAAAGTGTTGAGTTGGTATTATATCTTCTATATCTAATATGTCACCTTCATTTATAGTTGGTAATATTTTATCTTCTCTGTCAGTAAAATTATATATTTTTGTATATCCATCAAATTTTAATTTTGATCCTGTAGCTTTAAATATATAATCATCTATCTTACACTCTACATTTAATATATCAAATACAGAGTCTTCCATTTGACTTGCAACAAATCTTCTCCATATTAAGTTATATAACTTAAATTGATCTTTAGTAAGATATTCTTTTATACTATTTGGAGTCTTTTCTACATATGTAGGTCTTATAGCTTCATGTGCATCCTGAACTTTTTTACTTTCTTTTTTATCTTTCTTGTCTTCTACATTTTTATAGTAGTTTTCTCCTATTTCACCTAGGATATAATCCTTAGCCTTTTCTTTAGCTTCTTCTGATATTCTCTTAGAATCTGTTCTTATATATGATATAAGACCGACAGTTTCTTTTTCTATATCTATACCTTCATACAACTCTTGTGCTATACTCATAGTTTTTTTAGTTGTAAAAGATAGTTTATTTGCAGCTTCTTGTTGAAGCATACTAGTAGTAAATGGCTTTGGCGCTGATTTTCTTCTACTCTTAGATTCTATTGATACTACATTTAATTTCTTACCTTTTATATCATCTAAGATGTTATTTATCATCTCTTCATTTTCAATTTCTATCTTCTCATTTTTCTTTGAATGAAATTTTAAATTAATATCTTCATTTTTTTCTGTTTTTGCATTTAGCTCTAATGTCCAATATTCTTTTGGTATAAATGCATTTATTTCTTTTTCTCTGTCGCATATTAATTTTGTCGTTACTGATTGAACTCTACCTGCACTAAGACCTTTTCTTATTTTTTGCCAAAGTATTGGGCTTATTTGATAACCCAAAAGCCTATCTAAAACCCTTCTAGCTTGTTGTGCATCTACTAGACTTAAGTCAATATTTCTAGGACTCTTTATAGCTTTTTTTATTGCATCTTTAGTTATCTCATTAAATTCTATTCTACACTGTTCATTTTCATCTAGATTTAATATATGAGCTAAATGCCAAGATATAGCTTCACCCTCTCTATCAGGGTCGGTTGCTAAATATACTTTCTTAGATTTTTTAGCTTCCTTTTTAAGTTCCTTTATTACGTCGCCTTTTCCTCTTATATTTATATATTGAGGATCAAAGTCATTTTCTATATCTACACCTAATTTACTTTTAGGTAAATCTCTTACATGACCGACCGAAGCTTTTACTGTATAATGGCTCTTCCCTAAAAATTTCTCTATCGTTTTAGCTTTAGCAGGCGACTCAACGATGACTAATGTTTTGGCCATAACCACACACCCCCACTTTTTATGTTATTTATGAATTTAAAATATATCTATTATTATTAATCTGTACTAAAATATCTCTTAATACTAATTCATTTAAAATTATGTTTACATATTTTATATCCATTTTAGTATTATCACAAATTTCATCTATATGCAAGGTTCCTTTATTTTTTATAGTATCTATTATAATACGAGATTTCTTATCTAAATTAATATTATCATACTTTTTTAAATTTTCTTGATTTTTATTATTAATAATTTTATATTCTTCTAAAATATCTTCTATACTGCATACCAACTTTGCACCTTCTTTAATTATTTTATGGCATCCTTCACTCATGGCAGAATGTATACTTCCTGGTATAGAAAATACTTCCCTTCCTTGTTCTAATGCAAAATCTGCAGTTATTAGTGCTCCACTTTTTATGGCAGCTTCAACCACTATAACTCCATCACTTATTCCACTTATAATTCTATTTCGCTGTACATAATTACTTGGATAGACTTTAGAATCTATACCATATTCAGATATTATAAGTCCATCATTTTCTAGTATTTCTTTACTCAAATATAAATTTTTTCTTGGTAAAATATTATCCACAGATGAACCTATTACAGCAACCGTTTTTCCACCACCTTTTATACAGCCCATATGCGAGTATGAGTCTATACCAGTAGCTAATCCGCTAACCACATTTATATTCATTTCTGATAATTTACTACTAATTGTTGTTGCACAGTGTTTACCATATGCAGTTGCTTTTCTTGATCCAACCATAGCAATTGATAGCCCTTCATTTAAAAGGTTTATATTTCCTTTATAATATAATAACTTTGGTGCATTATATATATTTTTTAGCTTACTTGGGTAATGATTATCTTCTATACTTACATATTTTATATTTCTCTCTCTTAATTTTTCTTTTATATTATCTAAATAAGCAAGACTTTTATATTTTACTATATTTTCCTTAATATTTAAATTTATATTTTCCATTTCATTTATTTCTTTATCACTTAAATGAATTATATCTTCTACTTTTAATCCATTTTTTAGCATTTTATCTATTATGTTATTACTTATCTTATCTATTGATTTTAGCCATAAATAAGCATCTTTTTTATCCATATGAGTCTCCTATTTAAAATATGTGTAATAAGCTTTTCTAAATGAAAAAGCTTCCATTATATGACTTGAATTTATATTTTCACTTTCTTCTAAGTCTGCTATAGTTCTCGATACTTTTAATAGTTTAGTGTAACTTCTGTTACTTAATTTATATTTTCCTAATATTAGATTTAATGTACTTAAACCATCACTTTCTAGCTTACAATAATCTAGTAACTTTGATGATTTTATCTCATCATTAGTTTTAATTAAATCATTTTCAAATCTTTTATTTTGAATAATTCTTGCTTTCTCCACTCTATCTCTTATAACATCAGAATTTTGTGAATTATCACTCTTAATTAACTCGTCATATGGTATTGAGTTAACTTCCACAAATATATCAAATCTATCTAATAGTGGTCCTGACAATTTATTTATATATCTATCTATGTCAATTTTTTTACATCTACACTCCTTATCGGACATAAAATATCCACAAGGACAAGGGTTCATAGCACCTACTAAAAGCACATTACAAGGATAGGTTATATTTTGCTTCACTCTAGATATATTAATAACTTTATCTTCTATAGGTTGTCTTAATGTTTCAAGTATTTTTCTATCAAATTCAGCTATTTCATCTAGAAATAATACACCTCTATGAGATAAAACAATTTCACCTGGAGTCGCTTTTTGACCCCCTCCTATTAATGCTTGCTTAGTTGAAGTGTGGTGTGGTGATCTAAAAGGTCTTTTTGTAATAATACCTTCATTATCAGAAGTCATTCCACATGCACTATAAATTTTAGTAACTTCTAACATTTCATCTTTTTGAATTTTCGGAAGAATCGTTCTTATTCTTTTTGCTATCATAGTTTTTCCCGAACCTGGAGGACCAATCATTAACATGTTATGATTTCCTGCTGCTGATATTTCTGCTGCTCTTTTTACAAAATAATTACCATAAACATCTTTAAAGTCTTCATCATAACCTATATTTTCTTTTCTATCTTGTTTTTTAGTTTTTATAATTTCATCTTTATCTATATCTATATCACCATTTAAATAGTCTATACATTCTTTTAAGCTGCTAACAGGTATTATATCTATACCATCAATAAAAGAACTTTCTAATATATTATCTTTAGGTATAAATACTCTTTTTATCTTGTTTTCTTTAGCCCCTATTACCATAGGAAGTATTCCTTTAACTTTTCTTATATTTCCATCTAAAGATAATTCACCTATAAACAAACTACTATTTAAATACTCATCATCTTTTTTTATAAGATTTTTAAGTATACCAATGGCTATTGGCAAATCAAAATAAGCTCCTTCTTTTTTCATATCTGCAGGAGATAAATTTATTACTATTCTAGAATTTAAAAACTTATATCCACTATTTATTATTGCTGATTTAACCCTATCTCTTGATTCTTTTATTTCTACTCCTGCAAGACCTACAATATTAAAACAGGGTATACCATTTTGTATATCAACTTCCACCTTAACAATAAAAGATTCTATTCCTATTAAATTACTTGAATTTATAATACTTAGCATTTTAACTCCTCTAAAAAGCATTTTCTATATGGTTAATCTTTTTATCCATAAAATATACTTCTATAACATCAAATCGAATTTTACTATCATAAATTTTTTTTGCAAATATATAATGTTTTGCTGTATTTGTTATCTTTTTTATTTTTTTATTATTTATTGCATCTCTTCCATATCCAAATCTTAAATCCATTCTTGATTTAACTTCTACAAATACTAATTCATCTTCAAATTTTGCTATTATATCTATTTCTCCACTTTTTATTCTATAATTAGTATCTAATACCTTAAATCCTTTTTGTATTAAAAATTCACAAGCTATTTTTTCTCCTAAATTACCTTTTTCTTTATTATTCATAGCTTCTCCTAATTCAAAAACTTTTTTGTAATTATATCCTCCTATATATTTATGTATACTACTTTTTACTTTTTTGATTGAATTTTTTATAAGTTGCTACTAATATTACTTGTAGAGGGGGGATTTTAATGTCTAGGTCTAAAAGACTTATTTATAAAAAGAAAAAGAAAAGATTATTAAAAAATAGAATTATCTTTTTATCTTCTTTCCTTTTTATACTAACTTTTTCATTTTTAATATTTACATATGGTAATAATCAAAAAAATAATAATACTACATCAAGTAATCCTAAAGTTGTACAAGCTCTATCTTCAGCTAAAGAAACTTCGACTCTCACCTTAAGCACTGCAGGAGATATTATGACCCATATGCCTCAACTTAAAGCTCAGTACGATAATTCATCTAATACATACAATTTTGACAATAACTTTCAGCATGTAAAACACATCTTAGAAAATGACGACTTATCAATAGCTAACCTAGAAACTACTTTAGCTGGTACCTCAGTACCTTATTCTTCTTATCCTACTTTTAATACGCCTGATAATATTATAGATAGTTTAAAATATGCAGGTATTGATATTTTATCTACCATTAATAATCACTCTTTTGACAAAGGTGATTTAGGTGTTAAAAGAACATTGGATATTTGTAAAGAAAAAGAAATAGAAACTATAGGCACCTCTAATAAAAATGAAAATAGGTACATTATAAAAGAAATAAATGATATATCTTTAGGTATAATTGCATTTAGCTATGGTGAAATAATAAATAATAACAAATATTTAAATGGAATAAAAATATCAGATGGATCTAAAGATAATATGAACATATTTGATATGCATGATGTTAACAAGGCTTTTAATACTATAAAAAAAGAACTAGATAAAATAAGAAATACAGATACACAAATAGCTGTTTTACATTGGGGTAATGAATATCAAAGGACTCCCAGTAAATTTCAAAAAGAGTTAGCTCAGAAGCTATGTGATTATGGAGTAGATATAATAGTAGGTTCTCATCCTCATGTTGTACAACCTGTAGAAATAATACGTTCTAAGGATAATTATACCAATACCTTAGTTATATATTCTTTAGGAAACTTCATATCAAATCAAAGACAAGAACTTTTAAACACACCTTACACAGAAGATGGCCTTATAGTATCTATCGAACTTACTAAAGATCATACAAAAAATCAAACCTTAATATCATCAGTAAATTGTATTCCAACTTGGGTTAATAAATATAAAGGCTTTAACAAGGATGTATATGAAATAATTCCAATATACTCTAAAGAACAACTACTTGAAATTAACAATTTACCTATGGAAAGACTAAAACTTTCTTATGAAAATACAGTATCTCAAATAAAAACTTCAGATATAATTAAAGTTCCGCAAAATATTTTTGAGCAAAAGTAAAAGTCTCTCCTAATTATTAGGAAAGACTTTTATTTTTATATCTATTTATATATAACCTTTTCATCTATATCATCTATATTTTGACATCCTGTTAATATCATTGTTGAACTTAATTCATTTTTAAGTTTTTCTACATAAGATTTAACCCCTTCTGTCTGACCTCCAAAAGATGCTGTTACAAATGGTCTTCCGATAAGCACTGCATCAGCTCCTAGTCCTATCATCTTAAGAACATCTACACCACTTCTAATTCCACCATCTACAAGTATAGTTATCTTACCTTTTACTGCCTTAGATATATTAGGAAGCACATCTACCGCCCCAGGAGTGCAGTCTAAAACTCTACCACCATGATTAGATACAACTATTGCATCAACTCCAGCCTCTACTGCCATTAAAGCATCTTCAACTGTCATTATACCTTTTAGTATAAATGGTAAATTTGTAGACTTTTTAAGTTCTTTTATAGCATTTACATCTTTAGGTACAACCTTTTTACCATGCATTGAAAGTGTTACAAGGCCACATGCATCAACATCTACACCTACTGCTATTGCCCCTGCTTCTTCTGCAAGTTTTATTTTATTTATTATGTCATGATTTTCCCAAGGCTTTATAAACACTATACCTTTACCATTATTTTCTTTAAGTACTTTTAAGTTTTCTATTAAAAATTCATCTATAGCAGTATCTCCTACCATAGCATATACCCCTGAATCAATACATCCTTTAACTACAGGTTCTATATATTCTCTTTCTGATATTTGTCCACCCATATTTAAAGTTGTTCCTGTAATTGGTGCAGCAAATATTGGAGCATCCATTTTTTGACCAAATAACTCTATACTAGTATCAGGATTACATACATTATGTACTACCCTCATATTTATCTTAACTTTTTCTAAACTCTTATAGTTCTCAGTGAAAGCTGATCCACTTCCTTTACCTCCCATACCAGGCACTTCTCCTGCACAGGCTACACCATTACAAACTTTACAAACCCTACAGCTTCCATTAAACTTTTCTCTAGCATTTTTTTCTAGTTCTTTAAAATTCATCTTAACTTCCCCCATCTTAAATTGTATAGTTTTGCTTTATAATTTATGGTATTTTTATATTTGTATTAATTATAGCACATTTTTTAAGAAACTCTTTCTATGTATAGGAGTTATACCATGCTTTTCTATAGCTTCGTAATGTTCTTTAGTTCCATATCCCTTATGGCCTTTAAATCCATATTCAGGGTACATCTCATCATACTGATACATTAAATTGTCCCTTGTAACCTTTGCTAATATACTTGCTGCAGCTATTGATATAGATTTTGAATCCCCTTTTATTATAGGATTTTGAACAATATCTACTCCTGGTATAGTAGCTGCATCTATTAATAGATAGTCTGGACTTTTCTTTAAGCAGTTTAAGGCTTTTTTCATAGCCATATAAGTTGCATTTAATATATTGAATTTATCTATTTCTTCATTATTTACTATTCCTATACCATAATCTAGGGCTTCTTCCTTTATTATATCAAATAGTTCTTCTCTTTTAGCTTCACTTAGCTTCTTAGAATCATTTATTCCTTCTATCTTAGTTCCTTGTTTAAATACTACAACACTAGCTACCACAGGCCCTGCTAATGGACCACGTCCTGCTTCATCTATACCACCTATATATATATATCCTTTTTCATAACCTTCATTTTCAAATTCGTTTATTTTTTCTAATCTCTCTTCTTCTCTTCTTATAGCATCTAATTTTTTAGCCATTTTTACAGCTAAACTTTGAACTGATTTTCTATCATCTATTTTCAAAATTTCTATATATTTCAAATATTCATCAGTACTTATATTTTCTATTATTTCTTTAATTTCTTTTACACTTTTATCTTTCATAAATTTCTCCTTGGATTACTTTATATTGTCTATTTATATATAAATATATATTTTTATTTCCTTCTATTAATATATTAACATATATTTGATAAACTATAATATAGTTCATTGTTTATATATTTATACCTTATAAATTTATAAAATAAAAAATCGTTGGTAATTAAACCAACGATTTTTTATTTTATCCAACTCTATTAATATCAGCACTTGATAAATCTTTAGATGGTGGTATAAAGTTACCTACTAATGCTCCTATTAATACTGGAACTATCCAGTTAAATCCTAGTGGTGCAAAAGGTAATTTTGTTACAAGTGGTATTGATATTCCCATTGAATTAGCAACAGTTAATACACTTATAAGTAATGCAGCATATGTGGCACCTTTGAATGCATTATCATTTTTAATTCTTTTACCGAATATTGTCATTATAACTAATACAACTGTCGCTGGGTATATCATATCTAATATTGGAGCTGAGAATTGTATTATTGTACTTACTCCAAAATTTGAAACTATTGCACTAAATATACAAACTACTGTAACTATAACTTCATACTTTAATCTTCCATTAGTTATTTTTTCAAAGTATTGAGCAGTAGCTGATGTAAGACCTATAGCTGTCGTTAAACATGCTAAACCTACTATAAGTGCTAGTATTATTTTTCCTGGTTGTCCAAGTAAAGATGCAGTCATCTCTACTATTAAAGATGTTTGAGATACATCTACTCCATATATTTTAGAAACTGTAGCTCCAAGATATGTTAGTCCTCCATATACTAAACATAGACCTAAAGCTGCAACCATTCCTGCTTTTAATGTTAACTTAACTTTTTGATTTTCTTCTGTATATCCTTTATTTACAAGAGATCTTATTACAACAGTTGAAAGTGCTACTGCACCTAACGCATCCATTGTTTGATATCCTTGCTTAACTCCTTCGGCAAATACTCCATCAATCATAGGACTTGGATTTATTTCGCCTAATGGAGATATTATCCCTTTAACTATTAAAACACCTAAAGCTACTAATAATGCTGGTGTTAAAAACTGGCCTATTATGTCTACAACTTTTGATGGCTTTATAGTTAGTACAAATGTAATAGCAAAGAATATTACTGAGAATAATACCGGATTAAATCCATTAAATAAAGGGTGAACTCCCATTTCGAAAGTTGTTGCTGCTGTTCTTGGTATTGCTAATAATGGTCCAAGACATATCATTATAGCTGAACCTAAAATTATTGCTAATGTTTTTCCTGATCTTCCCAGAATTTTACTTACTTCTCCATTACACTTTGCTGATGCTGTTACTGCAAGTAATGCAAGTCCTACATCGGCTAGTATAAATGCTACAAATCCTATTAGCCAACTAGATCCTGATATTACTCCTAAATATGGAGGGAATATTAGGTTCCCTGCTCCAAAGAACATGGCAAATAGTGCAAATCCTACAACTACTACATCTTTAGTTGTTTTGTTCATATTAACGCCCCCTTAAATTCCTTCGAATTTACATAGATAAGTTTAAATATTAAATTATTTTTATATTAATAAATTATTTAATATTTCGAATTAAGTATAACATCTTTATTTTCAAAACGTCAACAATATTAAAAATATACTAACTTTTTTAAATATTCTGTATATTTTCAGTTTTGATTTATATTGCATCATTTTTCTACAAATATCTTTCCCTATTTCATATTTTTTATTACCTTTTTCAATATTTTCAGTATATTTTTTAATCTTATTTAAATTTTACAATATATGGTTTAATACTGTCAATTCATTTTTGTTATTTTTCTAACTATTCTATTTTTTACAATTATATTTTAATAACGTTTTCTTACTATTTTCAATAGCTTGAGCGTTATTTTATATTTCTAAATTTTTTTATTATTTTGTATAAAAATATCTAAAAGAATGTAAAAAAAAGCATAGATAATTATCTATGCTTTTTCATTAAATTACAGCTTCTTGTTTGTGTACTTTTTCATCTTCTTTTTCTGCTTTTAATTCTCTATATAAAACAAATGCTGTTATTGCAGTTGCTAGAAAATCTGCTACTGGTTGAGCATACCAAACCCCATCTAATCCAAAGAATTTTGGAAGAATCATAATCATAGGCATAAGTAATATAAATTGTCTAAGTAAACTTAAGAACATTGCTATTTTAGCCTTACCTATAGATTGTATATAGTTTGATCCTGTTATAGATATTCCTATTATAGGTATCATTAATAGATATATTTTAGCTCCATTAATTGATACTTCCATAAGCTTAGGATCTTTATTAAACATTCCTACTATAACATCTGGTATAGTTTGTATTAATATCCATCCTGCAGTTAATATAACTATAGATATTAATGCAGATATCTTGAAAGCTTTATTTGCTCTTTTATATTTTCTTGCACCAAAATTAAATCCTATTATAGGTTGGGCACCTTGGTTAAGACCAAATATTGGCATTAAGAATATCATTGATATAGACGATATTGTAGCCATAGCGCCTATAGCTAAATCTCCTCCATAAATCTTTAAAGCATTATTTGATATAACTTGAACTAGACTTGTAGCAAGCTGCATAGCAAAAGGTGCTGACCCTATAGCAAATATTATTTCAACTAAATGTTTATCTAGCTTTAAACTAGACTTATGAAACTTTAGATTAGATTTACCTCTTGCATAATACATAAGACCCCATAAAGCAGTTACTATTTGAGATGTTACTGTCGCAATAGCTGCTCCTTGTATACCTAATTTAAATCCAAATATTAATACTGCGTCTAAAACTATATTTGTCATACATCCTACTATCATTATTAATGCTGCAAGTTTTGGATTTCCATCACCTCTGATGGTATTGTTTAATGTATACGCTAGTACATTAAATATAGTACCACCTAAAATTATATATATATATGATTTCGCATAACCAATTGTACTACTACTTGCACCAAATATTCTAAGTATTTGATCTCCAAATACTATACCAAATACACTTATTAATAACCCTATTATTATTGATAAAGTTATACTATTTCCTATAATTTTTTCTGCATCTTCTTTTTTTCCTTGACCTAATTTTATAGATATATTAGTAGTAGCTCCTATACCTACCAACATTGCAAAAGCTAACATTATAGTCATTATAGGAAGACATACCCCAACACCAGTTATAGCTAATGGTCCAACACCTGGTATATTACCTATAAATATTCTATCTACTACATTATAAAGTGCATTTACCATCATACCTATAATAGCTGGAACTGAATATTTTAGTAATAATTTACCAATGGACTCTGTTCCTAATATTTGTTCATTTTTCATAATTTTCCCTCCTTTATATTGCACTACATATTTTTTTTAATAATATAATCATATTTTCTGATTCTTCTTTGTCTAAATTAGACGTTATAATTTCTTCCCAACTAGACATTATTGTATAAATATCATGTTTTAAGTCTTTGCTTTTATCTGTTAAATATACCTTATATGCTCTTTTATCATCTATGTTCTTTTCTCTTATTAAAAATCCTTGTTCTTCTAGCTTCTTTATCGCTCTTGCAGTTGTTCCTTTATCTATATTTAACACATCTGATAGTTCTTCCTGATTTCTACCATCCTGTCTATAAAGTTCTAATAAAAACATAACTTGCCCAGAACCTATTCCTAATTCATTTAATCCCTTTGATATAAATGAATTACCTTTTCTATATATTTGAGATATATATCTACCTATATGTTCTCGTTTTTTACCCAAAAAATCACCACCTAAATATAACACATATTTTAGAGTAGTTGCATAGACAACTATATTAGTATATCTCATTTTAGTTGTTATTGCAACTATTTTATTATATAATTTTTTAACTTTAATTAAATCACTTAAGCTCAAAACATGTTGTAATACAAATACCAACTATATTTCATAGAAAGTAGTTTTTTTAAAGGATACAAATCCCGAAATGTCAATATATACATGTGAACAAAAACTGTAAAAATAAATATATAACCTTAATGGAATTTTTCATAAAAGAAATAGATGCTATCAAGAAAACGCAAAAAAATAAATAATAGTGATTGGTCTAAAAACAATTAGGTTCTTCATCAAATATCTTAGTTAATACATTAAGAATTTTAAATATATTACTAAGATAAACTATTAATTATAAATACTGCTATTTGTAGTTATTTTTATGCTAAATTATCACAAAATTCTTTAATATAGCCTAATTAAAATAAAAAGTTGCTCCTTTAAATTTAAGGGAGCAACTTTTTATATACGTAAATATTTTAAGCTTATATTTTATATTGTATAAAATATTAATATCCTATTATTGGTTGATTAAAATTGTTCATCACTAAATGATATTTTTCCGTCAAAGTACTTATTTTCTTCATCTTTTAAATTAAACTTACCTATAAGTTCCTTTAACATTTGAGCTTGTGCAGATAATTCCTCACTTGCAGCAGCACTTTCTTCAGCAGTTGCTGAGTTAGTTTGTACAACTACAGATATTTGTTCAACACCAACATTTACTTGACTTATATGATTAGCTTGTTCATTACTTACATCTGCTATATACTGTATAACATTTGCTGAATTTTTAGCGCCTTCAACTACTGCTTCAAGAGATTTAGCAGTATCTGAAACTATTATAGTCCCCTTTTCTATAGCTTTAAGTGATTTTTCAATTAATTCTGCTGTATCTTTTGCACTTTGTGCAGATTTAGCAGCAAGATTTCTAACTTCATCTGCAACTACAGCAAATCCTTTACCAGCTTCTCCAGCACGTGCTGCTTCTACGGCTGCATTAAGTGCTAATATATTTGTTTGGAATGCTATATCATCAATATTTTTAATTATATTTCCTATTTCATTTGATGTAGTATTTATATCATCCATTGCAGTAATCATTTCTTTCATTTGTTCTTTACTTTTATCTGTTGCCTTACTTGCTTCTAGAGATATATCCTTTGCTCTTAATGCATGTTCTGCTGTTTCTTTTATTTGTGATGAAACTTCATTTATAGTTGCTGAAAGTTCTTCAATTGAGCTTGCTTGTTCTGTAGTACCTTGAGAAAGTACTTGTGCTCCTTCTGATAATTGATAAGAACTAACTGCTACTTGTTCACCAGCTTCATTTATTTGTATTAAAGTGTTATTTAAATCATATACTATTTTATTTAAAGCTATTAATATAGGCTCAAAGTCTTTTACAAATAGATTTTTGTATTCTTCGCTATCTGCATGAATATCTAAATTGCCATCACTAACTTCTGTTAATATATATGTTAAAGCATTTATCATACTTCTAAAATCATTAACTATTTTATATGTAGCATCTGCTACTAGACCTATCTCATTTTCTTCATCTATAACTGGGACCTCTGAGTTTAGATCTCCTTGAGCTAACTTATTTAATCTTTCACTACATTCTTTTAGTGGATTTCCTATTTTTTTAGAGAATCTTATAGCCACAAATATAGCTAAAACTGTAACTACTACAGTCAATATTCCTGTATATATGATTGATTTATACATCTCACCAAGGAAATCACTTTTGTTTACCATTATACCCATACCCCATCCATTACTATTTTTTACTGGGGCATATCCTAAAATCCAATCTTCACCATTTAAATTTGCATCAGAAAATCCTGTTTCTCCTGAGATAAGCTTTTCATCTGCTTGTGCAAAAGGTTTTAGACTTTCATTACTTTCTGCTTCTTTTATAGTATTTTTTGCATTAACTAAACTTGCATCTCTATGAGCAATTGTAGTTCCTTGATTATCTACAAGATAAGCATAACTATTTTCACTTATATCTATGCCTCTAACTATATCATTTAAATAATCTTTATCTAAATCAAAAGTTACAACTCCCACAACTTTACTATTTTCTACTCCATTTTCCCAAATAGGTGCTGAAACTACTAGTATATTCTCTCCTGTTACCTTACTAAGAACTGGACTACCTAAATATGCCTTACCATTTATAGAAGCTTTAAAGTAATCTCTGTCAGAGTAATCGTTTCCACTAAAAATATCTTTTCCATTTGTATCTATTATTTGACCCACTTTCATTCCATATAATTTTTCTTGTCTATCTATAATACTTTCTTTTTCTTCCTTACTTACTTTTGGGTCTGAAATTTCCTTAATAATACCTGTTTGAATTGTTGCATTTTTTATATTTGTAATTTTTTGAGTTGCAGTTTGTGCTGCTTGCTTAGTAGTTTCTACTATGGTTTTTGATAATACACTGTTAGCACTCTTATAATTTAAGTAACTTGTAACAGTACCTAAAAGTAAACAACTTATAACTGAAAAACTTACTATTATCAAAGTTAGTTGATTTTTTATACTTTTGCTTTTGCTTTTACCTTTTATCCTATGCCATAACTTAGTTTCCATTAATTGCCTTCCTCCTCTTATCACACTTATTTTCATCCATTCTTTTCATTAGATAACCCTGCATTATAAATCATTAGATTTTAAATATACTCATTCCAAATAATTTATTCACCTCAAACCTTCCATATTAAAATTTGCTCTCATTAAATCATTTAAGATTTGTTGATTTTGTTTTGTGCTAAATATCATAATATAATTTCCATATTATGGTTAATAATACGGACATTTCTATAATTTATTTAGACTTATTAATAACTATTTCTACTACAAAAGTTTAAAATATACCTTATAATTACATGTACAGCGTCCCTAGTACTATATAAGTATAAGCAACAGCTACAAGTAAAACTTAAAATGAGAAACAAATATGGTAGTAACAGTAACTAAAAATTCATTAAGATTAAAACTAAGATTTGATTGTATAAAAATTAAGAAACATGTAAGATAATAGTAAAAAATAAGAAACATGTAAGATAATAGTAAAAAATAAGACTTATTCAAATATAAACCCATGTTCACTCAATGATGGTGTACATACAGTAGGAGTTATATTATCACTTAAAAACTTTACATTATTAGAAGTATTAAAATAGATAATTCAATATTATCCTAATAAAAATTCACTTCGCTCATTTTGTATAATTAAAATTTATAGAGAATAATTTTATAGAAATTAAAAAGAAATTATTAATGAGTTTTAAAATTACATCAGATAAAATGGATCAGTAGATGAGCCTAAAGTAGATTTGACAGAAGAAGAAATAAAAACAGCTATGTCTATTATACTTTCTAAAAATATATTAGGTAAAAAATAAAGGTAGAGCTTTTGCTCTACCTTGTTTTTAATTAAGTATACTAATTACAAAGTTTTCTAACAGAACCTTAATTTTTTATATCTTCTGGAACCTCTAAAGTTATTTTTCCTATTTTACCATCTCTAAACTCATTTAATACAGTAGTTGCTATACGAGTATAATCTAACTCTTTTCTTCCTGTTACAAATCCTCTTTTACGTCCTATCATATCCATAGTTTCTATATCACTATTACCTAGTTCCTCTAACTTATATCTAACTTTTAATTTTTCTGGCTCTATCTCCATAAGCTTTCCTATAAGTCTTAAAGCAAGTGTATCAATATCTAGTATTTCATCTTTTATTGCCCTACAAAACGCTAAATTAAGGGCTACATCTTGATCTTCAAATTTAGGCCAAAGTATACCTGGTGTATCTAATAATTCTAGGTTTCCTTTTAATCTTACCCATTGTTTACCTTTAGTAACACCTGGCTTATCTCCTGTTACTGTACTTTTTCTACCTGTTAATTTATTTATTATAGACGATTTACCTACGTTTGGTACTCCAACTATCATTATTCTTATAGGTCTTTCTTTTCTACCTTTTTCTTTTAATGCATCCATCTTATCTTTAGTTACATTTTTACACTCATCTATTAATTTATTAAGACCCATACCTTTAATAGTATCTATTGGTATAGCTTTTATACCTTTTTCTTTATAGTATTTTATCCATCTATCAAGCTTTGCTCTATCTGCTAAGTCACTTTTATTTAATATAACAACTCTTGGTTTATTTCCTGCAAGTTTGTCTATATCTGGATTTTTACTACTAAATGGTATTCTAGCATCTAAAAGTTCTACTACAACATCTACTAATTTTAAATTATCTCTAACTAAGTCCTTAGTCTTTTTCATGTGTCCTGGATACCAGTTTATATGTAAATTATCGTCTCTTAGATATTCATCATAATCGGTCCTCATTTTATCTCCTCTTGCCATGATTATCACTCCTTTTTATATTAATTCGCTCATTTTATTTCAACTTATCTATTATACCATAATATTTTTTTATTTGCTTGTTTAATATTTGATACTGCATTACTTCTATTATAACTATAACGTATATTTTTTAAACCTCTTTATATATAGAGAAAAAACTAGCATATTATACTTTTACATACTTCCTAATGTTTGATTAATAATAAGCATAAATTTCATGTGAAAAATCTATAGATATTTCTATAATTCCTTGTATAATAATATTTTATATATAAAAAAAGGACTGTAAATCAGTCCTTTTTATCTATAGTAAAGTTTAATTATCTAGCTTCTTTTATCTTAGCAGCTTTACCTACTCTACCTCTTAAGTAGTTTAACTTAGCTCTTCTTACTTTACCTTTTCTAGTTACTTCTATCTTTTCTATTCTTGGAGTGTGAACTGGGAAAGTTCTTTCTACACCAACGTTGAAAGATATTTTTCTAACAGTGAAAGTTTCTTTTATTCCTCCACCTTGTCTCTTTAATACTACACCTTCGAATACTTGTATTCTTTCTCTTTTACCTTCAACTATTCTAACGTGTACTCTTACTGTGTCCCCAGGTCCAAAGTTAGGAACTTCTTTCTTTAATTGCTCTTGCTCTAATGATCTTAATATTTCGTTCATTTTTTTCCTCCTGATATCATAGACATTCTTAATTACTGACCAACGTAACAGAGGAATGCCCGTTTTTTCAACATTTAAAATTATACTATACTTTAAACTTATTTACAAGCTTTTTTGTACAAGTCTGGTCTTCTTTCTTTAGTTATTTTTATAGACTGTTCATGTCTCCAATTATCAACATTTTTGTGATTTCCAGATAATAAAACATCCGGCACTTCTAACCCCATAAATTCTCTAGGTCTAGTATAATGAGGGTACTCTAATAAATTATCTTTGAAAGATTCTTCTTCAAAAGATTCATTTTGGCTTAGTACTCCTGGTATTAACCTTGATATAGAATCTATCAATATAAGAGCTGGTAACTCTCCTCCTGTTAATACATAATCTCCAATAGATATTTCATCTGTTACTATTAAATCTATAATTCTTTGATCTATGCCTTCATAATGTCCACAAAGTAATATTATATCTTCTTCTGTAGAAAATTCTTGTGCTATGGACTGGCTATGCACTTTACCTTTAGGTGTTAGATATATTACTCTAGGATTATTTATACCATGAGTATCAATAATATGTTTATACGTATCATATATAGGTTGAGGAGTCATAACCATACCTGCTCCCCCTCCAAATGGGTAATCATCTACTTTTTTGTGCTTACTATTTGAAAAATCTCTAATATTATATATAAATACTTCTATTTTTCCTTTTTCAATAGCCCTTTTCATTATACTTTCACTCATATAAGAGTTAAATATATCAGGAAATAATGTCATTATATGAAATCTCATTTTATCACCTAGTCTAACATACCTTTTATAGGATTTATTATCATTTTCTTCTCATTAATATCTATAGTAGGTACAAACTGCATAACAGCTGGGATTAAATATTCTTTGTTATTTTCATCTTTTACAACATATACATCATTAGCAGCATATTGTAAAACTTCTGCTAATTTCCCTACATATTGCCCATCGACAGTTTCTACATCCATTCCTATCATATCAGCCACAAAGAATTCATCTTCATCAAGTTCTCTAGAATTTTCTCTAGATACATATATAAATTTATCTCTTAATTTTTCTGCATCTTCTATTCTATCGATACCTTTTATTTTCATTATTACCATATTTCCTTTATATCTTACTCTTTCAACTTCTAAAGGATTTTCTCTGTCTTTTCCTATGTAAAATTCTTCTAAATCATCAAATCTATTTATATCATCAGTATAACTATAAACTCTAACTTCACCTTTTAACCCTTGTGTATTGACTATTTTTCCTATTTTAAAATGTGTTACTTGTGTCATTATCATTCTCCTTAAAGATAATATTTTATATGTTCTTTCTATAATTTTATTATATATTATGCACCATAAAACTATAGTCTATAAGTTCTTAATACATTAAAAGGATTAGGTATATACCTAATCCTTTTAAACTATATCAAGAGAAACTTTAACATTCTCTTTGTTAGCAACGGCTTTTACAACAGTCCTTATAGACTTAGCTATTCTACCTTGCTTTCCGATAACTTTTCCCATGTCATCCTGAGAAACTTTTAGTTTTAATGTTATTTCCTCATTGTGTCTGACTTCTTCAACTATTACAGCTTCAGGATTGTCAACTAGAGCTTTAGCTATCTCTAACACTAGCTCTTTCATATACTCATCTCCTAATAAAGCTTATTATTTTTTAGAAGCTTCGAACTTTTCCATAACACCATTGTTAACTAATAAAGTCTTTACAGTGTCAGTTGGTTGAGCACCATTTGATAACCACTTAACAGCTTTCTCATCGTTTATTTTAACTTGCTTTGGTTGAGAAACTGGGTTGTAGTATCCTATTTCTTCTATGAATTTTCCATCTCTTGGAGATCTAGAATCCGCTACTACTATTCTGTAGAAAGGTTTTTTGTTTGATCCCATTCTTTTTAATCTTATTTTAACTGCCATTACAGTCACCTCCGAAAATTTTTATTTTACTTATTTATCTAAAGAAAGGAAGTCCGGCAAAACCGCCCCTTTTCTTCATACTTTTTTGAGAGCCTGTAAACATCTTCATCATCTTCTTCATTTCATTGAATTGTTTTAAAAGTCTGTTTACATCTTGAACAGTAGTTCCACTACCTTTAGCTATTCTTCTTTTTCTAGAAGCATTTAGTATACTTGGGTCTTTTCTTTCTTCTTTTGTCATAGATTGAACAATGGCTTTAGTTCTTTTCATTTCTTTACCATTTAAATCTACATCTCCAAGTTGGTCTTTTATATTACCCATACCTGGAATCATGCCTAGTATCTTATCAAGAGGACCCATATTTTGAATTTGCTCCATTTGTTCTAAGAAATCTTCAAAATCAAGCTCTTGTTTTTTAATCTTTTCTTCTAATTCCTTAGCCTTGTCTAAATCAATATTTTCTTGTGCCTTTTCTATTAAGCTAAGTATATCACCCATACCTAATATTCTTGAGGCCATTCTATCTGGGTGAAAAGGTTCTAAATCATCTAATTTTTCACCCATACCTATGAATTTTATAGGTTTTTGCGTTACAGCTCTTATTGAAAGTGCCGCACCACCTCTAGTATCTCCATCTAGTTTTGTTAGTATTACTCCATCAACACCAAGAGTTTCATTGAAACTTTCTGCAACATTAACTGCATCTTGTCCTGTCATTGAATCTACTACTAACAGTATTTCATGAGGTTTAACTTCAGATTTTATAGATTTTAACTCATCCATTAATGCTTCATCTATATGAAGTCTACCTGCTGTATCTATTATAACTAAGTCATTGTTATTTTTTATTGCATGACTTAATCCTGCTTTTGCTATGTTTACTGGATTTTCCTTATCACCCATGTTGAATACTGGTATATCTAACTTTTCTCCAACAACTTGTAACTGCTTTATAGCCGCTGGTCTATAAACGTCACAGGCAACAAGTAAAGGTCTCTTACCTTGTTTTTTGAAATATCCTCCAAGCTTTCCAGATGTAGTTGTTTTACCTGCACCTTGAAGACCTACCATCATTATTATAGTCGGTGGTTTTGGAGATATTACTATTTTACTAGCTACATCACCCATTAGGCTTGTAAGCTCTTCATTTACTATTTTTATTACATGTTGTGCCGGAGTTAAACTCTGCATAACTTCTTGTCCAACACATCTTTCTTGCACTTTCTTTATAAAATCTTTTACAACCTTAAAGTTAACGTCAGCCTCTAAAAGAGCAAGTTTAACTTCTCTCATAGCATCTTTTACATCTTTTTCAGTTAATTTACCTTTAGATTTTAGTTTATCAAGTGCTCCTTGCAGTTTATCTGATAATCCTTCAAATATCATTTTAACATCTCCCTACATACATCTTCTATATTTTCTAGCTTAGGGATTAAATTAGCACAATCTCTATTTTGCAATAAATTTTGCTTAATGTCAACAATTTTATCTTGTATATTTTTTACAAAATTTTCTTGTTCTTTATGTTTATGAACTAAATTTAATTTACTCTCGTAGTCTTTTAATATTTTTTCTGAACGCTTAAGAGTATCATATACTCCTTGTCTTGATACATTCAGATTTTCACTAATTTCACCTAGAGAATAGTCTTCTTCGTAGTAAAGTGAAACTATTTCTCGCTGTTTATCAGTAAGTAGTTCTTTGTATTGTTCAAACAACAATCCAATCTCAACCATTTTTTCTATATTCATCTCTTTACACTTCCCAGTAAATTACTGTAAAGGTTAATTACTTTACACATTGTATTTTATATCATATATAAAGTATTGTCAATATAGAATTAGTTTATTTTTTGCTTTATTATTGACATTTTACTTTTGCTAATTTAGTTCCCAAATAATGCATCTGAAAATGCTTTTGCATCAAAATCTTGTAAGTCTTCTACCTTTTCTCCTACACCTATAAGTTTTACAGGTACATCTACTTCACTCTTAACTGCAAGTACAACGCCACCCTTAGCAGTACCGTCAAGCTTAGTTAATACTATTCCTGTTATATCAGCAACTTCTTTAAACGTCTTAGCTTGTGCTACTGCATTTTGACCTGTTGTTGCATCTACTACTAATAATACTTCTTTTTTAGCTTCTGGGAATTCTCTATCAACTATTTTAAATACTTTTCCTAACTCATTCATAAGGTTAGCTTTATTGTGAAGTCTTCCTGCTGTATCACATATTAATAAATCTACTTTTCTAGCTTTTGCAGCTTTAACTGCATCAAATATTACTGCACCTGGATCGGCTCCTTCTTGATGTTTTATTATATCTACATTACTTCTATTTGCCCATACTTCTAATTGTTCTATAGCTGCGGCTCTAAATGTGTCTCCTGCTGCAAGTAAAACTTTTTTACCTTCTGCTTTATATCTATTAGCTAATTTACCTATAGTAGTTGTTTTACCAACACCATTTACTCCAACCATAAGTATTATAGTAGGTGAATGACTAACATCTAGCTTTTGACTTTCTTCACCTAGTAATTCTTCTACTACTATTTTAAGTTCATTTCTTACATCCATAGGGTCAGTTATACCTTTAGACTTTATCTTATCTCTAAGGCTATCTATTATATTCATTGTAGTATTAACACCAACATCAGCAGTTATTAAAATTTCTTCTAATTCTTCTAATAACTCCTCATCTACTTTTGTATATGATTTTAATACATCATCTATTCTATCAGTTATACCTTTTTTAGCCTTAGTTAAACCTTCTTTTAATCTATTAAATATATTAACTTTCTTTTCTTTTTGTTGTTTTTGTACTTCTTCTACTACCTCTATTTCTTCAATAGATTCATCTTTAACTTCATCTTTAGTTTCTTTACTTTCATTTACTATTTCTATTTTTTCTTCAATAAATTCTTCTTCTAAATCTTTTACATCTTCTTCATCTTCTTTTATAGTTTCTTCTATAACTTCAGTTTCTTCTGTATCTACTTTTTCATTTACTTTACTAGCTTCTTCTATAAGATCTACTTCTTTTATATCTTCTTCAATTAAGTTTTCTTCACTTACTAACTCTTCAACTTCTTTATTTTCTTCTTTTTTCTTTCCAAAATTAAATAACTTCTTAAACACTTATCTTCCTCCTAAATGTTATTTTAACTAATCCTTTTATATTATATCAGTCATTTTTTCTGCTTCATTTAGCTTTAAGCTAAGAACTTTAGATATTGCTTTTTCCTGCATAGTAACACCATATATGTAATCTGATGCCTCCATAGTCCCTCTTCTATGTGTAACTGATATAAATTGAGTGTCTTGAGATAGTTCTTTTAAAAATTCACCAAATCTAAATATATTAGCATCATCTAATGGGGCTTCTATCTCATCTAATATACAAAACGGCGTAGGTTTTGCAAGTAATATAGAAAATAATATACTTATAGCTGTAAGTGCCTTTTCTCCACCTGATAATAAATTTAGGTTTTTCATTTTCTTTCCTGGTGGTTGTGCTACTATTTCTATATCACTTTCTAATATGTCCTTTTCATCTAATATTATAAGTTCTCCTCGTCCTCCACCAAATAGTCTTTTGTAAACCATTTTAAAGTTATCATTTATTTCATTAAACTTGACTTTAAACTCAGTTTTCATATTACTCTCAAGTTCTTCTATAAGATTTTCTATAGCTTCTATTGATTGCTCTAGGTCTTGTTTTTGTTCACTATAGAAGTCATATCTTTCTTTAACTTCTTCATATTCTTTTATGGCATCTATATTAACATTACCTAAATTCCTTATTTCTCTTTTTAAAGATTCTAATTTCTTTTTATCAATTTCAATGCTAGTATCTTTTATATTCATAGCATCAGCTACAGTCAACTCGTACTTTTCAAATAAGTTGTTTATATAATCTTCTTTAGAAACTTTTATTCTATCTATTTTAGATTCTACTTTAAATAAACTTTCTTTTAAATCTATATACTGTCTATCTATGATTTTAAGATTTTTATTATGTTCTTCTAGTTTTTGCTTTAGATCTTCTTTTGCTAATTTTCTATTTTCTAGATTTCTACTGTTGTCGCTTAATTGTTTATTTAAGCTAACTTTTTCTGTTTCTTCTATTACTGTCTCTTCTCTAAGCTTAGATATTTCTATATTTTGATTTTCTATAGATTTTTCTATATTGCCTTTTTTAAGTCTTAGTTCTTCATTTTCATTCTTTATTCTTTTAATATCTGCATATATAGATTCTAAAACTTGCTTATCCTTAACTAATTTTAGATTTAGATTATCATGCTTTTCTCTATCTTTTTCATAGTAGTCATTTGATTTTTTTAATTCTAAGCTTAGTTTTTCTATGGTTTCTTTATTTTCTTCATGCTCTTTGTCCATTTTTTCTATTTCAATTTTAACTATATCTAATTTATCTTTAGTATATTTTAAATTCGAAATAAGTCCATCTTTTTCATTTTGTAGTTTATTAATACTTATATTTATATTTTTTATTTCTTCTTCTACTCTATTTAATTTAGAACTTTCTATTATAATATTTTTTTCTAACTCTTTTACTTCTTCTTCTATTTTTAAAATATCATTTTTCTTTGTTGATATATTATTATCTTTTTCTTGTTTTTGTTTAATAAATTCTTTTGTTTCTTTTTTAGCATCTTCAAGTTTCTGAGAATATTCATTTATAAGTCTTTTTCTAGATAATATACTTGTATTATTTTTGAAACTACCTCCAGTTAATGACCCTCCTGGATTTAATATTTCTCCATCTAAAGTAACAACTTTATATCTATGACCTGTTTCTCTTGCAAACTTTATACCTTCATCTATATTATCTATTATGATAGTCCTTCCCAGTATATTTTCTATTATATTTTTATACTTTTCATCATAAGATAATAAATCACTAGCTATGCCTATAAATTTAGTATTACTTTTTATAGTACTTGGGTTTATCTTATTTGCTTTTATTATATTTAGAGGTAAGAATGTTACTCTACCTAGATTATTTTTCTTTAAATAGTTTATAGCTATCTTGGCACTATTTTCATCACTAGTGATTATATTTTGTAAGTATGCACCAAGTGCAGATTCTATTGCTTTTTCGTATTTCTCACTAGTTGTGATAACTTGTCCTAAAGCTCCATGTATACCTTTTAAAGATTTATTTTTTAGTACTTCTTTTACACCTTTATTAAATCCTTCATTATGATTTTCCATGTCTATATAAATGTTAAGCTTAGAATTATAATTGTTTATACTATAGTTACCATCTTGAATTTGCTTTTCTAATTTTTTGCTATGATTTATAAGCTCTTCTAAAGTATTTTTATTTTCCAATTCCTTTAGCTTTAATTTTTCTAATTCAGCATTTTTTTGACTAACATTTAGTTTAATATCATTTAGTTCTGTGAATTTTTCATTTAAATCACTTTTTACTTCACTAATTTCTAAGTCTATAGATTTATCACGAGAATTTATATTCTCCATATTGGCACTAAGTGTTGACAATCTATTACTAGATTCTTGTTTTTTATTTAAAAGGTTTATTATCCCATCTTTTAAACCTTCTATTTCACTATTTACCTTTTCTATACTTTCTTTTTTACTTAAATTATTTTTATCCAATAAATCTATATCTTCAGTTAGATACTTTATTGTATTCTCTTTTTCTATCTTATTTGTCTCTAAATCCTTAATTAAATTTTCATTAGAAGATATTTTATTTCCTATTTCACTTAACTCATTTTCACTTTTTAATATACTTTCATTTAAATTTTTAATTTTTTCATTTATAAGATTTAATTGAGCATCTTTCTGAGATATAACACTTTTTATACTATTTATATAATCTATCGATTTATTTATATTCTCACTTATATCTTCAACTTCTTTAGATGTTTCATTTAAGTTATTTTCTAACTTTACCTTTTGGTTGTTAGTTTCTATAGCTTGTTCTTCTAATAGTTTACTGTGTTTTAGCGCTTCATTTAAATCTTTTTCTAGTAAATCTATTTCTTTTATATAGCTATTTACTTCTATAGTCTTTAATTTATCATTAAGTTCTATATACTTTTTAGCTTTTTCCTGTTGAGAAAATAGTGGTTTTAGCTGATTTTCTATTTCTATATAGATATCTTCTATTCTCTCTAAATTTTCCTTAGTATTTTTTAAATTTCTCTCAGCTTCTTGTTTTTTATATCTAAACTTTGATATTCCACAGGCTTCATCAAATACTTTTCTTCTATTTACAGGATTATTGCTAAGTATTTCATCTACTTTACCTTGTTCTATTATTGAGTATCCATCTTTTCCTATACCCGTGTCTAAAAGTAATTCTTTTATATCTTTAAGTCTGCAAGGTTTATTATTTAAAAAGAATTCACTTTCTCCACTTCTATAAGCTCTTCTTTTTATAGTTATTTCACTAAAATCTATATTTAATTTATTTTCAGAATTATCTATAGTTAACGAAACTTCACAGTAGTTCATTGCTTTTTTAGTATCAGTTCCTGCGAATATTACATCTTCTAATTTGTCTCCTCTTAGACTTTTTATACTCTGTTCTCCAAGTACCCATCTAACAGCATCAGATATATTACTTTTACCACTTCCATTTGGACCTACTATTGCAGTTATCCCTTGATTAAATAATATATCTGTTTTAGTTGGAAAGGATTTAAATCCCTTCAATTCTAACCTCTTTAAATACAACTTCGTCTCTCCCTTCAATAATAAAACTAAAGGTTATAAATATTACATAATTTTATATATATATCTTTAAAACTAGTTTTAATTACTTTTTCATCATCTATTACTATTTCTAAGCTATCTAAATCAATATTAGCTTCTTTTGTTTTTAATATTATGTTTAATTTGTCTTTTAAATAATTAGTATTTGTCTTTTTGTTACCTATTATTTTTGATATGTTCTTTTTATTAGTATTTACTACTATTTTACTTGTAGCTTTATTTTCTATAACAATACTTTCTAAATAATCTTTTATCATAGCCCCTTCTACTAATTCTCTAAAGGCTGGATGATATGGACCATCAACTACAGCTTTTCCTATTTGTATATCATCAGTAGCTTGGAGTCCAACTCTTATTACATTTATATTATTAACATAAAATAAAGCTAAAAGCTTTTTAACAATATCAACACTTTCTTCTAAAGAAAATGAATTATATTGCTTTCTATTTAATAAATCTTCTAAACCTGTCTCTTTAACAACTAAAGTAGGATAAATTCTTACGCAGTATGGGTCAAGTTCTATAAACTTTTTAGCTGTATTTATACATTTTTCCTCTGTATCTGAAGGTAGACCTACCATCATCTGAAGTCCTAGGTTTATACCATTTTCTTTTATTAATTTAGAACTTTTAAATACCTGTTCTGCATTATGGCCCCTTATGCTATCTCTTAATACATCTTCATCTAAAGACTGTACTCCAAGTTCTATTATACTTACACTATACTCTTTTAACATATCTAATATTTCTTGACTTATGCAGTCTGGTCTTGTTGACATTCTTATATCCTGTACTAAACCTTTGTCTACATACTCTTTAGCTACAGATAATAAATTTCTTTGTATATCAACATCTATAGCAGTAAAACTTCCTCCAAAGAAAGCAATCTCCACAATTGCATCTTTATCAATTGTTTCTAGATATTCCTCTACGATATTTCTTACGTCAGAGCTAGTTATATCTGTACTAACACCTGTTATCTTTTTTTGATTGCAAAATATACAATCATGAGGACATCCTCTGTGAGGAACAAATATAGGTATTATTCTTCTTTTCATATTTCATCATCCTTTATATTGTTACTTGTAGAGCTTTTTTAGCTGCTATTTGCTCTGCTTCTTTTTTACTTTTTCCTTCTCCAACACCTAAGACTCTTTCATTTATTCCAACTTCCATTATAAATCTTTTATTATGATCTGGTCCTTTTTCATCTACTAATCTATACCATATATTACTTTCACCTTTTCCTTGTAAAACTTCTTGAAGGTGAGTCTTATAATCTCTAAATATTTTACCTTTTCTTGAATCACAGATTATTCCTTCCATGTATTTTAGTATAAATACTCTAGCTGGTTCTAATCCTCCATCTAAGTATATTGCAGCTATTACAGCCTCAAAAGCATCTGCTAATATAGACATTCTATATCTACCACCAGTAGCTTCTTCTCCTTTTCCTAGCAACATATATATTCCTAGATTTATCTCATTTGCTGCTTCACTTAAAGATTCTTCACAAACTATATTTGCTCTTAACTTTGTTAATTCTCCTTCTGGTAAATTTCTTTCTTTTTTAAATAAATATTCACTTACTACTATACTTAGGACAGAGTCTCCTAAAAACTCAAGTCTTTCATTAAAATCATACTCCTTATTTTCATTTGAGTACGAACTATGAGTTAAAGCTTCTAATATATACTCTTTATTTTTAAATTTATATTCTATTATATTTTCAAACTCATCTATATTCTTTAATATATCTTTTTTTAACTTCATTTTATTACCTCCGAGTTAATTATCTCTAGATTATAGTGTACTATTTTTCAACAAGTATTGCAAAATAAAAAATTTACTTGTCTACTTTAATATTCACACTTATTTTTAAATTTATAGTTTCCTTATAATATATTTTAAAAAGAAAAGCCTATGAGATATTCTAATAACTCATAGGCAATCTTATATTAATCTAACTAATTTTCATCTATATCATCGCAACAATTAATACACATACAATCTTCATCGTCTGCTGATAGTATTATTCCTTGACAGTTTGGACAAACGATATCAACCTCATCATCATATAGAAGTTCTTCATCTACTTCTACTAAGTCTTTACAATTTGGACATTCCATTTCTATAAAGCTAAGGTCCCCTTCTTCATCTTCGTCTATTTCTGAATCACTATATATATCATCTTCTATATCACATAAATCTTCATCTATAGATTCAACATACTCAGTTAAATCTGCTTGCTCTTCATCTAATTCAACTATTGCATCTGCAAAACTATCTAAAACGTCTATTATCTTATGTATTATTTTTCCTTCTTTACTTTCAGAGCTTATGTCCATCCCTTCAGCTAATCCTTTTAGGTATGCAACTTCTTCAAATAGGTATTTCATATGTAACCCTCTCCTTCTTTTGTAAGTATAAAATTAAAAGCCCGTATATCTTTATTATTAAGATATACAAGCTTTTTATACATAAATTATTAAACTCTTGATAAATATTCACCAGTTCTAGTATCTATCTTTATCTTGTCACCTTCATTTATAAATAATGGAACTTGAACAACAGCTCCAGTTTCAACTGTAGCTGACTTAGTTACGTTACTAGCTGTGTCTCCTTTTATTCCTGGTTCAGTTTCAGTTACTTCTAATTCTGCAAAGTTAGGAGCTTCAACTTGGAAAGCTTGTCCTTGGTAGAATCTTATTGTAGCAACCTCATTTTCTTTTAAGAATTTTATAGCTTCTTCAACTTGTACATAATCTAAAGGTATTTGATCAAATGTTTCTTGATCCATGAAGTAGTATAATTCTCCATCATTGTATAAGTATTGCATTGGTCTTGTTTCTATATGAGCTTTAGGGAATTTATCACTTGGGTTGAAAGCTTCTTCTCTTATAGCTCCTGTTTTTAAGTTTCTATATTTAGTTCTTACGAAAGCTGCACCTTTACCTGGTTTAACGTGTTGGAAGTCAACTATTAAACATGGTTGTCCGTCTTTTTCAAATGTTACACCTTTTCTAAAATCACTTGCTGATACCATTTTGGTCCCTCCATAAAAATAAATTTATTATTTTGTGGTGATACTTTTTATTATATATTATAATCAAAAGTTTATTTTTAATCTTAGGCAAATACTTCTATTGTATTTATCTATATATGTATATATTATCACCATACCTTTTTCAATTATATATACTCTTGCAATCTTGTCAAGTTATATTAAAAAAATTAAGTTTATAACTACTTTTAGCCCTTGTTTTTTATAAGTGCATTTATGCCTAATATATAACTATCAAATCCAAAACCTGATATTTGTCCTATACATGCTTTTGCTGTCACACTTTTTTGTCTAAACTCTTCTCTTTTATGAACATTAGATATATGAACTTCAACTACATCTAATTGTACAGACATTATCGCATCATAAATAGCATAGCTATAATGAGTAAAAGCGCCAGGATTTATAACGATTCCATCATACAAAGTGTTAGCTTCGTGTATTTTGTCAATTATATCTCCCTCATGATTACTCTGAAAGAAATCTACAACTATATTTTCATCTATAATCTTACATTCCTTTTTTATATAATCTTTTAAGTCATCTATTGTTCTTTCACCATAAATTCCTTTTTCTCTTTTACCTAACATATTCAAATTTGGACCATTAATTACTAAAAATTTCATAAATACCCCCGACTATACGATTACAAACTTTTCTACTATTAATAATATCACATATTATCTAATATAAACAAGTATTTCGCTTACCACTTCATCTATATTTTTACTATCTACATTTATTTTTATATTAGATGCCTTATTATACTTATCAATTCTTTCTGAAAGTAATGTTTTTATAGTTTCTTCTACATCTTTGCTTTCTTTTAATAAAGGTCTTTTGTTTATTTCATTTGATACATTTTTTTTAATCGTACTTACACTTGCATCTAATAAAATTACATTTTGTTCATTTTTTAATATATCTATATTTTCATTCTTACTTACTATACCTCCACCAGTTGAAATTATTATGTTATCCTCAGTCGTAAGATCTTTTAGTAGTTTCGTTTCTACATTTCTAAAATATACTTCTCCATCTTCTTTAAATATGTCAGTTATAGACCTTTTTTCTATTTCTTCTATTTTAGTATCCATGTCAACATATTCCATTTTTAACTCTTTAGCTAGTTTTCTTCCTACTACGCTTTTCCCACTACCCATAAAACCAATTATTACAACTCTCATTTATTATCTCCCTCAAAATTTATTATATTTACAGTAAATTCTTTTTCTAGGTTAGTATTATTTTTTGACAACTCTAGTTTTATATTAGCTATTTTACCATCATAGTCTGTTGATATATACATATTATCTATATAATCTCCAACTTCATAACCTCCACCTTCACTGTTTCCATATACATCTAATGTCCTTATAAAAATTTTATTTGAATTTTTATTTAGAAATATTTCTTTATCCTTTAATTTATTATCATTTTCTTTGTACTTACATTTTATTGATGTTACACTTTTCAGCTCATTGTTTTTATCGTAGTTAATAATATATTTAGAGTTTTGTATTGCTTCTTTTATATATTTAGATACTTCATTTCCTTGTTGTTGTAATTCAACACTATCTTCTATTTTCATTTTTATATTATTTGAAAATATAAGTATATAATAAAGTAAACTTATTATTATGACTATAGAAGTTATTGATATTACGCTTTCTAAAAGTAAATATCCTTTCTTACGTTTCATACTTACCTTCTTTCAATAAGACTCTTCCGCTAATTGGTACTATTGTTATCTCTTTTTTAATATTTCCTTTATAAACTCTTATAGTTTGACCTCTACGATCTGGAGAACCATCGGTTCTAAATATTATTTTACTTTCCCCATATTCTATCTTCGTTTCATTGGGTAGTGACACTTCTTTTTTTATTTCACCTTTAGATTTTAATATATAAGATTTGTTTTCGTTATTTAGATCATAGTATATGTATGTGCTTAGGTCTCCGAGCATATTTACTCTTCTTACATATCTAATATCTACTGCTAATTGTTTCGTAAATGAGTTGATGTAATATTTATCTAGATTATCATAAAAAAAATATAATGTTGATACTAAAATCATTATACTTATGCATACAACAAGTTCTACCAAGGTCACATTCCTTCTCTTTTCATTTTTAAATCTCCTTGTAATTATATAATTTTACTATATCGGTTTTATCATCTATAGATAAATCCTCATTAAATGGATTTAATATTTTAACTTTTGATTTTAATTTTTTTATATAATTCCCATCCTTTATTGTTATGAGTATCTCAAAATCTACAGATTTTTCCTCTCTATTTATCGATATCCTTGATGGAATAGATACGATTACATTTTTTATCTTACATTTTGATATGTCTTTTATATTATTTATAAAACTTAATCCACTAAAAGAAGTGTAAAAATCATCTTCATCTATAGCATATTCTTTTATTAAATTAACTTCTCTTAGTATATTACTATGTACTACTTCCATAGCACCATAGCTATGTTGTTTTAATGTTTCATCTTTATAATCTAAGTTAAATATACTTAAATTATTATAGGATACTCCTATAGAAGTCATGGCTAATATTATTACAATAGAAAAGATTATTACAGTTGTTACTAGTATAGATCCTTTACTTTTTCGTAACATAAGACATAAGGTTTATACTATCATAATCACTTTGAACTATTACTTCTATTTTATAACAATTATAATAATCTTTTTCTTCTTCTATTGTTGTTTTTATCTTATATCCTTTTTCATTATTTTCATATGCTATTTCTTCATCATTTTCTATATGAAGTTTTGTATATTCTATATTCTTTCTAGCTATCTCAAGCATTTCAAATTTTTTATTGCTACAACTAACTAATCCATTACTATTTTGTAAGGTTGTAGCAATAATATACATACTTATACCTATTATAGATATACTAATTATACTTTCAACTAAAATAAATCCTTCTCTTTTTTTTATCAATAGTTACTCCTTTACATTAATCTACTTGATCATAGTAAAGTCCTTTTAGGTATAACTCATCCTCTTTACTTGGTTTTATGCCTGTCCATATGTAAAATGCCTCTAATCCTTGATTTATAAGCATATCAATTCCATATACTACATCTAAATTATTTGACTTTGCCCACTTTATAAAAGAAGTATTTTGTGGCTTATATACGATATCACATACTAATAAATCTCCTTTTACACGAATACTTTCATCAATAGGACATTCATTGCTTTCCATACCAACTGGAGTGGTATTTATTAATATATCAATATCTTCTATATCATTTTTATCTATAGTCTTGTTTGAATATGTAGAAGCAATTTTAAAATTATCTCTTATAATCTCACTGATATCCATAGCTTTTTGAATACTTCTATTTCTTATTTCTATAGATTTAACTTTATTAGATGCTAGCTGAACTGCTATGCTTCTACTTGACCCTCCAGCACCTATGATCATTATCTTTTTATTATTAAGGTCGTACCCTTTATCTAATATAGACTTTACAAATCCAAGCCCATCAGTATTATAACCTGTTAAAAAACCTTCATCATTTTTTATAGTATTTACAGCACCTATAAGTCTTGCATTTTTGTCTATATTTTCTAAAAATTTCATTACATTTACCTTATGAGGAATAGTTACATTACAACCTCTCATATTTAAGGTCTTAATACTTCTTACAGCTTCTTCTAAATCACTTTCTTTTACATCAAAACAACAATATATATTATTTTGATTATATTTTTTGAATAAATAATTGTGTATACTAGGCGAAAAACTTTGCTTAATTGGATGACCTAAAAGACCTACTAATTTTGTTGTTGAATTTATCATGATATTATCTCCTATCTAACTTTATTGTCATTTAACTATTAAACTATACATTTATATTTAAAAATTGCACATTCTTAAGTACTCTGTATATATAAAGTTTTCTGACTTTTTGCTTCCTCTTTCTTTATATTCACATATATCTAAATCGCTTTCTATGTTTAAATTGATTTCTATACCATTTCGATTATTTCTATTTACACTTATGTCACCATTATAAAGTTCTAAAATATTCTCTGTAACTTTAAACCCTATATCTATAGCTGATTTATATTTATCATTTATATATTTATAATGATTATATTTATCTTTATTTCTAATACTTATATTAGTTTTATTACCTTTCCTATCCAAATCAACGTAAATTGTACTATTTGAACAAGAATACCTTATAACTATAGATAATAAAGTTAATATAACTCTCTCTATATCGTCATCATCTACTCTTGATACAATCTCTTCCTCACTAGTATCAAATACTATGTTTATATCATTTTCTAATAAATATTTATTAAACTCCTCACAAGTTTCTTCTATTAACGTAACTATATTATAACAATTCACATTAGTTTCATGAAACTCAGATTCTAACTTAGCTAAATCTATTACATTGTTAATTAAGTTCATCAGCATATAAGAATTCTTTTTGATAATACTTATAGAATTATTTAACTCCTTACTTATTTCTTTTTCTATTTTATCTTTATATATATACTCTAATAGCTGAATCGATGATGATATTACATTTAGAGGTGTCTTTAACTCATGAGACATATTAACGAAAAACTCAGTTTTTATTTTATTAGCAATTTTTTTAGCTTCTATTTCTCTTTCAATATTTTCTATATTTACACTTTCTGTTATATCTCTTACTATTCCGATTTCTTTGATTTCATTATTAATTTCTATTAATTTTTTCCCAACCTCTAAGTTTAATTCTTCTCCCTTACAAGTTAAAACATCTTTTCTTTTAAAAACTACCTCCTCGTTGTTTTTATTTGATGCTATTAATATATCATTATTTAGTAGTATATCTTCTTCTAGACTTATATTTTCGGATATTTCTGTAAATGCTAAATTTTTATATATTATATTTTTCTGTCTATAGTCTGCTAAATATATACCTTCTGGTATTATATTAACAAATGTTTTATACTTTTCTTTGCTCAATTTTAATTTTTCAATAGATTCCTTATACTCTGTTATATCTTTTATAACAACTAAATTTTTATGTGTATCTCCATCTTTAAAACTTGTTCTATCTATATTCATATAAGAATTTTTTCCCATAGAAGAATAACATATTTCTCCTGTTATAGAATCCTCTAGAACTATCCTTTTTATTTCTTTTTCATTAAAATCTATACCATTATCTTTACTATTATATAAAATATTATTATTGTCTGTTATTAGTATATTATATGGTATAGTTTCTATTATTTTTTCGTACTTTATATTGTTTTCATCGGTCTTTATCTCATTTTTCTTATTGTAAGTTATATCTTTAAAGGAACATATGATACTTTCATTTTTATTAAATTTAATTGGTGTAAATGTAACTTTAAAAAATCTTCCATCCTTGCTCTTTATATCACTTTTAATTTCTGTACTATGTTTTTTTGTTTTTTCTATACTATTTATAAAATTCAATTTATCTTTTATATTATCTCTTAAAAATTCATCTATCGTTAATTTTTCTTTATGCACTTTATATTTATTCCAAATTCTAAGGAAATTATCATCTTTACTCAATATACATCCATTAGAATCTATTATAAATATACACCTATCTTCTTCTCCTACAATTTCTTTAATTAATTCTTTTTTATTCTCTAAATTCTTTTCTAACTTAGCTGTTATATATTTATTTTGTTCTAACTTTTTATTGTATAAACTAATATTTTTGTTACCTTTTTTAAACATTTTTTTCTTTTTCCATACTCTATTATGTTCAATTATTATATATGAATTTACTATATTTTTGAACATGTACAAGTATACAATTATATCTATAATACTCCTATATAGTAATACATTCTCTTTTTCAACCAATAGGCTTAACAAAATACTTGAGTATATAAAAGTAATAAATATAACAGTTATCTTACTAATACTTTTTCTTCTTGTTAATTTTATGATTTCATAAAAAATCATCGTACTTATAAAACCAGTTACCAAAATATTATATAAACCAATTTTATTGTCTATCAGTGTTGTAAGTAACAATATAAAACTAATAAATATTAAATTATTTATTTTTTTGTTGATATTATTTTCACATACGCTAATCAGGATTAATACTTGAGCAATCATATAAAAGTTGCTCAAGCTTCCCTGTGATATATCCTTTGCTTTTGATATAATAATAACAACTATCATACTTAAAACAATAATATATTTCTTGCTTTTATGTAAAATATATTTAGAATATACTACATATAACATTGCAAGAAGTATTGAAACTGTAAGTATATTAATATATTTATGCATTCTCAATCCCCTTTAATATAATTAACTTAGCTACTACAATTAAAATATATATCTGAAAATTCTATATCGATTTTTTCGTTATCACTAACACTTACTCCCACATCTATATTTTCACTATTTTTTATATTATCTTTTAAAATAATGGTAAATTCACTCCCCACATTTACCTCGCTGTTTACCTTAATGTCTCCTCCATGTGCTTTTACTAATTTATTTACTAATGATAAACCTATACCAGTTCCCTCTGCACCTCTTGTAAGGGTTCTATCTACCTGTTCGAAGTTCTCAAATATAATACCTATTTTATCTTTTGGTATTCCTATTCCAGTATCCTTGACTGATATATATACTAAATCTCCATCTTGCCTAAACTTGACTACTATTTCTCCGCCTTTTGCAGTATATTTTATAGAATTTGATATAAGATTTAATACAGCTTTCTCTATTTTTTTCTTATCTAGTATCATATATTTACTATCTATATTAGATTTAAATTCTATATTTACTCCATTTTCACTTGTATATAGCTTAGATTTATTAACTATATCCTTAAGCAAGTTTACTATATCATACTTCTTATATTCCATTTTATAGGTTCCATTTTCAAAATGTCCTATTTCTAAAATATTATCTAATAATCGCATTAGCCTATAACAATTTTGTTTTATAAGTTTTGTACATCCATTATCTCCCTTATTATTTTCTTTTTCATAATTGTATATAAGTTTATTAGTTTCAAATATAGTTGTTACAGGTTTTTTTATGTCTTTAGATACATTAGCTAAGAACTCAACGTTAAATCTATACTTATTATTTATTTCACTTAATATTTCTTCCATTTTCTTTATTTTATATTCATTGTCTAAAGTTCTCAATATTATCAAATAACTATTGCCAATATCAATTATAGCAATTTCTATCTCTTTAATTTTATTTGAAGGAACTTGAAATCTTTTAAATTTACCATATTCTAATTGATTTAAGTAGCTTTTAACTATCTTATTTAGGTTTTCAGTTCCTATTTCTTTTAATATTTCTATTAATACCTTATTTCTATATATATGATTATGTCCATTTTTTTCTATTATTGCTATACCTTGTGGAAGTGTTTGCAACAATACCTTATAAGTTTTTTCTCTTTGCTCAATTTCCGAGATAGTATTTTCTATGTTAGTTATATCTATGGCTATAGTTAACAAATTCTTATTTCCTCTTAATATAATACTTGTTGTTATTACTTCTATAACTTTATTATTTTTTGTCTTTATCTTCATACTTACCTTGTCTTTTTTTCCAGACTGAACCATGTTTACTTGTTCTATAAATTTATTTACACTTTTACTTAATACCTTTTCTTGTATATTTTGTAAAACTCCCATAGATTCATCATAATCCTTTATATCAAACAATTCTATAGCTTTATTATTTATATATTTTATACTGCTAGAATTATGTATTATTATTCCGTCATTTAATATGTCTATTAATTTTTTAAATCTTTGTTCACTCTCTTCTAATTTATTTCTTATTAGGACGCTTTCTGTTATATCAGTTAGAATACATATATTTCTATATTTATTTTTTAATATTTCTCTCTTAGATGCAAGTCTATATATCTTTTCATCATATCCATTTATTATGGTATCCAAATTTTCAATTTCATTTAAATCTTCTGGAAAATCTATAAACTTTGATTTTATTTCTTCTAATATATCTAAATCACTTAAATTACTTTTATCTTTACATATAAATTTCTCAAATTCTTCATTTCCATAGAGATATTCTCCATCTCTATTTAATAAAAAAACTATATTTTGAGATTCTTCAATTGATTTATTTAATTCTGTATTTACTTCAGCCATACTATCTTTAATTTTTTTTTGGGTCTCAAATTCTAGATTTATTTTATCTATTAGCGATTGTGTCATACTTTGATTATATTTAACCTTCAATTTATAATCTTTAAGCATTTTCATTATATTTTCCATATTACTAATAAGTAGTGCTTGTACAATTGATAAGTTTAGCAAAGTGTATGTTAACATATAAAATTTATTCTTTATACATAGACTTATTACAATAAATAGATATATCCCTATCATAGTTAATATATATCTATTTTTGATTCTTAGATTAGTCTTTTTGTTGATTATGATACTTATTTTTCCTAAGTTTAACATAGTAACTCCAAAGTAATAATTTCCAGTTACTAACATCAAAATTTCTAATAAATATATACATAATATATACATTAAAGATTTACAATTTGATATTTTGTAAAGTACTAATAATATAAAAGGAATAGAAATAGCTATAGATAAACTAACAATTTCAAAAACTTCTTTATAAATATATAAAGATTTCATATTTTCACCATCCCCCTTTTTTTGATTCCCCTTACTATAATTTTATCTATTATGCATTTATATTTTTGTTTTCAACTTGTACATTCATAATCCTTCTTCTATCTTCTATATAAGTAATATTAACATATTATAAATAGTTTTTTTGTCAGTTTTTGAACAATTTCACTATAAATTATTTGTTATAAATTACAGTTTTATGTAATAAATACTCTAAGTATTATATATATTCTTAAAACAAAAAAAGCCTATATAAGGCTTTTTTCTGATTTTAATTCTTTTCTAAGTTTTTTTAGTGCTCTTTTTTCTATTCTTGATACATAAGATCTAGATATATCAAGTTTTTGAGCAATTTCTCGTTGTGTTTTATATCCACAAGTGGTTAACCCATACCTTAAAAGAACAATTTCTTTTTCTCTTTTAGTCAATATCTTATCTAGTTGTTCATATAACTTACCTATTTGAACCTTAAGTTCTACTTGGTCTAATATATAATCTATATCAGTTCCCAAAACATCTATAAGACTAATCTCATTGCCTTCTTTGTCCGTGCCTATAGGATCTTGAAGAGATACTTGAACCTTATTTTTCTTATTTGTTCTTATACTCATAAGTATTTCATTTTCTATACATTTAGATGCATAAGTTGCTAGCCTAGTTCCTTTGTCAACATTATAGGTTTCTATAGCCTTTATAAGTCCTATAGTACCTATAGAAATAAGGTCATCTTGCTCTTCATTGGCATTATTGTACTTTTTTGCTATATGGGCTACTAATCTCATGTTTCTCTCTATTAAAACTTCCTTTGCATGTTCATCTTTGTCTTTTTTAAATTTAGTTAAATAAGTAACTTCTTCTTCAGGGGTTAATGGTTTTTCAAATGATTTAAAAGTTGTCAACAGGCCACCCCCTCTTTGAGATGCTTCATTTTAAATTATATGAATCTGGCCTGTCTAAATTGCTTGTTTTATATAATATTTTATTTTATTTATATTTTAAATTTGTGCATATTTCCTTGAAGATTGGTAATGCTGATTTGCTTTCTTCTTTAGTTCCTTCTACTATTACTGTTATAGTATATTTTGGTGTGTCACTTGGATAAAATCCAGTTATCCATCCATTATTTACTGAAATACCATCTATATTGGTTTGGGCTGTACCTGTTTTAACACCACACCCGCCTTCTAAGTCTTTAAGTGCTTCTCCCGTGCCTGATAAAGATACTTTTTTCATCATGTCTTTTACTATAGTCAATGTATATGGTGATATTATTTCATCTTCTTTAGATTGATTAAAATTTTTTAAGATACTCTTATTATTATCTACAATGCTATCATATATATATAATGGCTTATATGTTCCATTATTAGCAATTATTTGTGTCATTTGATTTATTTGTATCGGTGTAAATTCCATACTTCCTTGACCTATAGCTAAATTTCTTATAGATATGTCTTTTGGTATTTCTCTATTTACTTCCTCTTTTAACCCTATATCTACCTTTTTATCTAAATGGAGTTTTTTAGCATACTCTATTATTTTGCTTTTTCCTACTTTATTTGCAATATCAAAAAATGCAGTATTACATGAATTAGCAAAAGCTTCGGTTAAACTTTGTATACCATGTCCCTCTTTATTATGGCAATTTAATATTTCTTTATTTTTTCCTATTTTTGTATTTCCTGTGCAATTATATGTATAGTTCTCATCTATAATTTTAGTATCAAGAGCTGCATATAAAGTTACTATTTTAAATACAGAACCTGGTGCATAAGTATTTTGTATTACCCTATTTCTAAGTTCACCCTTAGATTTTTCTGTATCACTTATATACTTACCTATATCATTTTGGTCAAAGTTTGGCCTAGAACTCATAGATAGTATTTCACCACTTTCTACATCTGATATTATAACAGCTGTAGGGTTAGCTTCTTTATCTACTACTTTTTCAACTTTTTTTTGAATATTTTTATCTATTGTTAATTTTATATGCTTATCTTTATCATCTTTTGTTACTGTTTTTATACTTCCTTTTAGTACATCTAAACCTTCTTTTCTACCTGCTTCACCTACTTTAAATACAGATATATATTCTTCATTTGATGCATTAAGCACTTCATCCATACTTCTCTCTATTCCATATTGTCCTATCTTATCTTTTTTATTTATATATCCTATAGTGTGGGATAAAAGGCTATCTTCGTCATATCTTATACTTCTTTTAGATACTATTATATTTTTTTCTAGTAACTTTTCTTCCATTTTTTTACTTATATTATTTACTTGTATTTCAAATATTGATGACTCTGTTTGCTCTTCTATTTCTTTATATATCTCTTTATCACTTAAATTACTTACTTCTTTTACTAAGTTTCTTATGCTAGAATCATTTATAAATTTTTCTTTTTGTACTATTAATACAGTTTCTTTCTTCTTATCCGTTAAAGGTTGATTATTTCTATCATAGATTACACCTCTACCAGTATTTAAATCTATTTTTTCAGTACTTTGATTTTCTTGTCTTTGTTTATATTCATCAGATTTTAATATTTGTATATCTGCTAGTCTATATATTAAAAATAAATATACTAATACAAATATTAAAACTGTTGTTTTTCCTCTACCAACCATAGTTTTTGGTAAATTATATTTTTTCCTTGACATAAAATCACCCCTTAGATACTTGTCATTTTTGACAATTTCTAAGGGGTTAATACTCTTTATTCTAATTAATCTAATTGTGTTCTTATTTTACTTATAACTATATCTATAGCTACTTCGTTTTGTCCACCTTCTGGCATTATTATATCAGCATACTTTTTGTATGGTTCTATAAATTGATCATGAGCTGGCTTTACTGTAGTCAGATACTGATCTATAACAGAATCTACAGTTCTACCTCTTTCTTTTATATCTCTTTGTATTCTTCTAAGTATTCTTATATCATCTTCAGTATCAACATATATTTTTATATCTAATTTATTTCTTAACTCTTCATCTTCAAGTATCATTATACCTTCTACTATTATTATATCCTTTGGAGTTATTGTAACAGTTTCGTCATGTTTTCTAGTATGAAGTTCATAGTCATATATAGGCTTTTCTATGCTTTTTCCATTACATAATTCTTCTATATGTTGTATTAAAAGCTTATTATCAAAAGCAAGTGGATGGTCATAATTAGTTTTTAATCTATCTTCAAAACTTAAATGTGTTTGGTCTTTGTAGTAAGCATCTTGCTCTAATGTAGCTATATTCTCATCTGGTATATTATCCATTATAGCTTTACAAACTGTACTCTTACCAGAACCAGTTCCTCCTGTTATTCCTATTATTAAAGGTCTCTTAGTTTTTTTCATGATTTAGTACTCTCCTTACAAAAAAGATTAGCGTTTATTCTTGATCATTTGGATTCTCTAAATAGAATCCAGATGTAAACTCTCTATTATTTAACTTTATTTCTTCGATCCAACTTGGATTAAACTCCCAATTATTTGGGTCTTCATAAAACTTATCTAAAGCAAATCTATAAGCTTTAACAACTTTAGATATATAATTAGCGTCTTTCATCTTACCTTCTATTTTAAGACTATTTATTCCTGACTTTATCATAGCCGGCAAATCTTTTATCATACATAAATCTTTAGAATTAAATATGAATGTTCCTCTCTCATCTTCATAAACCGGGAAATATTCTCCTGGTCTTTTCTCTTCAACTAGACTGTATGTTTTTTTATTTACTTCACTATCTGAATCTTTTCCTTTTATATAATTGCTTATAAGAGGCCTTCCTGAATAAGATATAGCCATTACTCCATGTACATATGCTTCTAAATCTAATTCTATAGGTGTATTTAGCCTTATTTGACCTAGCTCATCACAAGATAATTCTCTTGATAATGTTATTCTTTTTATACCTTGCTCATGCCAAAATTTAGCTGTTACGTAATTTGTAACATTAGCTTGTTCTGCTAAATGTATATCCATATTTGGTACAGCCTTTTTAGCTACTACAAGCATACCAGGCTCTGCTATTATGATAGCATCTATTCCTACAAATTCAAGCTCTTTTAGGTATGTTTCTATATCTGAAAAGTCCTTACTATGAGGAACTATATTAACAGATGCATAAACCTTTTTATTATGTTTATGTGCAAAGTTTATACCTTCTATTAATTCATCCTTTGAAAACTCCTTATCTATAGAGTTAAGACCAAACGCTTCACTTCCTATATATATGGCATCTGCACCATTTGTTATATTTAACTTTAATTCTTCTAAGCTTCTAACTGGCGCCAATAATTCTACATTATGCATTTAAATCACCCCTCTCGCTTTGTTTGTAGCTAAGTGCTACTCCATCTGCTATAGGTATTAAAGATGTAGTTAAATAGTCACAGTTTGATATATAATCTAAGTAACTTCTCATTCTTTTTACTATAGTCTTTTTACGTCTTATAACGAAACTATCATGTGCAACCATTCCTTGATATAATATATTATCTGATATTAAAAGTCCATCTACTTTTAATTTATCTATAACCATATCATAAAATAATTGATATTGTCCTTTAGCTGCATCTAAAAATATTATGTCAAACTCTCCTTGAACTTCTTTTAATTTTTCTTCTGCATCTCCTTCTAATATCGTTATATTATTTTCAAATCCAGCTAATTTTATATTTTCTTTAGCCTTTTCTATCATTTTTTCATTTCTCTCTACTGTTATTATCTCCACATCTTCACCTAAAATAGATGCAAATAGTATAGATGAGTATCCTATAGCACAACCAACTTCTAGTATTCTCTTTGGTTTTTTCATTTTTAGTAAAACTTTTAAAAGTTCTGATACTTCTTTGTGTATTATAGGTACATTATTTTCATGTGCATAATCTTCTAGTTCTTTTAAAAGTCCTTCTTTATCTTTTAATGTATTTCTTATGTAATCTTGTACTAATTCATTTACTATATTGCTCATTAAATTCACTCCTTAAATAGCAGAAACATTAATATAGGATTACACTTTGAATATCTCAAAGCATAATCCCCATATTTTAAATTTTATTTATTCTCTGCACTTGCTTTTTCTTTGCTTAATTTATCCCTTTGTTCTTTATATTCCTTCTCAAACTTAAGATGTTCTTCGTAAGTTTTGCTATAGTTATTTCCTCCATCCATAGTAGCTACAAAGTATAAATAATCTGTATCTTTTGGATATAATACTGCTTCTATAGATTTTATACTAGGATTAGCTATTGGTGTCGGAGGTAGTCCCACATTTTTATAACTATTATATGGAGAATCTATCTTTAAATCATTATATGTTACTATTTTTTTTCTTTCTGGGAATATATACTGTATAGTTGCATCAGACTGAAGTCTCATACCTATATCTAATCTATTGTAAAATACACTTGCTATCATAGGTCTATCTTCATCTCTAACAGCTTCTTTTTCAACAATAGAGCTCAGATTTACGACCTCTTGAAGAGTCATTTTTAACTCTTTTTGTCTTTTTTGTAACTTCTCAGTATACATTTTACCAAATTCAGCTAACATTTTATCCAGAACCTCTTTTTCACTTGTACCTTCTTCAAAGTAATAAGTCTGAGGATATAAGAAACCTTCTAGTGTAGTTATATCTTTTTCTTTTAAATATGGAAAATCACTATAAAATTCCTTTGGATTTTTGATTAGTTTTTCATACGTTTCTTTATTGCCCAGTTTTTTAGATACTAATATATCAATTACTTCATTAGAAGTTGATCCTTCTGGTATAGTTACTTTTATACCATCTTGATATGTTTTTCCAGATGATAATATGTCAATTATATCATTATTAGAATAGGTTTGATTAAGCAAATATTTTCCAGACTTTATGTTTGGAATTTCATTACTTACTTTTGCTACAACTTTGAATAATGTCTTATTCTTTATTAATTTTTTTTCGTATAATATATCTGTCATTGTATTTATAGTAGCACCTTTAGGTATTTCTACTACTATATCTTTTTTATTTTTTTTATTGTATGGTCCTATTTGTATGAACACAAAACTCCCTATTAATCCCAATAATACTACCAAGGAAATTAATGCTATCTTAAGTTTATTATTTCTCAAGTACATAGTATTTTCTACTCCTTATATATATTTATATCTTTTATATTATAAATCTAAGAATAAAAATTTTCAATAAAATTGTCGAATAAATTTCTTTTCTAAATTCATCGCTTTTTTATATTTGACTTATCTAACGTTCATTTATTAGTAATTTACCAAATTAATTATAAAAATTAATAGCTTAAAAATTTTATTATAATTATAAAAAGCTTAACGTTATTTTTTACACGTTAAGCTTTTTATAATCATAATATTAAAATTTTTTTATTTCATCTTTAGTTACAACACCATATATTAACTTTTTAGGTTGTGTTTTATCATCTACTATTTCATAAGCATTTATAAATCTTTCTTTTGCTTGTTCAAATTTTTCTTCTTTATTATAATGCATGTAAGCTAATACATCGCCTTTATTTACATAGTCTCCTACTTTCTTTTGAAGTACTATACCTGCTGATAAATCAAGTTCATCTTCTTTAGTTTCTCTACCAGCACCTAAAATCATAGCAGATACCCCTATTTCTTCTGCTTCTATCTTACTTATATAACCACTTTTTGGTGATTTTATAGGTACTATATTTTTAGATTTAGGAAGTAAATCATAATCGTCAACTACCCTCTTATCTCCGCCTTGATTTTCTATAAACTCTTTTAGTTTTTCTAGTGCACGTCCTGAAGATATAGCGTCTTGTATCATTTTCTTACCTTCTTCGAAATTTTCACAAACTTTTGCTAATACTAACATATATGCCCCTAATGTTTCACATAGCATTACAAAATCCTTAGGTCCATTTCCTTTTAAAGTTTCTATAGCTTCTATTACCTCTAATGAGTTACCTACAGCAAATCCTAAAGGCTCATCCATATTAGTTATCATACCTATTGTTTCTCTACCCATTCCACAACCAATATCAACCATAGCTTTTGCTAGTTCAAATGAATCATCTAGTGTTTTCATAAATGCGCCATCACCAGTTTTAACATCAAGTAATATAGCATTTGAACCTGATGCTAATTTTTTACACATTATACTAGCAGCTATTAAGGATATATTATCAACTGTAGCAGTTACATCTCTTAGAGCATACATTTTTTTATCAGCAACTGCTATTGTAGCTGTTTGACCACAAACTGCTATATTTTTTTCATTTACAGAATTTATAAATTTCTCTGCATCCATTTCTATTGAAAATCCTGGTATAGCTTCTAACTTATCTAAAGTCCCTCCAGTGTGTCCTAATCCTCTTCCTGACATTTTAGCTACAGGAGCACCACATGATGCCACTAATGGAGCTAAAGCTATTGTAGTTTTATCTCCTACTCCTCCTGTACTATGCTTATCAACTTTTATTCCTTTTATAGCTGATAGGTCTATAACATCTCCTGAATTCATCATAGCTTCTGTAAGATATACTGTTTCTTGTTTGTTCATTTTGTTTATATATATTGCCATTAAAAGAGCTGATGCTTGGTAATCAGGTATTTCATTTTTTGAATATTTTTCTACGAAAAAGTTTATTTCTTCTTTAGATAATTCATGCCCATCTCTTTTTTTTCTGATTATATCATATATTCTCATTTTATCTCTCCTTAACAAACTTTATATATAATCTATTATTTAAATTCAATAAGCTTAATACTAAATTTAGTATTAAGCTTATATATTTATTATATACTTTTAACTACTAATTTAACTAAACTTAAGAATTCAGCTTTTACTTTTTGAGTAGTTTCTATTACTTCTTCATGGTTAAGAGGTTGATCAAGTATCCCTGCTGCCATGTTAGTTATACAAGATATTCCTATAACATCCATAGATGAATGGCTAGCAACTATTACTTCTGGTGCAGTAGACATACCAACAGCATCAGCTCCTAGTATTCTTGCCATTTTAACTTCTGCAGGTGTCTCATATGTTGGTCCACTAAAGAATGCATATACACCTTCTTGTACCTTTATATCTAGCTTCTTAGCACACTCTCTAACTAATTCTATATATTTTGGTGAATAAGCTGTAGACATATCTGGGAATCTTGGTCCAAATCTTTCATCATTTTTACCCATTAAAGGTGTACTTCCACTTAAGTTTATATGATCTTTTATTATCATTAAATCACCTGGTTTAAAGTCTACATTTGCTCCTCCAGCTGCATTTGTAACTACTATAGTTTCAACTCCTAAAGCTTTCATAACTCTAACTGGGAATGTTATTTCTTGTTGAGTATATCCTTCATAGTAATGGAATCTTCCTTGCATAGCCACTACATCTTTGCCTTCTAATTTACCTATTACAAGGCATCCTGCATGTCCTTCAACAGTAGATACAGGGAAATTAGGTATTTCATTATATTTTATCTTTACTGGATTTTCTATTTCATCAGCTAATACTCCTAATCCAGAACCTAATATAAGTCCTATCTTAGGTGTTATATTTATTTTTTCATTTATAAATTTTGCACTTTCTTGTACTTTGTTAAACATATGTCTCCTCCTTGACTATTTAAGTATTTGTGATTTAAAACTAGTTCCATTTTTAGTCATTTTTGTATCTAATATATCTGCTACTGTAGCACCTATATCTGCAAAACTTTTTCTTATACCTAAGTTTACACCACTCTTGATATTTTTTCCATAAATTAATACAGGTATATACTCTCTAGTATGATCCGTACCTTTGTAAGTTGGATCATTACCATGATCAGCATTTATTATAAGTATATCATCTTCCTTTAAAGCATCTATTATTTCTGGAATTCTAGCATCGAATTCCTCTATAGCTTCTTTATATCCTTTTACATTTCTTCTATGTCCATATTTTGAATCAAAATCAACTAAATTAGTAAATATTAATCCTTTATTTTCTTTATTAATGTAATTTATAGTTTGGTCTACTCCATCCATATTATCTTTAGTGTGTATAGCTTCCGTTATACCTTGTCCATTAAATATGTCTTCTATTTTACCAACGCCAATTACATCTAGTCCAGCTTCTTTTATATTATCTAATACCGTTTTTTCAAAAGGATTTAATGAGTAGTCTCTTCTGTTAGAAGTTCTTACGAACTCACCTTTTCCTTTTCCTATATATGGTCTAGCTATAATTCTAGCTACTGCATTGTCTCCCATCATTATTTCCCTAGCTATTTCACACATTTTGTATAATTCATCAAGTGGTATTATTTCTTCATGCGCTGCTATTTGGAATACACTATCTGCTGATGTATATACTATTACATCTCCTGTTTTCATTTGATGTTCTCCATATTCATCTAATATAGCAGTTCCTGATGCTGGCTTATTTCCTACAACTTTTCTTCCTGTTCTTTTTTCAAATTCATCTATTATTTCTTTTGGGAACCCATTTTCAAATGTTTTAAATGGAGTTTCAACTAAAACACCTGTCATCTCCCAATGTCCTGTTGTAGTATCTTTTCCTTGAGAAATTTCTTCACATTTTCCAAAACAACCTATAGGAGAATCTACTCCTTCTACAAAATCTACTTCGTCTATATTTCCTATCCCTAATTTTAATAAGTTAGGTATCTTTATATCCTTATGTGTTTTTATTATATTTCCTAAAGTATTAACACCTTCATCTCCAAATTTTTTTGAGTCTGGAAGTGCTCCTATTCCTACACTATCAATTACAATCCATACAACCCTATTCATATTATGTCCTCCTTTTTTTGTAGTTTATTTCCTAGGATGTTTTTCTTTTATTTCTCTTCTCATATTCTTATTTATGTGATTTAAATATGATTGCAAACTAGATAAATTGCTATTTCCTAATATTTTGCTTACTACAGCAACATTAGCACCTTCATTTAAAAGATGAATAGCAAAAGAATGCCTAAGCATACTTGGATTTATGTTTTTATCTATATTAGCTAAATTAGCATATTTTTTAATAAGTTTCCATAAGCCTTGTCTTGTAAACCTTTGTCCTAAGGAACTTACAAATAAAGCTTTTTCATCTTCATTTGCCAATTCAGTTCTTGATTCATTTATATATTTTTCTAAATACTCCTTAGATGTATTGGATAAAGGTATTATTCTTGGATTTTTTCCTTTATCACAGCATATATAGTCTAAATCTAATTCTACAGAATCTATATCCATATCTATAAGCTCTGATACTTTTATACCTGTACCATACAATATTTCAAATATTGCCTTATCTCTTATTTCTTTAGGTGTATTTAAATTTTTAAAATCTAAAAGCCTTTTTATTTCTTCCTCTGTTAAAATATCTAAACTATTTTTCTCTATTTTAGGCTTTTTTATATTTCTTGCAGGATTATTTTTACTTATACCATAAAAAAATAAATAATCATGAAAAGATTTTATTGATGATATCATTCTAGATACTGTTGCTACAGATATATTTTCCTGTTCTAATCTTATTATATATCCTATAATATCATTTTCTACAACATTATCTAAACTTATCATCTTTTCTTTTAAATAATCAACATATCTTTTTATATCTATATAGTAAGATGATATAGTATTTTTAGATAGATTCTTACTATTTAGATATTTTATGTATTCCTCTACAACCTCCATAGCAAACTCCTTATCTGACTAGGAACTTAATCATACCTATACTTATAGTATTTAGTACAACTTGTAATATAACTGTAATACTTATTATAATTATAACATTTAATATAAATCTTTTTACTAAAAATATCATATTTTCTTTTCTTTTGTGCTTAATTTCTAATAATATTTTTTTTTCATAATCAAATGCCACTAACGTTAATATAACTGTACCAGGTATAATAGCTAAATTTTTCATAAATAAAACAAATATCATTTTTATTGATTCAAAATTTAGTGCTAATATCATACTATTTATAGTATAGCCTATTGATAAACCTTTTAGCATAAATATTATAAGCACTACTGGAAAAGTTATTACTAAGACTGAAAAAAAAGCGACACAAGCCATAAAGCTTAAATCTATTTTTAAATTTGATAATATAGCTTCTTTTATTCCTTCTCTTGAATTATAGTACTCACTTATAAAACTAATATCTTTTATTATTTCATCTTGATAACTTGGCCATATTTTATTTAGATAAGATCCAAGTGCTACAAATACAATAAATATTAACCCAATAAGTACTATTTGTCTGTTAAGTTCTTTAAAATTATTTTTTCTATATGTTCTTCTCAAATTTATAACCTCCCCTTTTACCTTACAAAATAGTATGTATAAAAAGAGGAGGTTATGACATTTTATATTAATTCTCTAGCTATTAAAATTCCAATTGCTGTTTTTGCATCTTCTATTTCATTTTGAATAACCATGTTATAAGCTTCTTCTAAACTTATAGTATGTACTTCTATATCTTCATCATCATTTAAATTTCTTTCACCTACAGTAATATCAGTAGCTAGATATATGTATATTTTTTGATTAGAAAAACCTGCTGATGTATAAAACTTATGTATTAGTTTTAAATTTGAAGCATCGTATCCCGTTTCTTCTTTTAGTTCTCTTTGTGCACATTCTTTTGGTGTTTCACCAGGTTCTAACTTTCCTGCTGGTATTTCCCATATAACTTTTTCTATTGGTTTTCTAAATTGTTTAATTAATACTATTTCATTATTTTCATTTAATGCTAATATACCAACTGCACCAGGATGTTCTACTATTTCTCTTTTTTGATATCCTTGGTTTATAGTCTCTACAGTATCTACTTTTAGGCTGATTGTTTTTCCAGTGTATATTTTATCACTACTAATAGTCTTTTCTTCTATCACCATCACAAACCTCCATTAAATAATATGCAGCACTACTTGCAGCCTCGAAAAACTCTTTATCTTGTTCATAATTTCTTCCCATAGTTCTTACCTTCAGGCCAAAATAATCTAAGTCTTCTTTAGTATTTTTATTATCTATATATACTATATTATGTCTATTTAAATCATTTTCTTCTATTTGTGCTCTTATTTTATTTAATTTATCACTTTCATAATTTGATATTGGTATTGTTATATCAACATTTACAATTTCTTTAAAAATAGTAATACTATGGTGAGATATTCCATTATGTCTTTCTCTTTTATCTGCAAAACTAATTCTAGGTATAGCTATAGGATTTCCACCAAGTTTTTTTACTGCATCTAATATAGGTCCTTGTTCTATTCCTGTAAATCCATATTTAGTTCCAGTACCTGCAATTCCAGGTCCCATACTAACAAATACACAGTCTGCATTTAATACTTCTTTAGCAGTTATTAAAGCTGTATATATATTTATACATTCATAATCCCCTCCGAATGCATTCCCTATAGTTATAGTATAGTCTATTAATCCTTTACTTTTTAAAGTTTCTACATTTTTACTTAGGTATATCGGTAATGCAGCTCCATCTGTCATTATATATACTATTTTTTTATCTTTATTATTTCTTTTATATGATGCTACAAAAGGTGTAAGCATACTATGAAGTGTCCCAACAACAACTGGCATATCATTTAAACTTTTAAAGCTTGATATTTTATCATGATAAGTACTTTCTTGTTCTTCAACTGAATCTACCTTAACTTGTAGTGGCGTATATCTTAATTTCATAATATGACCGCCTTCTGTAAAGCTTGATTCTATATTATTTAGATTAGTTATTACAAAATGATATCCTCCAGTACCTAAACTTAACTCAACAGCTGTTGTATTTAATACAACCTCATCACCTACATTTACACTCCCTGTCATCTTAGGGTAGTTGTATGCTTTTTGTATTTCTCCATTTATATTAACTCTTATATCTTCTAATTTTTCACTCTTATCTTTTATAGAATCTACAATTCCTATTCTTTTACTTATCATAAGTTTACCTTCCTAATTTATCTATGAAATTTAAGAACTTATTTTTCTCTATTATCTTAGTTAAAGAATACTTCTCTGTAAGTATATGTATAAATATTAAAAATACTAACCAAGCTAATCTAATATTAAATGAATACCCCATACATATAAGTATTCCTATAGATATACCTAAAACATTTGATCCTGTGTCTCCCATCATAGCTTTAGCTTTTAAGTCGTAATTAAAATATGCTAATACATTTGGAAGCAGTAAAAGAAGTAGACTTTTTTCAAATCCTGCTAATGTTAAAAGTAAAACTAACCCTATTATTAAATATACCTTTATAGCTCTTCCAGGCCTTAAATCTAATAAGTTCATAAGATTTGTAGAAAGTGCTATTATAAGAGTATTTACAATTATATCTAATATATCTTTAGATATTGCTATAGATATTAATATACCTATAAATCCTCCAAATAATGCCTTAAATCCACCTGTTGTAAGCTTTCCTTTAAACAAACTCTTAAAATGTCCTTTAAGCCCACTAACATCTCTATTTCCTATTATATCGTCTAATATTCCTGCAAAGAACATTGCTATTATTCCAAATATGAACATAAATAAATATAGTAGCTTATTAACATCATTAGTTACAAATCCTATAATAATACCATTTATTATTATCATAGGTAAAAATACTATACCCATACTAACTGGTATCATATCTTTTTTATAATTTGGTCTTAATACATTACTATCTATTAATAAATTTTTAAATAAAGGGATAACAACATAGGTTCCAAGCAATCCTGTTATAAATAAAACAGTATAAAGTATATAATATTTCACCTATATACTACCTCCATTCTTTATTTTTTGCTTTTAAAACTTTCTTTATATGGTAGTATTGTTTTCCCCTATGAATAAAACCTTTTAAATCTCTTCCTGTTTCACTATGAGTCATATTTACTAATACTTCTTTGATTGTGTAACCGTATTTTAATATGTCTATAGTCATACCTACTTCTACACCATAACCATATGGAATCTCTTCAAATTTTTCTAATACTTCTTTTTTAAATATCCTTTGTCCTGATAAAGTAGAGTCTAGTTCTACACCTGTCATCTCAAATACAGATTCTTTAGCTAATCTTTTTACAAATCCTAGCCCTCCCTTTTTCTTTGCAGGAGGGAATTTTGCTATAATAACATCGGCTTCGTTGTTTAATATAGGCATGATAAGTTTTTTAACTTCACTAGCTGAACTTCCTAAATCTCCATCTAAAAATCCTATTATATCTGCATTTTCCATAGCTATTTTTAACCCATAGTTTAATGCGTATCCTTTACCTCTATTTTTATCTAATTTAAACACTTTTATTTTGTCATTTTTAACACTAGATGCTATTTCTGTAGTATTATCGCTAGAACCATCATCTACAACTACAATTTCATCTATTTCATTTATATCAGTAATGCTTTCTAATGTGTCCTTGATCTTATCTGCTTCATTGTAAGCTGGTATTATTATACTTATGTAAGAACTCATATTTTTTCTCCTTTTCTTATTTCTTATAAGGGAATAATTGTTTTGCACTTTCTAATCTACCAAAATCCCCTGTAGCTCCTTTTTCATTTAATAATATAGTTAAAGAAACTTTACCTATTCCTTCTTCAATATTATCTATAGTTGCTATTTTGTTTTTAGAATATAAGTCTATATAAGAATTTTTAGTATTACTTTTTTGAACTCCTACTATATATTTATTTTGTTCTTTTAATTTAGTTATTAAAGCTTCATCTATCTTATCAAAGTTTTCTTTTTGAGCTTTATCTTCACTTCCACCTGTTAAAACTACAGAATCATAATCTATATAATTTTCTGCTATAGATTCTACTTTAATTAACTCTAAACGTTGAAGATTTTCTAACTTAGATATACTACCTTCTTCTTTTAAAGATTCTGCTATATAATTTATAACATCTTTTGCATTGTTTAGTTCAATTGAAAGTTCTTCTGATGCTTTCTTTAAAGCATCTTTATTTTCTATATTGCTAGTAAGTACTATATCAAATGCTACATTTCCTCCAGCATTTTGTATTATACTTGCAGTTTCTTTACTATAATCATTTTTTTCATTTGTAGATATTATTCCTATATTTTTATTTACAAGACTATCTTTTATTATCTTATCTGAATTTTGATTTATTATGGCTATTGCTTCATCATAATCTTTATTTAAATTAGTTAAATTTTCTTCTAAGTTATCATTTGTTGTTTTTAGTACTTCAAACTTACTATCTAAATCTTTGATCATACTTGCTTGTTGTTTACTAAGTTCTTGATCATAATTTAGATTAAATCCTACTAACATACCAATTCCTAAAGCTATAAAAATAGCTCCTATGGTAACTATATAATATTTCATGTTTATATGCATTTTTTTCCTCCTAAATCTACATTTGTAGTAATAGCTTTAATTTTAGCTGCATTAGATGTATAAACTGCTGAACACTTGGAGAGAAAGAGGCTAGTATAAGTATTGGGAATAAGGCAGTAGCTATTAATGCCCATATATACTTCATCTTTAACTTACTTCTATATAGTAGGTTAACTCCTTTCGCATCTATAAGCTTTGATCCTATTTTTAATCTTACTAAGAAAGTACTTGCCATACCCTTTCTTCCTTTTTCTAGAAAATCTATCATATTAGAATGAGTTCCAAGAGCCACTATAAGCTCTGCTTTGTACTCGTAAGCTATTAACATAGCTATATCCTCACTAGTTCCAGGTGCTGGAAATACTATAGCATCTAGCCCTAAATCTTGAACTCTTTTAAGACCTGGTGCCCTTCCATCTGTATAAGCATGTACGATTATCTCACCTGCTTTTTTAAGAGCTTCATCACTAACACTATCCATATCTCCAACTATAACATCTGGAGTATAACCAAACTCTAGTAACGCATCCGCTCCTCCATCAACACCAACTAATATTGGCTTCACTTCTTCTATGTATGATAATATTGTGCTTAAATCTTGCTTATAATCTTGTCCTCTTACAACTATTAGTACATGCCTATTAGCGTAATTAGTTTTAACTTTAGGTATTTCGACTTCTCCTAATATGAATCCTTTTTCTTTCTTTGCATAATCAATAGTATTATCTATGAACCTATCTAGTTCAACTGCTAAGTTTTCGTATGCTTTTTTTAATTTGACTGCTACTTCTTCTTTGCCTAATACTTCACCTTGTCCTAAAAATTTATTGTCTCTATAAATTTTACCATCTATAATTTCAATATTTTGACCTTCAGACAACTCATTAAATAATTCTTCACCTATATTATCAACTATAAGAATATTTTTTTCAGTTAGTATTCCAGGTCCTTTATTAGGATATCTTCCACTTATAGAAGGTGATGCATTAATAACTAGCTTTACTTTACCTTCTACTAAAGAATTCGCTGCAACTTCATCTATATCTATATGATTTATAACAGCTATTTCTCCACCCGTAAGTCTCTTTGCAAGCCTCTTTGTTTTTCTATCTACTTTAATAGGGCCTTCGACTCTCATAAATTAAACCTCCGATATCATTTTTAAAATCACATTACATTATAGCATTATTTAACGACAAAATAAATGTTTAAAGTCAGTTTATAATTTTATATAAGGATTTTTTAAATATATTTGTATATTTTAATCAATCTTATTTAACCTTGATAAATTCATCAACTCACTTTTGCTGTTTTTTTCAGGGTTACATATTACTATTTCTAAAAGGAGATTTAACTGTTCTCCTATTGATTTTCCACTATACCCCATCAACCTTAAATCGTTCCCGTTTATATCTAAATCATTTATTTTATAGCATTCATTATTTTTAGCTATTTCTTCTATAAATTCTGTATATTTATCTATTGAATGTTTTCTTATACTTAATTCTTCAATCTCTTCACAATCACCTACTTTTTTGTAATATATTTCCTTCAATTTTAAAATATCTTTTAAATTATCAATTCCTATTTTATTTAGAATTTTTTTAATATCAATTTTATCTAAATCTATATTATCTATTAGCATATAGTCAATCATATTATTTATGTATTTTGTTACATTATTTGGATATTTCAGTTTGCTTACAATATTATTTTTTCTTATATTTTTATTGTAAAACTCTATTTTTTCCTTTGTCTTATTTAGTCTTTTTGTGTTATTTTCTAAAATTAAAAATTCTATCATCAATAGTCTTTGCTCTAAACTAATATTACACTCTTTTAATATTGTTAACTTTGTACAAAAATCTTCATAATTCTCTACATGAGAGTATATCTCTAACTCCTTAAATATATTCAAACTATATAATAATCCTAGTTTTTGAGGGTTTTCACTAAGTATGATTTTTTTTATTTCATCACTTACTCTTTCTCTGCTAATATTTTTTAATATACTAGAATTTCTTTTTATACTTTCAAATGTTTCTTTTTCTATATCAAATCCTAGTTTACTGCTAAATCTTATAGCTCTTATTATCCTAAGTCCATCTTCAATAAATCTTTCATCAGGATTACCTACTGTTCTTATTTTTTTATCATGTAAATCTTTAACTCCATCAAAATAATCGATTAGTTTATCTTCTTCATTATAAGCCATAGCATTTATTGTAAAATCTCTTCTCTTTAAATCATCTACTAACTTTGATGTAAATTCTACATTTTTAGGCCTTCTATTATCTTCATACTCACCTTCAACTCTATATGTTGTTATCTCATAAACCTCATCTTCTATTAAAATACCTACTGTTCCATGCTTTATTCCATTTTCTATTATTTTATAGCCTTTAAATATATCTATTATTTTATTAGGTTTTGCACTAGTTGTTATATCATAGTCATTTGGTAAAATACCTAATATACTATCTCTGACACATCCTCCTACTATATAAGCTTCTTCACCATGTTCTTTTATTTTTTCTATTATAAATTTTACTGATTTCGGTAAATTTATATACATCACATATCTCCTTAATTTATATATATTTATAAGATAACCAAATTTTAAAATATATAATACTTTATACTCACTTGTTTACACTTTGAATATAGCATTATAAAAGCCTTCTTAATATTAAGAAGGCTTTTATAATGCTATATTTATTTAACCATACTATGCTCTAATCTTAATTTATCTGCTATCATAGCTATAAATTCAGAATTTGTTGGTTTTCCTTTTGTATTATGCACTGTATAACCAAATAGTTGATTTATTGTATCAACTTTACCTCTACTCCATGCTACCTCTATAGCATGTCTTATAGCTCTTTCAACTCTACTTGGAGTAGTATTAAATTTCTTAGCTATACTTGGGTATAATTCCTTAGTTACAGCTCCTAGTAATTCTACGTTATCTATTACCATCTTTATAGCTTCTCTTAAATAAAGATATCCCTTTATATGAGCTGGAACACCAATTTCATGTATTATATTAGTTATTTCTGTTTCTATATTACCTACATTTTTGACAAAGTCACTTCTTGTCATTTGTATATCAGCATGAGCCCTAGGCTTTATGTCTGCATGTGCAGGTCTGTTTGAAACTAATTCTCTTATTCTATTTATAAATATTACAAAATCAAAAGGTTTAACTATATAATAGTCTGCTCCTAAATTTATTGCACTTTGTGTTATTTTGTCTTGTCCTACAGCTGATAGAACTATTATTTTTGGCATTTTAGGTATATCCATAGAATTTAACTTCTCTATAACACCTAATCCATCTAAATGTGGCATTATAACATCTAGCACTAATAAATCTGGTTGTAACCTTTTTACTAAATCTAGTGCTTCTATACCATCTTTTGCGATTCCTAATATTTCTATATCACTTTCATTAGATAAGTACTCCTTAAGTACCTGACAAAAATCCTTGTTATCATCTGCTAAAACTATTTTTATTTTATCGCTCACTTAAACTTCCCCCCATTAATAAAACATCTTCTCTTTTATATAAAAATTAAAACCCTTTATACTTAAGCATATTCGACATAGTAAAATTATATTCCTTCAATATATTTGAAATCTATTGAAAAATATATTAAATTTTAATTTCTCTTATCTAATTCTATCATCTCATCTATAAAAATACCATATCCTTTTTTGGCATTATCTTCAAAAACATGTGTTAATGCCCCAACTAGCTTATTATTTTGTATAATAGGGGCACCACTCATGCCTTGTACTATACCGCCTGTATAATTTACTAATTTCTCATCAATAATTTCTATAACTATATTTTTATCTCCTTTATTTTCATATATATTTTCTATATTTATGTCATATGGATATACATATCCTTCCTCATTTTCAAGTAAAATACTTGCTTTACCCCTTTTTATTTCATTCTTGTTTCCCACTTTTATAAGAGGTAATTTGTGTTTTATGTTGTTTATTATATTTCCCTCTATACCTTCATTATCATTATTACTAAATGTTCCTATTAAGTTGTATTCATCCAAATTACAATCAAAATTACCAATAACACTCTCTGTTGATTTTTCTAGATTTACTTCTGTTGGATAATATACACTACCTTCTTTTATTTTTAATATTTTACTTGTATCAAAATCTTTTATAGGATGTCCTATTGCTTTAAATTCTTCATTGTCTGGATCATAAAACGTCATAGTTCCAACTCCCGAAACTTTATCTCTAACCCATAAGCCTAACCTTTTTTCTTCGTCTTCTACTTTTAATTTTATCTTTATAACTAGTTCTTTACTATCTCTCTCAACTGTTAAATATACAAAATCTTCTTTAATATCTTTTATATATTCGTATATATCATAAGCATTTTCGATTTTTTTTTCATTTATTTTTATTATGTTATCCCCTTTTTTTATCCCTCCTATATACTCTAATGATTCATCTTCATAACCTATTACTAATGCTCCATCTGTTTTAGCTTTTATTCCAATTAGATTACCGCATGGATAAACATACTTATTACTCTTATTTACAGCCTCTATATAGTAATTTTTTATACCATCATAAGTTATAGATATTAAAAGTATAGCTACCATAATTGTTAATGTTAAAAATACTGAATTTCTTTTAATTTTCATAAGTATATCTCCTCTTTTATATATATACTTATAGTTCCTATTTTGGATTTTTTTATACAAAAAAGAAGCCCTAAAGGCTTCTTTTTGCTAGTTCTATTATTTCACTTGCGTGTTCAATAGTTTTTTCTGTTATATTACTTCCAGCTATAAGTCTAGCTATTTCATCTCTTTTTTGGTCTTTGTCTAACTTTCTAATAGTAGTAAATGTTCTTTCATTATCTGTACTCTTCTCTATACAATAATGAGTATCTGCATTAGCAGCAATCTGTGGTAAATGAGTTATACAAATAATTTGCTTTTTCTTTCCTATATTACTAAGTTTCTCTCCTACTATTTGTGCTGCTATTCCACTTATACCTGTATCTATTTCATCAAATACTAATGTATCAATTTGGTCTATATCCGCAAGTATGGTCTTAAATGCTAGCATAAATCTAGACATTTCTCCACCTGAAGCTACTTTATATATAGGTTTAATATCTTCACCTAAGTTAAATGATATCATAAACTCTATATCATCCATTCCTCTAGGTGTGAATATTCCTTGTTCAAAATTTACTTTAAATGCAACATTTTTCATATTCAAGCTTTTTAACTCTTCTAATAGGACTTTCTCTAACTGTTTAGCTACTATCTTTCTTTGGGAAGTTAAGGCCTCAGCTCTTTCTTTAAGTTTACTTTCAAGCTTATTTAATTTAAGTTTAAGCTCTTCTACTCTTTCATCTCTATTTAATATTTCATCTAATCTATTCTTTATATTTTGATGATAATCAAATATTTCTTCTATAGTTTCTCCATATTTTCTCCTTAGGTTATTTATTTCATCAACTCTAAGTTCTATTTGTTCTAACTCATATGGTTCAAAATTTATATTTTCTTTATAATTTCTTATCTCTCTTGATATATCTTGAAGCTCATACATTATTCTTTCTATCTCATTATTATAATCACTTAAACTTTTGTCATATTCACATATTGATGATAGTTCTTTTACTGCATTACCTATTAAATCTACTGCATTAACCTGACCTTCATATAAATTTTGATAACTTATATTTAAATTTTTAAAGATTTTTTCACCATTTCTATAGACGTCCCTTTGTTTTAGTAAGTCTTCATATTCGTCCTTGCTAAGATTGGCAGATTCTATTTCATTTATTTGAAACTTTAATAAATCTATCTCTCTTTGAATTTGCATATCATCTTTATTTTCAGTTAATATATTTAAAGCTTTTTTTACATCACTATACTCATCGTATATTTCTTTATATGAAATTTTAAATTCTTCTAATTCATGTTCTCCAAATAAATCTAAAAATTCTAGATGAGTATCTTTATTGAATAATGCTTGTGTTTGATGTTGACCGTGAACATCTATAAGCTTAGATGCTATTTGCTTTAAAACATTCATCTTAACAGTTCTTCCATTAACCCTAGCAACACTTTTTCCATCACTATATATTATTCTAGTTATAACTAGTAAATCATTATCATCTAGTTCAAGATCATTATCATTAAGTACTTTTATTAAATCTTTATTTTTAGAGTGAAATATAGCTTCTACTACACCTTTTTCAGTTCCTTTCCTTAAAAAAGATCTATCATATTTCTCTCCTAAACAAAGTCCTAATGCATCTATTATTATAGATTTTCCTGAACCTGTTTCTCCTGTAAGTATGTTCAAATTTTTATCAATATTTAAACGAAGCTCCTCAACAAGAGCACAATTTTTCATATATAACTCAAGGATCAATTCTAAATCCCCCTCTTTTAATAAATCATATAAATGTTTTACTTATTTAGATTATGAGAATTTTCAACAACTTCTATTATCTTATTAGTATGTTGTTCTTTATTAAACTCATATCCTTCATTACCATTTCTTAAGTGTATTAAATACTCTATATTTCCTTCAGGACCTTTTATCGGTGAGTAATCTAATCCTAATATTTCAAATCCATTTTCAACAGCAAAATTAGATATCATTTCTATAACTTCAATATGTGTTGATTTTTCTCTAACCACACCTTTTTTACCAACTTTTTCCCTACCAGCTTCAAATTGTGGCTTTATTAAAGCTACGATTTGACCATCTGGACGTATTAATTCCTTGCATTTTGGTAGTACTAGCTTTAAAGATATAAAAGATACGTCTATAGATGCAAAATCTGCAAACTCTTTAGTTTGTTCTATAGTAACATGTCTTATATTAGTTCTCTCCATGCAAACTACTCTCTCATCTTGTCTTAATTTCCATGCAAGTTGTCCATAGCCAACATCTATAGAAAATACTTTTGATGCTCCATTTTGAAGCATACAATCAGTAAATCCTCCTGTTGATGAACCTATGTCCATACACACTTTTCCTTCTAATGTTAAATCAAAGTTATTCATGGCTTTTTCAAGCTTTAATCCACCTCTACTTACATATGGTATTGGATCTCCTTTTACTTCTATCTTAGCTTCTTCATCAACATCAGAACCTGCTTTATCACATCTTTGATTATTTACAAATACAAGACCTGCCATTATTGCCTTTTTAGCTCTTTCTCTACTTTCAAAGTATCCTTTTTCTACTAATAATAAATCTATTCTTTTTTTCATAAAATTACCTTTCTAGTTTACAGTCTTTTACTCTCATTGCTATCTTCTCTGGAGATAGACCTATTGTATCATATATTTCATCTGCATTCCCATGAGGTACAAATGCTTCTGGAAGACCTAAATTCATAATATTAACATCAATTTTATTGTCTGTTATATATTTATTTATTCTACTTCCAAATCCACCTATTATTGTATTATCTTCAATAGTTATAACCTTTTTATGAGTTTTTAATAAATCTGCTAAAAGATTTTTATCAATAGGCTTTAAGAATCTTGCATTAACTATTGTTGGATTTATACCTTCTTTTTCTAATAATTCTTTAGCTTTAAGAGCATGTTTTACCATATTTCCTATTGCTAGTATCAGTATGTCTTCTCCTTTTGACAATACTTCATAACTTCCTACTTTTATAGGTTCATACTTACCACTTTCTAAGTAATAACTACCCCCTCTTGGATATCTAATAGCTACAGGCTCTTTTAATTCTAGAGATAAATCCATCATTAACTCTAGCTCTTTGCAATCCTTAGGAGCCATAACCGTTATATTTGGTATTGCATTTAAATAGCTTAAATCAAACATACCATGATGAGTTTCGCCATCATTACCTACTATACCAGCTCGATCTATAAGGAATGTTACAGGTTTTTTAGTTATACATACATCATGTATTACTTGATCATATGCCCTTTGTAAAAATGATGAGTATACAGCAAAATACGGTTTTAATCCATTTTTTGCAAGTCCTGCAGCAAATGTAGTTGCATGTTGTTCTGCTATACCAACATCATAGTATCTATTTGGGTATACTTTTTCAAATAGATTTAATCCTGTACCCGATGGCATAGCTGCAGTTATTGCACATACTCTATCATCTTTTTCTCCCATAGATACTAATTTCTCTCCAACTAATGAAGATATAGATTTTGTACCTGATGATTTTATACCTTCTCTTATATCAAATTTTGACACTCCATGATATTTATGTGGTTCATTTTCTGCAAATCTATATCCTTTACCTTTTTTAGTTATAACATGAAGAAGCTTTGGCCCTTTTTTTTGTTTGCATTTTTCTAAAATTTCTATTAATTCTTTAATATTGTGCCCATCTATAGGACCATAATATTTTATTCCTAAAGACTCAAATAACTCGCATTCTTGAGGAATAAATGTACTTATTATACTATCTTTAAATTTATTGGCTGTTTTAGATATTAACTCTCCTCCAGGAGCTATATTTAATATCTTTTCAACTTCATTTTTTACTTTATTAGCTGCTGAGTTTCTAACTATACTAGATAAATACCTAGACATTCCACCAACATTTTTATCTATAGACATTTCGTTATCATTTAATATAACTATCATATCTGTTTTTGTATGTCCTAGATGATTTAATGCTTCTAGTGCCATACCACCTGTTATTGATCCATCTCCAATTACAGCTATGACATTACTATCTTCACCTTTTATATCTCTTGCACATGCAATACCATGTGCCACTGAAATTGATGTGCTACTATGACCTGTATCAAATATATCATGTGGACTTTCACATTCTTTAGGAAATCCACTTAAACCATTTAATTGTCTTAGTGTATTAAATTCTCCTTTTCTTCCAGTTATCATCTTATGTACATAAGATTGATGCCCAACATCCCATACAATTTTATCTTTCGGACTTTCAAATACCTTATGCAATGCTAGTGTAAGCTCTACAACCCCTAGATTGGAAGCTAAATGCCCTCCTGTTTGAGAAACAGATTTAACTAAAAATTTTCTTATATCCTTTGATAGTTCATCCATTTGTTCAACGTTCATCAACTTTATATCACTTGGAGAGTTTACTTTATCTAAATATTTATACATATAATCCTCACCTTTATTTATCAGCTATTAATACAATTAATAGTCTATAGTTTACTTTATACAAATTTTATTTATAAAATTCTAACATCTAAAAAATGAATATACCTTAGTATTGACTAAGTTATATTCATTTTATAACCGTATTAAAATATTTACTATTTCAAGTATCTTAATCTATATAAAATTTAACTATCTATAATTTTACTTATAGACATATAATTTTAATACTTTTGTCAAATACGAATTATATCATACATTGTATATTTTTTCAATTTACACGAAGTATAATGCTACTAATATACCTAGTATAGCCCCAAACAATACTTCTTTAGGAGTATGACCTACTAGCTCTTTTAATCTTTCATGCTTTATTGGTTTTCTATGTTGTACATCATCTATAATTTGATTTAGTATTGCCGCTTGTTTTCCTACAGAACGTCTTACTCCAGTTGCATCATACATTATTATTAAAGAGAATACACATACTATAGCAAAATCAGTTGATTGAAATCCCCTTTCTATGCCAACTAGTGTTGATAAGCTAGTTACAAATGAGCTATGAGAACTTGGCATACCTCCTGATGTAAATAATCTAGAAATTTCTATTCTCTTATCTTTTCCTGTAAATATTTTTATAAATTGTGCTAAGAAACAAGCAAATATACTTATCCCTAAAACTTTGTTGCTAAAAATTTGTGAAAAAAAATCCATCGTTCCTCCTTAATACTCTCTGTCCACTATATAATCAGCTAAACTGCTTAAAAATTCTGTATCATTTGATATTTGTGTTAATGCTTCTTTAGCTTCTTTTATTAATCTATTCGCTTCTTCTTTTGACTCTTCTAGTCCTATTAAGGATGGGTAAGTAGATTTATTATTGTCTATATCACTTCCTACTTTTTTTCCTAACTTAGACTCATCTCCAACTATATCTAATATATCGTCAACTATTTGAAAGGCTAGTCCTATATTTTTTGAATATTTAGTTATATTTTCTAATTCATTATCATTTGCATTTCCTATTATAGCTCCCGCTCTCATACATCCTATCATTATAGCTGCAGTCTTATTGTTATGTATATAATCTAATTTTTCTTTAGATATTTTCTTATTTTCACTTTGAACATCTACTACTTGTCCACCTATCATACCATTTATTCCTGCAGCTGATGCTATCTCATACATAGCATTTAAATATTTGTTTGGATTTTCTTTGTTCATAGAACCTAAAAGCATAACTTCAAAAGCATAATTTAAAAGGGCATCTCCTGCAAGTATAGCCATATCTTCACCAAATACTATATGATTTGTTTTTCTACCTCTTCTTAAATCATCATTATCAAGTGCTGGTAAATCATCATGTATTAAAGAATATGTATGTATCATTTCTATTGCCATAGCAAATGGTATCGCATCCTTATAATCTCCACCTACTGATTTACATGCTTCTAATGTAAGTATCGGTCTTAACCTTTTTCCACCTGCACTTAAACTATAATTCATAGCCTCCATTATAGTTTTTTGATATCCTTCTTCTTTTGGCATATACTCCTTTAATAATTTTTCTATATAGCTTGCTTTTTCTTTTAGCACTGCTTTAAATTCCACGTTTATTCCTCCCTAATATCAAATTCTTCTTCTACACCTAATTTATTAAATTTACTTATTTTAAATGTCGCATCATCTAAAAGCTTATTACAATATTTGTAAAGACTTATACCTTGTTCATACAAACTTAATGACTCATCTAAACTAGCATTTTTAGATTCTAATTTTTCTAGAATTTCCTCTAATTTTTTATAGGCTTGTTCATACGTTAGATTCATGTCTATACCTCTTTTGATTTTATTTTTTCAACAGTACACTCAATACTTCCATCTTTTAAAACTATATCTAAGTTATCTTTAAAATCTATCTCTTTTATACTGTTTACTGTAACTCCATGTTTTGATAATATACTATACCCTCTATCTAATGTTGATAAAGGGCTCATATTATGAAGTATTGCTCCAGTTTTTGAAAGTCGATCTTTTTCTGTGTTTAATTTCTTTTCTGCTTCAAGTGTTATTTTATCATATATCCTATCTAATTGTATAATTTTATCTCTTATTATATAGGACTTAATATAACTATTTATCTTATCCATAGTATGATTTAGTCTATGCTCGCTTATATTTATATTACTAGTTAATGATTTATTCATTCTATTTAATATGTTATCTAGTTTAAAATTTAATTCTTCTAATGATGGTGTTGCTATTTCTGCTGCTGCCGATGGTGTAGGTGCTCTCATATCACTTACAAAATCACATATAGTAAAATCTGTTTCATGCCCTACCGCAGATATTATAGGTATATTAGACTCAAAGACTGCCCTAGCTACCATTTCTTCATTAAATGACCATAGTTCTTCTATAGAACCTCCACCTCTACCAACTATAATTGTATCTACGTTATCCATCATATTAAAAAATTTTATCCCATCACATATATCATACTTTGAACTTTCACCTTGGACATTAACAGAATATAACTTTATATTAACTTTTGGGTATCTTCTTTTTACTACGTTTACTATATCTCTTATAACTGCACCTGTTTGTGATGTTACTACACCTATAGAATTTGGTATTTTTGGAATAGGCTTTTTATATTTATTGTCAAATAATCCTTCTTTTTCTAACTTTTCTTTTAATTTATTAAACTCTATATATAAATTTCCTATACCTTCTGTTTCTATAGAATTTATATACAACTGATAAGAACCATCTCTTTCATACACAGATATATATCCATTAGCTATAATCTTAGTCCCATTAGTTAGTGCTAAGTCTTTATTATAATTATTTTTAAATATAACACAATTTATTTTTGAATTTTCATCTTTTAAAGATAAGTATACGTTTCCACTACTATGTATTTTAAAATTTGATATTTCTCCTTTTACTTTTAAATTGTATAAGATAGGGTCATTGCTTAATATTCTTTTTATATATGAATTAGCTTCACTTATAGTTAAGGCTCTTATTTTCAAATTTTTTCACTCCTATTAAAGCACAACCAACAGCATTGTCTGTTGCGTACTCCGGTTTAGTAAAATATGCATTTATCTTATATTTTCTTAATCTATTTGTTAACTCTTTTGATATATACTTACTAGCAGATACCCCTCCAGCAAATACTATATCTTTTATATTGTATTCTTTACTTATATGCTCTATTGATTTTATCATATTTCTAACTACTGCATCTAAAACTAATTTACTTATGTACTCTTTGCCACAATTATCTATTATATTATCTATTTGATTTTCAAGACCTGATAGATTCATATATCCTTCTTTTACAGAAGTTTTTAAACCTTGTTTTATTGCAGACTCACAATTTAGTGCATTTTCATCTATATATTTACCACAAGGGAAATCATATCCCATCTTAACTCCAACTCTATCTATAAGTTGTCCAAAACTTATATCCTTGCTTCCACCTACTATTTCTATGTCATAGCTTTCTTTATTTTTAGTGCAAAGCAGTATTTCTGTTGTCCCTCCTGACATATGAACAGATAAGAACTTTTCTTTATTTAATTTATTATCTAAAAGACTTGCTTCTATATGATTTTCTTGATGAGTAGTTTCATATAAATCACAACCTATCATTGTTGAACACAGCTTAGAAAAATTATATCCTACAGTAAATACTGGCATATAAGAGTTTTTAATTGGTCTTGGTTTTGTAGATGCGCATATTCCAACTATATTATATTTATTTATAATCGATTTTATTTTACTGTCTATTTCTCCTAAATTATTTATATGCTGAAAAACAGCTTCACTTTGCCTTAATCCCTTGCTATCTTTTTTTACTTTAAGTAATATTTTTTCATTAAATATTACTTTTTTATCTAAAGATATAGCTGCTATAGAAGTTGTATAGCAGCTAGTATCTATTCCGATTATTATATTATTTTGATTCTGTTTCACTAACGACACTTCCTAATATTCCATTTATGAATTTAGGAGTTTTGTCATCACAGTATAATTTAGCCATTTCTATAGCTTCATTTATTGAAACTTTATTTGGTATCTCTTCTACAAATAATATTTCACATATAGCTAGTCTTAATATTGCTAAGTCTACCTTTGCCATTCTATTAACTGACCAATTTTTAGCATATTTGTTTATCATTGCATCTATTTCGTCCGATTTTTCACTTAATAATTTACACATTTGAGCCATATATTCTCTATCTATAACATCATCAGCTTTTAAATTTTCTAATTTTAACTCTGGGTTATTTGAATATTGTAATCTAAGCTCTTCATATCTATTTGTTATGTATTCTAATTGATCATTTAAAAATTTATCTAATACATCACCCATATCTTCTTTAGTTATTTGAGTTTGATATATTAATTTCATCATATACTCTCTTGTAGTTACTTTTCTCGCCTTATCATTCTTCATTAGTCTTAATCCTCCTCTAATTGATATTATGTACATATTACACAATAAAAAACCCTCTGATTTTCAGAGGGTTTGATTAACTTTTCTTAGCTTGCTTAGCTTCTTCTCTTTCAGCTTTTTCTTTCTTAAAGCTGATTCCTTGAACATGTATATTAACTTGAGAAACATTTAATCCTGTCATTGTCTCAACAGTGTTTTTAACATTTTCCTGAATTTTAAAAGCTATGTCTGGTATAGATACACCATACTCTATCATAACCATAACATCTAAGCTAACTTCCTCTTCTTCTACTTGTATTTTTACACCATTATTTTTAAATAATTTATCTGTTAATGTTGTATTCGTTTCAACGCCTTCTATCTCTAATGCTGCAAGACCTGCTATAGTAGATATTACATCATTAGATATTTTAACTTGTCCAAAATCATTATTTTCCATGATAAACTTACCCCCTTATATAAGGAACTATTTTATAACTATAATAATACCAAATACCATTAAACTTTGCAAGGAAATAACCTTAGTTAAATTCTAAGGTTATTGTTTTCCTTATATTAATATGTATATTTTTTGTTTTATATTAATTTTCATTGTTCATAATTTTTATATTTTCATAATCTACTTTTGCTTCTTCTGCTACTAAATCAAATACTTTTGCTGCATCTTTCTTTTCAAATTTTTTCTCATTTACTACAACATTTACACTTTCATCACTTATATATACTAGTGCATTTTCAAAACCTTTAGTACTTAATAAGTTTTCTATTTTAAGTTCAGTTTCCTGGTCTTTAACTAATTTAAGCTTCATATTTGATGCTTCTTCTCTAGCTTTATCCGAAGTAGATGGATTATTTATCATTTCGTTTAATTGTCCACTTAATTCATTTCTTTGCTTTTCTCTAGTCATTTTCATATCTAGTATATATGTAGACTTTTTCATATTTTTTTCTGATGTTAATTGACTTTTTATCTCCTTACTTGTTTCAGTTACCTTTTCATTAACTTCGCTTTTTTTACTATCTACGACTTCTACATCGTCTTCTTTATCTTTTTTATTTTCAGATTTCTTTTCTGAGTTTTTCTCTATTTGAGCTTCTTCATATGCTTTTAGCTCTTGACCTGTTTCTATAGCTGATTTTTCACTTAACTTATAATTCACAGCTCCTACTACTACTAACATCGCTGCTAAACTTACTACAACAAAACCTCTACCCTTATAATCAAACTTCATTTTTATCCCCCCAGTTTAATATTTATTACTTTGTGTATACTTCTACTTGATGCCCTGCTACCTGAAGAGCAGTTTGTACAGCATCATAAAGTGTTTCTTTAACAGTCGGGTCACTAGCCCCACTTGATACTACTATTACACCTTTTATACTTGCTTCATTAGTTTTTAATACTATTGGTTCATTTGAACCTGATGTTATTATAGTTTTATTATCACTTGATGTTGTTATAGTTCTTTCTCCTCCCTTAGTATCTTTTTCTTCTGTTTTTTCTGTAGTTGAGTTTGAATTATATGCAGGTTGAATTTCTTCACTAGACTCAAATGTTATCATTACATCTACTTCCCCAGCTCCTTCTATTTTTGATAGTATTTCCTTTAGTTTACTTTCTAAATTTTTTTCTTGATTTGAAGAGCTAGTAGTTTCTGGTTCATTTTTTTTAACTACTTCTTTTTCTTTATTATCTTTTGGTGATAAACTTGGCATTGCGATAAGAGCTATTGCACAAACTACTACTAAAGATAATAATGTGTATATCTTTTTTTTATCTTTTTCATTTAGGTTTTTAAACATTCCCACAACTCCTATTAATCAATTTCTATAGTTTCTATAGATACATCTAGTATCTCTATTAAGTCCTCTTTTAGTTTATCTTCATCTATTCCTTTTTGACTTTCATCGCTTTCATTAAAAGCTTGTTTTATTTTTTCTTTTTCTTTAGATTGTATGTCCTCTTTTCCACTTTTATTACTACTTTTTTCTTTAACTTTTATATTTTCTATATCAGATCCATTTATATCTACGTCTTCTAATTCATATCCATACTCATCTAGCTTTAGCTTTAAGACTTCTTTAAGTCCATCTTCATATCCTTTACTTAAGCTATCCTTACCTGTTTCATTTGCCAAACTATTCATACTATCTACATATTCTTTATTATATTTAGCCATAGACTTTAAAATAGTGTCCTCCAATCTAATATTAGATGAAAATATATTTATAATTGGAGTTAAAACTATAAACACAAATATGAAATTTAATACTAAATTTATATATGGTTTTATTTTAGACGATGGTAAAATCATATTAACTACATTTACTATAAAAGCACCTATTAGTATAGTTATAATCCACTGTTTTATACCTTCTAACATAACCCACCTCTTATCCTTGAGCTACTACACTTATTGAAGTTATTATTGCTACTGTAACAAAAAACATTATTGCAATTGCGATTATGCAAGCCAACATTACTACCATTAAGTTGGCTATTTCATTTAAAAAACTTGATATTTTCTCTTCTCCTATAGGCTCTACTACTATAGCAGATATTTTATAAACCAATACTACAGATAATATTTTTATAACTGGAACCAAACAAATTCCAACTATTAATACAAGGCCAATTCCTCCAAATACACCTTTTATAAGCTGCGATGATGAGAGCAGTATATCAACTGAATCAGATACAAAATTACCTACCACTGGAATAAAGTTTCCTAAGGCAAATTTAGCTGTTTTAACTGTAAAATTATCTATATTTTTTACATATAAGCCTTGCATAGATACAAGTCCTAAATATATGGTAAACATTGCTCCTATAGAAACTAAATTTATTTGTCTTATAAAAGATGATAGTTTTTTTAGTTTTATACTTTGAGATAAATTATTTACGACTAGAATTGCAAATGCTACAGAAATTGATACGAATAAAAATTGTTTAAAAATTATATTTATGAATGCAACTCCACCTATAAATATTGGGTTTAAAACTGTTGATGTAATAGGAAATCCTATAAGCACCAATAATGTTATAAGTATAGGCATTATTACTTTCATTAAATTTACGGTGGAATCTATAGTATCATTACATATTGATAGTATATCTTTAAATCCGACTAGCGTAAGAGATACTATTGTTATAAATATTATATAAGTAATTATCTGACTTATTGCTCCCGATGAAAAAGAGTTTTGTAAACTTTTAAGTAAAGATGATAATAGTGCTAGTACTAATATTAGTGATGCTACTTTTAGACTTGCTTTAAATTCATCAAATAACATATATTTTATAGATTCTTTATTAAACAAATCTGTTATTTTCTTTTCTCCACTTATAAGCTCTTTTATAAATACTTTTAAATCAACCTCTTCTACTACTACCGAATCCTGTATAAAATTTTCTATTTCTCCTATGTTTATTTTTTCTAATTGACTATCTATATAATTATCTATACTTTTCTTTGTTTCATTATAGTTTTCATCTTTATCATTTTCATTTGAAAAACTTATAGAAAAAGATGCCATAATCATAAATATCGTAAGTATAGATGCTAAAAAGCTTTTTTTCATATGTAATCATTCTCCTACGGGATAATATTTATTATCATCTCTACAATAGATAAGAGTATTGGAAAAGACATAGTCATAACTATTACTTTTCCTCCAAATTCTAATTTAGAGGCTATACTTTTTTCTCCACAATCATTACAAAGTTGTATTGCAAATTCCATAAGATAGGCTATCCCTATTAATTTTATTATTAAAGTTATATATACAGATGGTATATTAGCTTTTTGAGCTAAGTTCTGTATGCTTTCAATTATAAAGTTTAGCTTAAATATTACAGATAAAAGTATCGTTACCCCTGCAATTATTGCTATGAAATTTGCCATCTCTGGTCTTTTAGGCCTTATAATTAAACAAATAGTCATTGCCAGTATAGCGACTCCAATAAGTTTTATAATTTCCAAAGTGTCACCCCCTACTTAGTAAAGCATGAACATCGTCTTTATTGTATCAAATAAAACACTTACCTCTTTTAATACAATTGTAAATGCCATAACTACTCCTACTACAGTGACATATATTTGCCAGTCTTTTCTGCCTGAAGCATCTAATATAGTATTAATTATTGTTATTAAAAGTGCTCCTATACCTAACTTAAATATTAGTGAAATATCCATACTAATCCTCCTATATCAAAATTATTCCTATAGCCAATCCTATAATTGTAGATAATTTTTTATAAACTGCACCTTTTTTATTTATATCTTCTTTAGTTTCATTAGTTATGCCTTTTAAATTTTCTATACATAAATCAATCATTCTAGTTTGAGATTCTATATCACTTTTACCTAAAGCTAATATAAGTTTTTTAACTTCATCAACCTCCTTATCTTGTAAATAGGTTTCTTTTTTTAAAATACTTATATTGTCGTTTAAAATATCTTCTAATATTTTTTCAGTATTATTTGTAAGTCCATATTTTAACTGCATAAAAAACTTATGTGTAAAATATTCTTTCTTTAATGAAAGTCTTTCAAATATTTCTTCTAAGGTATACATACCAAAGTGCAAGTCCATTCTCATTATCTCTAATATTTTTATGAGATCATTTACTTGTTTATGCCTATTTGTATAAGCTTTGCTTATATATTCACCTATTAAGTAGCTACAAGCTACTAAAATACCTATTATTACAATTTTAATTTGCAAAATACCATCTCTTTTCTTCTAAATCATATATTTTATCAATTGTTCCTGGACCTTTTTTAGCAGAAAGTATAATTACTTTTTTAAATAATTCTTTATCTAATAATCTGTTTAACTCTTTTCTATTTTTTATATCTTCTATAGAATCACCATGTACCGTGGTTATTAAGCTAACACCACTATTTAAAGCCGTATATAAGGCATCTATTTCATCTTTACTACCTATTTCGTCTGTTACTATTAAATTAGGTGACATAGATCTAAGTAACATTATTATTCCTATGTCTTTAGGACAAGTTTCTATTATGTCAGTTCTTATACCTACATCCATTTGAGGTATTCCAAGATATGATCCTCCTATTTCATTACGTTCATCTATTAAAGCAACCTTTATACCTTTAAATCCATAATCTTTATTTCCATTACTTAAATTTCTTACTATATCTCTTACTAGAGTTGTTTTCCCACACTGAGGTGGAGATATTATTAGAGTGTTATTTACTGAATTGCTTCCTTTTATGATATGGTTTAAAATTTTATCAGAACATCCTATAACTTCCTTTGATACTCTTATATTTAAAGATGATACATGCTTTATATTTTTAACTTGTCCATCTTCAACTATTGCCTTTCCAACAATACCTACTCTATGACCTCCCCTTAATGTTATAAATCCTTTTTTTATATCATCAATAAAAGAATGTATTGAATATTTGCATATCATTTGAAAACTTTGCTCTATATCATCCTTAGTTACTATGTATGAATCATTATAGCTAGTTTCAAGCTTGTTCAAGTTTATGTTATAAAAATAGTCCTTATTATTTGAGTTTATGATAAGTGGTTTATTACAGCGTAGCCTTATCTCCTCTATACTTATGCCATCTTTTATTATATTTTTAATTTTGTCCCTTACGTTAATGGCTAGTGAATTTATAACTTCATTGCTAAGTTCATACATAACTATCCTCCTCCTTTGTATATATAAATTCTATTAAATAAACATAAAATTTATGACAACAAAAAAAGAAGTCATAAGACTCCTTATCTATTTCCATCTTTTCCATTGTACTATAAATAAAATACCTGCTAAAAATAATGCACTTCCTATACCTATATATACTGGCGACCAGTATATTGGTTTTACAAATGAACTTTCTCTAATAGTTATACCTAATGTCATCATAACAGCCATTATTATATAGCTTTTAGTGTCAAAGAATGAAAATATACATAGTTTTTCTTTATCTTTATCAGCTATCCTATCTCTATGTTTATTAACTAATTTTTTAAATATAAAATTAAAGAATATATAAAATATCACTATAGATACTATTATTGATATTATAACTTTGCTTCTTAAACTTAAAAATACATCAAGTCCAAGTTTTAAAACCATACCTCCTGCTAAAATCCATACTATTCCTGCTATTAATAGTAGATTTTTCTTATAACATCTTGGTGTTAAATTTTCCATATTAAGTCTCATCTCCATCAATTATTCTAGCTTTTTAATTATACCCTTATATTTTTATATAAAACTTTAGATACAAAATATTTTCTATACTAATTTAATTTATGATACATTAAGATTTTGAGTACTTACTTTTATATCTTACAAAAAAAACAAGTAAAGTAAATAATCCTTATAATTAAAAATAGACTTTCTACGTTTGTAGAAAGTCTATTTTACTAATATTTCTTTAATACTATAGATGCATTATGCCCACCAAACCCTAGTGAATTTGATAATGCATATCTGACTTCTTTATTTCTTCCTTTATCTAATACATAATCTAGGTCAAGTTCTTCATCTACATTTTGAACATTTACTGTAGGTGGTATAAAGTTATCTTTTATACTCATAGCACAAACTATAGCTTCTATCCCACCTGCTGCTCCTAATAAATGTCCTGTCATAGATTTTGTTGATGACACGCATAAGTCATATGCATTTTCTCTAAATACTGTTTTTATAGCTTGCGTTTCAAGCTTGTCATTGTAGTAAGTAGATGTTCCATGTGCATTTATATAGTCAACTTCTTCTATAGGAACATCTCCGTCCTTTAGAGCCATTTCCATAGAACGAGCTGCTCCTTCACCGTTTTCAGCCGGTGTCGTCATATGGTACGCATCTGCTGTTAATCCATATCCTACAATTTCAGCATATATATTAGCATTTCTTTTTAAAGCATGTTCTAATTCTTCTAGTATTAAAACTCCTGAACCTTCTCCCATTATAAATCCATCTCTATCTTTATCAAATGGTCTTGATGCAGCTTTTGGATCATCATTTCTAGTCGACATAGCCTTCATATTACAAAATCCTGCAAATGCAAGCAGAGTTATAGGAGCTTCACTTCCTCCTGCCACCATAATATCTGCATCGCCTCTTTGTACTATCTTAAAAGCATCTCCTATTGAATGTGTTCCTGATGCACAAGCTGTACATACATTTGTATTTGGTCCCTTAGCACCTAAAAATATAGATACTTGACCTGATGCCATATTTCCTATCATCATAGGAACTAAAAATGGACTTACTCTTTTATTTCCTTTTTCTAAAAGAGTTTTATGTTGTTGTTCTATAGTTTCAACTCCACCTATTCCTGTTCCTATTATTACACCCATACGATCTTTATTTATAGAATCTAAGTTTAGTTTTGCATCTTCTACTGCCATTTTTGATGCAGCTATAGCATATTGAGTAAATTTATCTAATCTTTTTATTTCTTTTTTATTTATATATTCCTCTGGATTAAAATCTTTTACTTCTCCTGCTATTTGAGTTTGGAAAGTACTAGCATCAAATCTAGTTACAGTATCAATTCCGCAAACACCAGCTTTTATATTTTTCCAAAAGTCTTCTTTATTATTTCCAATAGGTGTAACACATCCTAAACCAGTTATTACAACTCTCTTTTTCATAGAGAAATACCTCCACTATTTATTAGCTTCTATAAATTTAACTATGTCTCCTATAGATTTGAAGTTTTCTGCTTCTGTATCTGGTATTTCCACTCCAAATTCATCTTCTAAAGCCATTATTATTTCTACTGCATCTAATGAGTCAGCTTCTAAGTCCTTCATTAATGAAGTCTCCATTGTTATTTCCTTATCTTCTACGCTTAATTGCTCTCTTATTATTTCTACAACTTTTTCAAACATTTTTATTTCCTCCTAATTTTTACTTTTCAAAATTTTCAATCTTTTTATTTTGCAACTATACATACATAAAGTTTACTTTGCTAATATCACTAACCATATAACTTCTTATCTACTAATTTAAATCTATTTTCAAATGATTTATAACAAAGTTTTTAATTTATTAACAAAATTTATAAGTTTTTATTATTGCATTACCATTCCACCGTCTACGTTTATAACCTGACCAGTTATATAACTAGACATATCACTTGCCAAAAATACTACTGCATTAGCTACATCTTCTGGTTTCCCAAATTCTTTTTTAGGTATAGTGCTTAACATGCTATTTTTTATATCATCACTTAATACTTTTGTCATATCAGTATCTATAAATCCTGGTGCTACTGCATTTATATTTATATTTCTTGATGCAAGTTCTCTTGCTGTTGATTTTGTAAATCCTATAACTCCTGCCTTAGATGCACAGTAATTCGCTTGACCTACATTTCCTATTACACCTACTACAGATGATATATTTATTATTTTTCCATATTTATTTTTCATCATAGGTCTAGTAACTGCCTTAGTACAATTAAATACACCTTTTAAATTTATATCTATTACCTTGTCAAAATCTTCTTCCTTCATTTTCATAAGTAAGTTATCTTTAGTTATGCCTGCATTGTTTACTAGTATATCAACTCTACCAAATTCTTTTATAGTTTTATTTATCATTTCATTAACTTCTTCAGACTTTGATACATCACATTTTATAACTATACATTTTACACCTAAATTTTCTATCTCTTCTTTTGTTTTTAATGCTTCTTCTTCTTTTGATGTATAGTTTATAACTATATTAGCTCCATTATATGCAAGCTTTTTAGCAATCTCTTTTCCTATACCTCTAGACCCACCTGTTATTACTGCTATTTTATTTTTCAGATTTAACATACTATCTCTCCATTCTTATAGATCTCTACAAATTCTTCTAAAGAATCCATATTCTCTATATTATAAATATTTACATTTTTATCTATATTTGAAGATATCTTCTTTATAAATCCTTTTAAGGTTTTTCCTGGGCCTATTTCTATAAATGTGTCATAACCTTCATTTATTAATTTTTCTATTGAATCTTCCCAAAGTACAGAAGAACTAACTTGTGATATAAGTAAATCCTTTCCTTCATCTTCATAGTATTTTGCATTAACATTTGATACTACACTTACCTTAGGTTTTCTTATGTTTACTTTATTTAGCTCTTTAGATAATTTTATTCCTGCTTCTTTTAGCATTGATGAATGAAATGGACCACTAACATTTAACTTAACAGCTCTTTTGGCTCCATTTTCTTTTAGTAATCTTATAGCTTCATCTATCTTATTATTTTCTCCTGATATAACTATTTGACCTGGAGAATTATAGTTTGCTACTTCAACAACTCCATCATCTATATTATCTATTATGCTTTTTAGCTTATTTCTATCTAACCCTAGTATTGCAGCCATAGCTCCTTTGCCTACTGGGACAGCTTCTTGCATAAATGATCCTCTTTTTTTAACTAAAGAAACAGCATCATCAAAATCAATAGCATCTGTAGCTACTAATGCACTATACTCTCCTAATGATAATCCTAAACATGCATCATATTTTAAGTCTATTTTTTCATTTAATGACTTTAAAAGAGCTATACTATGAGTAACTATTGCTGGCTGAGTATTTTCTGTTTTAGCTAATGTTTCACCATCACCTTCAAACATTATACGTTTTAAATCCATGTCTAAAGCTTCACAAGCTTTATCTATAACTTCTTTAGCTATATTATCATTTTCATATATATCTTTTGCCATACCTACATACTGACTTCCTTGTCCTGGAAATACTAATGCTATTTTACCCATAAGCCACCTCCTGCTTTATAAATCTATGTTTGGCATTATCTCTTTAACTTGGTTGACTATATCACCTATAATTTTTTTACAAGGCTTAATATCTTTTACTATAGATGCTATTTGACCAGCCATAAACGATCCATTTTCAATGTCCCCATCTATAGTAGCCATTCTTAAAGAGCCTACACATTTTTTATCTATTTCTTCTGGATTTATTCCCTCTTTTTCCATACTAAGGACTTCTTTTGATAATTTATTTTTAAGAGTCCTAACAGGATGACCTGTACTTCTTCCTGTTACTATAGCATCTCTATCCTTAGATTTTATAATCATATTCTTATAATTTTCATGAACACTACACTCTTCACTACATATAAATCTAGTTCCTATTTGAACTCCTTTAGCACCTAAAGCAAGTGCTGCAACAACGCCTCTTCCGTCTGCTATACCACCTGCTGCTATAACAGGTATATTAACTGCATCTGCAACTTGCGGCGTTAATACCATAGTAGTTAATTCTCCTATGTGCCCTCCAGCTTCTGTTCCTTCAACTATAACTGCATCTGCCCCTAGTTTTTCCATTCTTTGAGCTAATGCTATCGTTGGAACTACTGGTATAACTTTTACATTTGCTTTTTTGAGCTTTTCCATATACTTTGCTGGGTTACCTGCTCCTGTTGTTATCACAGGTATATTTTCTTCTATTACCAAATCTATTATTTCATCTGCAAATGGAGATAATAGCATTACATTTACACCAAATGGCTTATCTGTAAACTCCTTGCATTTTCTTATTTCTTCTTTTATTATTTTCTTTGGTGCATTACCACCTGCAATAATTCCTAATCCACCTGCATTTGAAACAGCACTTGCTAAATTAGCATTAGCAACCCATGCCATTCCGCCTTGTATTATAGGATATTGTATATTTAATAATTCACAAATTTTATTCATCATTTCCTCCTTATATACTCCACTTAATAACTGAAGCTCCCCAAGTAAGTCCTCCTCCAAAACCAACTAAGACTATATTATCACCCTTTTTGATTTTAGAGCTTCTGTATGCTTCATCCATAGCAACGGGGATTGATGCTGCAGACATATTTCCGCATTTGTGTAAATTTACATAAACTTTATCCATACTTAACTTAAGTCTTTTTGCCGATGCCTCTATTATTCTTATATTTGCTTGATGTGGTATAAGATAGTCTATATCATTAGTGTCCAAACCTGCCATTTCTATAGCCTTTATGGATGCATCTCCCATTATTCTAACTGCAAATTTGTATACGTCATTTCCTGCCATTTTTATAGTGTGAAGATTATCCTCTACAGTGCTTTTACTAGCTGGAAGCCTAGATCCTCCAGCTGGTATATTTAGGAAGTCTTTACCTCTTCCATCTGCACCAAGGTAAGTAGATAGTATTCCACCATCATTTACTTTACCTATAATAACTGCTCCTGCTCCATCTCCAAATAGGATAGAAGTACCTCTATCAGTATAATCTAAAACCCTTGAAAGTACTTCTGATCCTATTACCAAGATGTTTCTATAGCAGTTAGTTTCTATAAATTGTTTAGCGATAGTTAATCCATATACAAAACCTGAACATGCAGCTGATATATCAAAAGCACAAGCATTAACTGCACCTATTTTTTCTTGTACTAAGCATGCAGTTGATGGAAATGCCATATCTGGTGTAGCAGTTGCTACTATTATAAGATCAATTTCACTTGCTTGTAAATTTGCACATTCCATAGCTTTAAGCGCTGCCTTTACAGATAAATCTGATGTTGATTCATTTTCATCAGCTATTTTTCTTTCACTTATTCCTGTTCTAGTTTTTATCCATTCATCACTTGTATCTAATATTTTTTCAAAGTAAGAATTATTTAGTACCTTTTTGGGTAGATAACTTCCTACGCCCAATATACCAGCTTTTTTGTTCATATATAAATTAACCCTCCATACGAGTTTATTTTATTCTTCGCTTTCTTTATTAACTACTACAAAATCTTTTATATCTTGTAGCACGTTTCCTTTAGCAAATTTTATTCCTTGATTTATGGCATTTTTTATAGCTCTTGAATCTGAACTACCGTGTGCTTTTATAACCCCTCCATTAACTCCTAATAAAGGTGCTCCTCCATATTCAGCATAATCCATAAATGATTTTAATTTTCTTAGGTCATCTTTTAAAAGCATTGCTCCTAATTTACCCTTTGTACTTGATAAGAATGTTTCTTTTAAAAGTCCCATTACAGATATTGCAACACCTTCTGCTGATTTTAGAAGTATGTTACCTGTAAATCCATCACAAACAATTATATCTGTATAATCATTTATTACATCTCTTGCTTCTACATTTCCTATAAAGTTTAAGTCTATACTTTTTAATTCTTCATAAGCTTTTTTTACTAAGTCATTTCCTTTTCCTTCTTCTATTCCTACATTAGCTAAGGCTACCCTAGGATTAGAAAGACCTAAAACCTTTTTAGCATATATATTACTCATAGCTGCAAACTCTACTAAGTTTCTTGGTTTGCAATCTGCATTAGCTCCACCATCAGCTATAAGAGTCATTCCTTTTTTAGCATTTGGTATAGCTGGACATAAACAAGGTCTATCTATACCTTTAATTCTACCTACTACAAATAATCCCCCAGCAAGTAATGCTCCTGTATTTCCCGCTGATATAACCGCATCTGCATATCCTTCTTTTACAAGTCTAAGCGCAACAACCATTGATGAATCTTTTTTAGATCTTATAGCTTTTACTGGCTTATCTTCATTTTCTATAATTTCTGTTGTATGAATTATTTCAAGTTTTTCTTTATCAAAATCATATTTTGAGAATTCTTTTTCTAATATTTCTTTATTTCCAGTTATTACTATATTTATTCCATATTCTTTTATTGCATTAACTGCACCTTCTACATTAGATTGTGGTGCATTATCTCCACCCATACCATCAATTACTATTCTCATACCTTCTCCTCCTAATCTAATTCTTCAAATATAAATTTTCCTCTAAATATTTGTTCTTGTGCTTTATTATTAATGACAACTTTGACATAATGCTTTGTACCTACATTTTTGTAAATTTCAGCCTTTGCTATAAGTCTATCCTTTTGTTCTATTAATTTCAAACATTTAACATTTGCAAACCTCATTATTACTTTTGGTGCATCTACTATAGCCATTGCTAATGAGTCTGCCATAGAAAATATATATGTATCCTTTAAAGTATTAGTTTTAGAATAGAGCATATCTTCTGTAATTTCTAGCATAGATATTCCTAATTTCCCTACTGATAAATCGATTATTTCTCCTGTAATTTCTTTAATCCCAAGAGTTTTTACCTTTGAACTTTCTGCTTCTGCAATATTTTTTACTCTCTCTCTAAGTTCAGGTATATTCAGACTCATTCTATCTAGCCTTATAGTTTGAATACTAACTTCAAATAGACTAGCTAACTCTTCGTCTGTATAAAAAGGGTCAGCCTGTAACATTTCTATTAATTCCTTTTGTCTTTGGGCTTTACTTTTCTTTTTCATATTACCTCCAAGTTTTTATAGCTGTAATTAGTACCAGCTACTAATAGTAGTATATAGTATCACAATAAAATTATCAATACTTTTTTATTATTTTTTGTTTAAACAAAAAAAACATGTAGAGTAATCTACATGTTTTTAGAAGTTATTATTCAGATACAACTTCTTTACCTTTATAATATCCACAGTCTGGACATACTCTATGTGGTAATTTTGGCTCATGACATTGTGGGCAACTTACAAATCCAGTTGCTACCATTTTAGAGTTAGCTGCTCTTCTCATTTTAGTTTTTGATTTAGATGTTTTACGCTTTGGTACTGCCATTTACGCCACCTCCTTAGTCGTTTTTAAATATATCTTTTAATTTAGCAAAACGGGGATCAATATTCTCCTCGTCGTTCGCAGTTTCAGTGCAAGAACAATTTTCTTTATTAAGATTTGCTCCGCATCCTTGACAAAGTCCCATACAATCTTCATCACAAAGAACTCTTGGTGGTATTTTAAAGTCTAATGTTTGTTGTATAAGTTCTATAATATCTACAACTTGTCCATCATAGATGAATGCATCATCATCTTCAAAACTATCTTCATCATAGTCTTCTTTTACTAAAAAACCATTTATAGAGTATTCTATTGGTACTTCGACATCTTCTAAGCATCTTGAACATTGATCAAGAATTGTAAAATCTACATCTACATCTAGGTATAATCCATTTTTAGTAGATGATATTTTACCATTTAAATTTATTGGTGAAACTAACTTATAGTTGTTATCACAATAACTAATAGTATCAACTTTTTGAGAAAAATTCAAGTCTAATTTGTCAGTTTCTCTTCTTATTAATTTATCTAGACTGATTTGCATTGTATTCACCTCAATCCACTACCAATTTATTATACAAATTTAGTAGATGTTTGTCAAGTATTTTTACTTGATAGATATTTTGAAAATGTTGTAAGACATAGTTTAAGGTAGGCTTTAACCTACCTTAAATATATTATAACCTATTACAATTATTTTACTAATGCAACAGTATCTCTTGCTATCATTAACTCTTCGTTAGTTGGTATTAATAATATCTTAACTCTAGAGTCTTCTGTAGATATTACTCTTTCTTTTCCTCTAACTTTGTTAGCTTCTTTATCTAAGTTCATTCCTAAGAATTCCATGTTAGAAGCTATTGATTCTCTTATTTCTATACCATTTTCACCAACACCAGCAGTAAATACAACAGCATCAACTCCGTTCATTTCTGCAGCATAAGCTCCTATGTATTTTTGAACTCTTTGAACGTATGCATCTAAAGCAACTTGAGCTTTTTCATCACCGTTTGAAGCAGCTCCTTCTATATCTCTAAAGTCACTAGATATACCAGTCATTCCGTATACACCTGACTTTTTGTTCATTAAATCAGATAATCCTTTAGCATCTAATCCTTCTTTTTCCATTAAGAATGGTAATATAGCAGCATCTATATCTCCACATCTAGTTCCCATTATTAATCCTTCAAGTGGAGTGAATCCCATAGATGTATCAACACACTTACCACCATCAACAGCAGCTATAGAAGCTCCATTTCCTAAGTGACAAGTTATTATCTTAACGTCTTCTATGTTCTTTCCAAGCATTGCAGCAGCTCTTTGAGATACATACTTGTGAGAAGTTCCGTGGAATCCGTATCTTCTTACACCGTACTTAGTGTATAATTCATGAGGTAATCCGTATAAGTAAGATTTTTTAGGCATAGTTTGGTGGAAAGCAGTATCAAATACTCCTACCATTGGTACACCTGGAAGTATTTCTTCACAAGCTTTTATACCCATTATGTTAGCTGGGTTGTGAAGTGGTGCTAATTCTACACACTCTTCTAATGCAACCATAACTTCGTCAGTTATCTTAACTGAACCAGCGAACTTTTCTCCACCGTGAACTACTCTGTGTCCTACAGCTTCAACTTCGCTTATTTCTTTAACTCCACCGAATTTAGCATCAACAACACCGTCTAATACTAACTTTATAGCATCTTGATGGTTTTTCATTGGTTGTTCTATTATTAATTTACCTTCAACACCATCTTTTTCTTGCTTAAGTATAGAACCTTCTATACCTATTCTTTCAACTAATCCTATACATAAAACTTCTTCATTTGACATATCTATTAATTGATATTTTAATGAAGAACTACCACAGTTTAATACTAATACTTTCATTAGTATACCTCCTTAAAATTTTATGAATAATATGTAAAAAGCCTTTTAGGCTAACATTTACAATTTACTTTTTGTATACAGTAAACATTCTTTAACACTAATTAATATATCACTTTTTATTATAAAAGTACAGTACATTATCTATTTATTTGAAAATTTATTAAATTTAGTTCATAAATTAAAAACATAAGTTTTATTATATATAAATAGTATATTGACTTTATTTAATATATTTTATATTTATATATTTACTTCATTTTAATATTTTTACTTAACATAGATTATTTTTCTCTATTTGTTATAATATTATAATATATTATTTAAATTATTTTTTACAATATAGTTATATTTCTACATATATTGTAATTACTCTATTATAATATTAACACAAGGAGAATCATTATGAATATACTTGGAGTAATAGTTGAGTACAATCCATTTCACAATGGACATTTACACCATTTAAATAAATCTAGACAGCTAACAAAAGCTACTCACACAGTCGCTATTATGAGCGGAAATTTTTTACAAAGAGGTGAACCAGCCTTATTTGATAAATATACTAGAGCTTCTATCGCAGTTGAAAATGGTGTAGATTTAGTTCTTGAACTTCCTACTTTATATGCTTGTCAGTCTGCTGAAATATTTGCCCACGGTGCAATAACAACTTTAAATTCATTAAATTGTATAGATTCAATTTGTTTTGGTAGCGAAGAAGGAAGTATTGATGTTTTGTATACTATAGCTAAAATACTAGTTGATGAGCCAAATGAATTTAAAGTAAATCTAAAAAAATACTTAGATGAAGGTATGCTTTATCCTAGTGCACGTAGCATGTCTTTATTTGACTATATATCTAAACATAATTTGATAGATATATCAAAAGATAAACTTTTAAATGTATTAAATTCCTCTAATAACATTTTAGGTCTAGAATACATAAAATGTCTACTAAAATTAAATAGTAATATAAAACCTTTTACGATTTCTAGAGTACAAGCTTCATACAACTCTGAAAATATAACTAGTAGTATTTGTTCTGCTACTGCCATAAGAAAATCTTTAAAAGATTACAATGATTTATCACTTATAAGTAATGTAGTTCCTAGCCAAACTTATAATATACTTAATGAAAAAATTAATAATAATTTTTTACCTATGTTTGATGAAGCTTACTTTGATATTATAAAATCTATTGTAGCTAGAGATATTAGTATATTAGATAAATATTTTGAAGTTAACGAAGGAATAGAAAATAAAATATACCAAAATATATTTAGGTCTAATTCTCTTGATGAACTTCACTTATCTATAAAAAGCAAAAGATATACATTAACTAAAATAAAAAGAACTCTTAATAATATACTACTTGGAATAACTAAAGAAGATATAAGTTACGTTAAAGATATAAATGCCGTTCCTTATATAAGAGTTCTAGCTTTTAACGATAGAGGTCGGGAAATATTAAAAGCTATTAAGAAAACTTCTGAAGTAAATATAGTAAATAAATTATCTAAAGCGTCATTTTCTATGAATGATAAATTATTTAAGACTTTGCTTGATTATGATATAAGATCGAGTAACATATATAATTTAATTTACTATAAAAACAATCCTGATTTATTAAAGGGTCCTATGGATTATTATATATCTCCTATTTACATTAAAAATAATAAAAATTAAAATCTATTTACAAATAAAAAAGCACAGTTTATTCTGCGCTTTTTTATTTAGTTTAAATTAGTATATTTTACTTGGATTTAATATATTTTTATGATCAAAAGCAGTTTTTATACTTTTTATAAGATCCATATAAGACTCACTTTGAGATTCATGTAAATATTCTTTTTTAGCATAGCCTATTCCATGTTCTCCTGAGACTTGCCCTCTAAGTTCTCTTGATTTTTCATACATACAATCAAAGCTTTCTTTTAATTTTAACTTCCAAGTTTCATCATCCATACCATCTCTTAATGTATAAACATGAAGATTACCGTCTCCTGCATGCCCAAAACTCTTTATTCTTACATTTAATTCTTTTTGTAAATCATGAGTATATCTTATAAAATCAGCAACTTTATCTCTAGGTACTACAACATCACATTCGTCCATTTCTGTTGTAGATGCTTTTATAGCTTCTAAAAATGCTCCTCTTGCTGACCATATAGATTCATTTCTTTCCTGTGTATCAGATATAAATACATCATATGCCCCATTTTTTAAGCATAAGTGGGCAACTTTTTCATATTCTTTTTCTATATCTTCTTTACTATTTCCATCAAATTTTAATAGTAGATACGCATCTGAAGTATTATCAGGGAAAGACTTTCCTAAAAATTCTTCTGCTGCAAGTATTACATCTCTTTCCATAAATTCTATCGCTGTTGGTATTGACTTTGATTTTATTATTTTAGGTACAGTTTCTATTGCTGTCGGTAAGTCTTTAAAAGGAATTAATAAACTTATATCTTTTTTAGGAAGAGGTAAAAGTTTAAGTATTGCCTTTGTTACTATTCCTAATGTACCTTCTGAACCTACAATCAAATCTTTTATACTATATCCAGAACTATTTTTTACTACTTTTCCTCCTATATTGACAATATCACCATTAGGAAGTACAACTTCAAGTCCTCTTACATAGTCTCTTGTAACTCCATATTTAACAGCTCTCATTCCCCCTGCATTAGTGTTTATATTTCCACCTATTGTGGCACTTTTTTCACCTGGATCTGGCGGATAAAATAAATCTCTTTCTTGAACATATTGTCCTATAGTCATCAAAAGCACTCCTGGCTCTACTGTTAATGTTAAATTTTCTTCATCTAATTCTAATATTTTATTCATTTTGCTTAAATTAATCATTATACCACCATGAATTGCTACAGAAGCACCAACAAGCCCTGTTCCTTGTCCTCTTGGTGTTACAGGTATATTATTTTTATAGGCATATTTCATTATTTTAGATACTTGTTCTGTATTATATACATTAACAAGTACTTCTGGATATTTTTCCACTCCTCCTAATTCATCATGTGAAAAATCTTCACTTATATCTTCGCCTGCAAAGACTTCTTCTTCTCCACAAATATCTATTAAAAATCTAATATCATCATTATCTATTTTTTTATACATAGCTATTCCCCCTATTCTTCTACGGATAATGCCACTTCTAATTGCTTTTGTTCTATTTTTTCTATTAATTTAGGAACAATCTCATATATATCACCTACTAATGCTAAATGAGCAACATCAAATATCGGTGCTTTTTCATCTTTATTTATTGCTACTATGTAATCAGAACCTTGCATACCTGCTACAAACTGAACAGCCCCAGATACCCCACACGTAATTATAAGTTTAGGTTTTACAGTTCTTCCACTAAGACCTATTTGTCTTCTTGGGTCTATCCATCCAGCTTCTATTAATGGTCTTGTTCCTGCAACTTGTGCTCCTAGTCTATCTGCTAATTTATATATCATATCCATATCATCTTGCTTTTTAATAGCCCTACTTGCAACTACTATAACTTCTGCTTCTTCAAGACCTACCTCTTTCGTTTTAGGTTTACTATCTAATACATTTATATTTGATACTAATTTTTCCTTACTAATACTACATAATGTTATCTTTCCATTTGGACTTTCAACTTCTTCTGGTGCTGAGAATATTTTATATCTTACTGTAGCAAACTGTGGTCTATTATTTGGAGTATGAATATGAGCCATTATATTTCCTCCAAATGCTGGTCTTATTTGATCTAAATCTGTATTTTCTTGAATATCAAGTATTGTACAATCTGCCGTAAGCCCCGTTTTAAATCTAGCCGCAAGTCTTGGTGCTAAAGATCTTCCAAGTGTAGTTCCCCCTACTAACATTATCGTAGGTTTTATATTATTTATAAAATCTTCAACTGCTCTAGAGTATGGCTCTATTCTAAAATGTTCAAATTCTGGATTATCATAAACAAATACTTCATCTACTCCATAAGATATTAATTTATCACATTTATCTTTTATATCTTTACCTACAAATACACAATATACTGGATGATTTACTTTCTTAGCCATTTCACGAGCCTTACCTATAAGTTCATAAGTTACAGGATGTATATCTCCTTCATGGTGGTCTACATATACAGCTATTCCTTTCCATTCCTCCTTTTTTATCTCTTTTTTTAGATTTTCTACAAATTCAAAAGCTCCTTTTGGTCCCTTTTTAACACAAATCTTACACATTTTACAAGCTGAATTTATTTCTATTTTTTGGTCAATTAATTCTATGGCATTAAATGGACACAATTTTAAAACTTCATCTATATTATCTATTTTCTCTTGATTTATTACTATTTTAGCCATATAAATCCCCCCCTTATATTAACTTTAACTCCTTAAGTTTATTTGCTAACTTTTCACTTATTTCTTCACTACTTCCTCTTAAAACTTCTTTTTCATTATTAGAAGTTGGAGGGAATATTCTTAATACTTGGGTTGGCGAACCATTAAGTCCATAATTGTTTTCATCTTGATCTTCAAAGTCACTTAAACTATACATAGGTATTTCTCTATTTTTAGTATCTAGTTTTAATTTAAAAGAAGGTAATCTCGGTTCATATATGCCCTTTTCAACAGTTATTAAACATGGATAATTTATTTCACATTCTTCTAATGTATTTGGCATATCACACTCAACTACTATACTTTTATCTTTAATTTCTATTATTTTAGTTACATTTGTAATATGTGGTATATTTAAAAATTCAGCTATTTCTGGTCCAACTTGAGCTGTATCTCCATCAGTAGTTTGCTTTCCACATATTATTAAATCTGGATTTCCTACTTTTTTTATACCTTGAGATAGTGTATAAGAAGTTGCAAGTACATCAGCACCTGCGAATTTTCTATCACTAAGTATAGCTCCCTCATCTACTCCCATCATAAAACTTTCTTCTACAATTTGTTTTGCTTGTGGTGGTCCCATTGTCAATACTTTTAAAGTCGCACCTTTTTTTTCTTTTATTTTAAGTGCTGTCTCTAATGCGTATAAATCATATGGATTCATTTTAGAATCTACACCATCTCTTTTAAGCACACCTGTTTTTTCATCTACTTCAACTTCAGAAGTTCCTGGAACTTGCTTAATACATGTTAAAATTTCCATACTTTATCCCCCTTAACTATTTAACTATTACAGATACTCCATCAGGAATAACTACAACCTTTGAATCCCTTCCCTTTATATGAAATGCCATATTTAAAGCATCTTCAAAGTTTGATGCATGCTTCATATGCATATTCTCTATCATATCTTTATCACACTTATCTGTAACCATTATAACAGTGTAATTTTCAAGTATTCTAGCTAATATTTGAAACTCCCATTGGTCAGGTACAGTATCTCCTCTACTTACCTTTCTTACCTTTTCTAAAACTTCTTTTGGTGATTTAGCATTTGCTATATTATCGTAAAAAGATTGACCTCCATGACCATCATTGCAGGCAGATATCATAATTATTACTCCCCCTTTATTACAAGTAGCTTCTGCTGCGGTCATTCCTTTTACAGACTGATATATATTTTGATCAAGAGGATACCCTCCATTAGTACTAACAACTATATCAGCTTTATGAGATTTAACTTTAGATAACGCTGTTACAAATTCACATCCTTTTTTATGTGCTTTTTCTACATCTCCAGCAAAAGATGCTATAACTTTTTTGTCCTGGTCTATTACAACATTTAGTATAAAAATAAGATTTGATACTTTAGCTGCATATACCATATCCTCGTGAATAGGATTATTTTGTAGTGTTCCAGTTCTGGCATTTTCACTATCTATAAAGTCACTACAGTGGTTATACATTATAGTTTTTGCTGATGCTATGCCTGGTAATATACTTTTTCTACCTCCTGAAAAACCTGCAAAGAAGTGGGGTTCTATAAAACCTTCTGCTATTAATAAATCTGCTTCTTTAACTAGTTTATTTAGATATAAATCTCCACCAGATGGCAATACTCCCATTTTTTCCATTTGAGAATCATCAGTTGATATATGCATTACTATTTCTTCATTCTCTACTATTTCCTCACCCATTTTATAAATTAATTCTTCTTTTGTACTTTCTCTATGAAACCCTGTAGCAATTAATATTTTTATACTTGCATCTTTATTTACTTTTCTTATTCTTTTTAAGATTATTGGCATAGTAACTTTACTTGGTACAGGTCTTGTGTGGTCACTAGTTATTATGACTATACTTTTTTTATCTTTTGCTAATTCCTCTAATTTCTTAGAGCCTATTGGATTGTCTAATGAATTTTCTACTATTTCTTCTTGAGTGCTATTGACTTTATATGTATGTGCTTTAGATTGAAGTGTCATTAAAAAATTTTCATCTGGAATATTTAAAATCATTCCCTCTTTAGAATACGGAACTTTTAAAGTAGGCATATTTTCCCCCCTTATATTTTTATATCTGTATATAACTTCCAAAATAAACTAATACTCCTAATATTACTACATATCCTAAACAAAACTTAAGAGTTGAGTTTAAAATTTTACCTTCTTTTCCTATTAATCCAGTAGCAGATGTTGCTATAGCTATGCTTTGAGGCGATATCATTTTTCCAGCTGTTGCCCCTGCAGTATTTGCTGCTGCTATCCAATATGGGTCTATGCCTAAAGATGTAGCTGATTGAGATTGCAAGCCACCAAATAATATATTTGCTGATGTGTCACTACCTGTTACAAATGTACCTATTGAGCCTAAAAGTGGTGATATTACAGGATAAAATGATCCAGTTATTGCGCTTAGCCCAAAAGATATTGATGCCGTCATTGTGCTGTAAGACATAAGTTTTGATATAGCAACTATAGATGTTATAGTTATAAAAGATTTAGATAATTGTTTTACAGTTCTTATAAATACATTTATCATAGTAGATACTTTTACTCTTTGTATTAATCCACCTATAAATGTAGCAACTATTATTACAATACCCGGTGTATTTATCCATATAAATTCAGTTGTTGCTGCTCCTTCTCCTGTGTATATTTTAAATTGACTTGCAAATCTAGCTAAAAATTCATTTATAGATGTGAACAATGGACTTGCTGCTAAAATTAAAACACATAGTAATATGTATGGAAGCCAAGCTAATATACCCTCTTTTGTACTTACACTGACTTTTAATGCTACACTTCCTTTTATTCTATTTTCTTCTTCTGACATATCTTTTCTTTTATTCATTGCTTTTGCCATAAGAATTGTAATTAGCATACTACATAAACTTCCTATAAGAGCAGGTAATTCAGCTCCTAGATACTTTGCTACAAATATTTGAGGTAATGCAAATGCTACCCCTGATGCTAAAGTTATTAAAAATACTCCTTTTAATGCTTTAAGGCTTTTCTTTGTTAAAATTACTAATACAAAAGGTATTACTATTATGAATGGTGCTAATTGAATTGCTGTTAAATAACTTAATCTCATTACGTCTAGTCCCGTCACTGATGCTAATGTACTTACAGGTATGCCTATTGCTCCAAAAGCTGTTGGTACTGTATTAGCTATAAGACATATTATAGCTGCAAATATGGGATTAAATCCTAAAGATGCTAATATACTTGCTGGTATTGCAACTGCTGTGCCGTATCCTGCAACAGCTTCTAAAAAACCTCCAAATCCCCAAGCTAGTATAAGCACTTGTATTCTGTCATCTGTTGTAATACTAGATAACATTTTTTTCATAGTATCCATAGTTTTAGTTTCAACTGCTAAATTATAAGTAAATAGCGCTGCAACTATAACTAAAAGAATTGGCCATAATGCAACTAATACTCCTTCTATAGATGCCGTAATAGCATCTACAAATGGCATTTTCCAAAATACCATAGCTATAATAAATGTTAATATAACTGTTGCAAAGCAGGTTTTATGTGCTGGTAGTTTCATTATCCCTAAGGATACAATTAACCATATTATCGGTATTATAGCTATTAAAAATAATACATACTCGTTCATCAAGTACCTCCTATATATTTTATTTTATGTCGGTAACTTGAATGATGGTCAGTGGTATTACCACTTATATTTTATATAATATAAGAGATATTTATAAACCGCAATAATTGATTGAAAATTAACAATTTTCAACCAATAGTTTTTATATAGCTTTCTCTTATATTTTCCATATGTCTTTTCATCTCTTCATAAGCTAATATCGGATCATTTTTGCTTATTCCTTCATATATCCTTCTATGATTTTCAAATAATAGTTCTTCATCTCTATAATTTTCTATAATTTTTTCTCTTGCATCTTCTATAAACCTTTCAAATAGTTTAGATGATGTTATAAATACACTTTCTATAAGATAATTTTTACTTATAGATGCTATTTTATTGTGAAATCTTTGATCAAGTTGGATTATTTTCTTACTATTGTATTTTTTCATACTATTTTCTTTTCCCATTGCACCTATTATATTTTTTAATTCTTTACAGTCTTCTTTTGTTGCTTTTATTGCTGCTATTTTTACGGTTTGTAATTCTAATACTTCTCTTAGTTCCAATACATTTTGCCATGTACCTTCATTTAATTTAAATACCATAGATAGAGGTTCTATTAGTGACTTTTCTATATTAGTACATATAAAGTTTCCATCGCCTTGTTTGCTTTCAACCACCCCCATAGTCTCTAATACCCTTATTGCTTCCCTAATAGATGTTCTACTTACACTCATCTGCTCTGATAATTCTCTTTCCGATGGGAGCTTATCTCCTTTTTTTAATTCCCCATTTAAGATTTTATCTTGTATTTGTTCTATTACAAGTTCATAAACTTTCTTATTTGAAATATTAACAAACATGATATCCCCCTTAAATTTATATTATTTATATATTTTTTCTCATATATATCTTCTTCCTTAAATATACTTGTCTTATACTATATATTTTATTAGGTGATGCTTATGAAGAAAAGAAAAATTATATGTTTTTTTGTTCCTATCTGTATCGTTTTATTAATTATACTTGGAATAATTATTTTTCCTAATGATTCCTTAGAGGCTGCTAAGGAAGGCATAGAAATTTGGACCACAATACTAATACCTTCTTTACTTCCATTTATTATAGGTGCAAACTTGATTGTTGATTTAAAAATCGTTGATATAATTGGGTTTATAATTAACCCTTTTACTAAGTTTATCTTTAATGTTTCTGGGAAAAGTGCCTTAGTCTTTCTTATATCAACAGTTTCTGGCTATCCTGTAGGTGCAAAACTTGCCTCAGAACTTAGGCTTAATTCTCAAATTTCTAAGGATGAAGGGCAAAGGCTAATTTCTTTTTGCTCTACATCTGGGCCACTATTTATAATAGGTGCTGTAGCAACTGGTATGTTTAAACATCCCAATCTTGGTTATTTAATGATTATTTGCCATTACTTAGGGTCTATATCTATAGGATTGTTTTTTAGAGGTTACGGTAAAGATATTGTTTCTAGTTCATCTATATCCCTAAAAGCTAATATTAAAAATACAATAAATACTCGTTTCTCTAATGGTCAAGGCTTTTTTGTTCTATTTGGAAATGCTGTAAATAGTGGTGTTAATACACTGCTTATGATTGGCGGTTTTGTAATAGTATTTTCAGTGATTTTTAAGGTACTTACATTATTTAAAATAGTTGATGTCATTGCTTTTATCTTATATATTCCTCTATCTCTGTTAGGATTTACAAAAGAACTTTGTTACGGTCTTATAAGTGGCTTATTTGAAATAACTATAGGTTGTAATAAAATATCATCTGTATCTAATGTTTCAGAAGCTTTAAAAGCCTCTCTAGCTAGTTTCTTAATAGGGTTTAGTGGTATTTCTATACTTGCCCAATGTTGTACCTTTATATCAAAAACAGATATTAGCGTACCTATATACATATTAAGTAAATTTTTTCATGGGATTATATCAGGGATTCTTACATTTTTACTATATCCTTTAATAGAATCAATTTCACTTGTTTCCAATTTCTCTAACACTTATAATTATATCTACCATGGTAGTGTATCTAATTTTTATTTGTCTAATTACAATACAGTACTTTTAGTAATATTTATAGTTTATATTTTAAATCTTCTTTCAAGGCTAGAAAAGATCACTATAAAAAAAGAAAGCTAACACTTTCTTTTTTTATAGCATTTATATTATTGTTCTGGATTTAACTCTAATCTATCTCTTGATATTTCTTCTAGTAAATCCTTTATATTATGTTCTAAACTTAAAAGTACATTATCAGCATACTCTATAGATCCAAGTCTTATTTCACCTGCTATTCTTTCTGCTCTTGCTATCATTTCTTTAGCTTGTAATTCTGCTTTTTGAATAGGTTCACTTGATTCTAAGTAAGCATTTAAAATTTCATCAGAATTTTTCTTTAACTCTTCTACTTTTTCATTGTACTCATCTTGTATTCTTTGTGCTTCCTTTTTAGCTTGTTCCACTAATTCTTGTGCTTCTATTTTTGCATCATTTATTATTTTGTGTCTTTCTTTATTAATCCATGTTGCTTGCTTTACTTCTTCTGGAACTAATGATTTTATTTCACCTATAACACCTAATACTTCATTTTTATCTATACCAGACTTTTGAGAAAAAGGTATTGAAGATGCATTATTTATCATACTTTCTAATTCATCTAACAATTCAATTATTTCTAAATCTACATACATAGTTACTTCCCCCTATTAGTTTTTCTTTTAAGTTCTTCTAATACAACTTCTGGAACTAAGTTTTTTATATCTGCATCAAAGTTTAATACTTCCTTTATTAACGAGGAGCTTATAAATGAATACTTTGGATTAGTTGCTAATATTACAGTTTCAATATTAGGATTTAACTCTTTATTCATGTGAGCCATTTGCAGTTCATACTCAACATCAGTACCATTTCTAATTCCTCTTACTAAAGTATCTATACCATGTTCTTCACAATAATTTACTAAAAGTCCATTAAAACTTACTATTTTTATATTATCAAGATGATTAGTACATTTTTCTATAAGTTCTACTCTTTCTTCAAAAGTGAACATTCCCTTTTTATTAGGATTATGAAGCACCCCTATTTGCAACTCATCAAATATTTTAGAAGCTCTACATATTATATCTAAGTGTCCATTAGTTATTGGATCAAAGCTTCCTGCAAATATAGCTTTTCTTATTTTTTTATTCATCTTTTTGCTTAGCCCTCCATTTTAACATTGATATTAGGATTTTATATATTCTATTTTAACTTATAAAATGTTAAAGTTGTATTCCCATACTTTTTGTCTCTACTTTTTTCTAAACTGCCTATTTCTTCTGGGAATTTATCTTTAGTATCATGTTCGACTACAATTATACCATCTTCTTTAAGTATATTTGCATTGTCTATTTTTTCAAGAGCATCAATAAACATGTCTTTATAATATGGAGGATCCATAAATATAACATCAAATTTATTATTTTTTATTTTAAGCTTACTTATAGCATCTTTGAAATCTAAGTTTAAGACTTCACTTTCATTTTCAAATCTAGCTTTCTTTATATTGGATTTTACCAAAGCTATACTCTCTCTACTTACATCCACAAAGGTACATTTTGAAGCACCTCTAGATAAACACTCTATTCCTAAAGAACCAGTTCCAGCAAATAAGTCTAATATGTTACTTTCCATCATATATGGATTTATCATATTAAATAATGATTCTTTAACTCTATCTGTTGTTGGTCTTACATCTTCATTTTTAGGAGTATTTAACTTTAATCCTCTTACTTTTCCTGATATTACTCTCAACGTACCTTCACCTCATTGTATATTTTAGCATAATTTTATATTAATTTAACGAAATTTCTTTAACTATATTCTCAAATTTATTCATAATTTCACGTTTTAAGCCTTTATTTTCATAATTATCTAACTTAGAGTCTTTAGAAAATATAATTCTAGCTTCTTGTTGAGCAAGTTTAAGTATTTTCATGTGTTTAAATATATTTGCAACCTTTAATTCTGGTAAACCATGTTGTCTTGTTCCAAAAAATTCACCAGGCCCTCTTATTTCTAAATCTTTTTCTGATATTTTAAATCCATCATTTGTTTCTTCCATTATAGACATTCGTTGTCTACAAACTTCTGATTTAGATGAGTATATTAATATACAATAAGACTTATGACTTCCTCTACCTACACGACCTCTTAACTGATGAAGCTGTGCTAACCCAAATCTTTCTGCATTTTCTATTATCATAAGTGTTGCATTGGGAACATTAACTCCAACCTCTATAACTGTTGTTGAAACTAATATATCTATTTCTTTATTTTTAAAACTCTTCATTATAGAATCTTTTTCGCTGCCTTTCATCTTTCCATGTAAAAGACCTACTCTAAGATCGCTAAAATATTCGGACTTTAGCTCATCAACTAGTTCTGTAGCTGCTTTAGCTTCTATAGCTTCACTTTCTTCTACTAGAGGGCACACTATATAAACTTGTCTTCCTTTTTCTACTTCTTTTCTAACTAATGAGTTGTAAGCTCTATCTCTTTTTCCTTTATCAACTGCTATAGTTTCAATTGGCTGCCTTCCTGGAGGAAGCTCATCTATTATAGATATATCCAAATCTCCATAAAGTATAAGAGCTAATGTTCTTGGTATTGGAGTTGCCGTCATTACTAATATATCTGGATTCTCTCCTTTTTCCGATAATTTGCTTCGTTGCCTAACTCCAAATCTATGTTGTTCATCTGTTATTACTAACCCTAGATTATTAAATTCTACTTTATCTTCAATTAGTGCATGAGTTCCTATTAATATATCTATTTCTTTATTTTTTACTCTTTCTAAAACTTTTTCTTTATTCTTCTTTGTTAAACTACCAACTAGTAATTCTACATTCACTCCAAAAGGCTTTAAAGTTTCTGTAAGAGAAATATAATGTTGTTCAGCTAATATTTCAGTAGGAGCCATTAATGCACCTTGATATCCATTTAAAATACAATGTGATAATGCTAAAAGAGCTACGACTGTTTTACCTGATCCAACATCACCTTGTACTAGCCTATTCATAGCACTATTTGAATTCATATCATCTATTATTTCATTTAATGCTCTCTCCTGAGCTTTCGTTAATTTAAATGGTAATGAACTTCTTATTTCTTCTAGTTTCTTATTTTCTAAAAACTTTATACCATCGACTTCACTTACTCCATTTTTAAACATAAATAATCCTAACTGTAGCATTAAAAATTCTTCAAATACGATTCTATATAAAGCAATTTTTAAGGCTTCTTTACTGCTTGGATTATGAATATTTCTAACAGCGTAATCTATGCTACATAACTTATATTTTTCTAATATATTAATTGGAAGATACTCTTTTATGTTTATTTCCTTATCATTAAGCACTCCTTTTATTATGCTACTTACTTCTTTATTAGTAACTCCATAAGTTAAAGGATATACAGGTATTATTTTACATGTAGATTTTGGTGAGTTGCTAAGGTGCTCCACTTCACAAGAAGTTAATTCTACATTTTTAAATTCTTTTTTAACTTTACCAAATACTAATATAGTATCTCCAACTTTAAATGCATTTTTTATATATTCTTGATTAAAAAATACTAATTTTGCATACCCTGTTTCATCTCTTACGTCTAGCTTAGTTATATTAAGACCTTTTCTAGGAGATGACGTATGGCTTCCTACTATAATAGCTTTTATAGTAGCTCTATCTTCATTTTCTAGTTGAGCAATCTTTTTTATATTATTTCTATCTTCAAATTGTCTAGGAAAATAATATAATAGATCTTTTAGCGTAAATATATTTAATTTATTGAGTTTTTGAGCTCTTTTAGGTCCAATTCCTTTTACATACTGTATATCTTTATTTAAATCCATATTATCACCTATTAGATAAAAATCCTGTACAATCCTTACTAAGTAGGATTTTACAGGATTTTTTAAATATTATTCAACTGAAATTAAGTAGTAATAAAGAGGTTGACCTCCGTAATATAATTCTACATCTATGTCTTCAAACTTTTCTTCTAACTCGTCACGAAGTTTGTTTGCATCTTCTTCTTTTACATCTTCACCATAGAATAAAGTTATTATAGCGCTATCTTCATCTACTATATTTTCTATAAGCTTAGTTGTTATTTCATCAACACCATCTCCAGCAGATTGTAATTTTCCTTCTGCTATACCTATTATATTACCTTCTTTAACTTCTATATCATTCATAACAGTATCTCTAACTGCAAATGTAACTTGACCTGATTTAACTAGTCCTAAAGACTCCATCATAGCTTCTTCATTTTCTTCTACAGATAAGTCTGCATTGAAGTTTACTAATGCTGTAAATCCTTGAGGAGTATTTTTAGTAGGAATTACTATTATATTTTTTTCACTTAATTCTTTTGCTTGATTAGCAGCCATTATTATATTGCTGTTATTTGGGAATATAAATATATTTTTAGCATGAATTTCTTCTATAGCTTTCATAAAGTCTTCTGTGCTAGGGTTCATTGTTTGTCCACCCTCTATTATGTAATCAACACCAAAATCTTTAAAAATTTGAGCTAGTCCTTCACCCATAGAAGTTGCTATGAATCCATATTCTTTTTCTTCTACTGCTGATGCTGTTTCATCTTTTGTATCAAGCAATATGTTTTCATGTTGTACTTTCATGTTTTCTATTTTTATAGTTATTAATTGTCCATATTTTAAAGCATCTTGTAATACTAGTCCTGGATCATTAGTATGAACGTGCACTTTTATTACACCGTCATCTCCAACTACTGCTAAACTATCTCCATACTTCATCATCATATCTCTTATTTGTAAGTCGCTTACTTTATCACTTTCTAATATAAATTCTGTGCAATAAGCAAACTTTATATCATCCGTATTTATTTGTGCTTGAGCTGATGATTGTGTCGTAGTAGTAGATGATTTTTCTAAAGCCTCTATAGAATTTCCTTTTAGAGCTTCTAACATTCCTTCATATATTAGTACTAGACCTTTACCTCCAGAGTCTACAACTCCAGCTTCTTTTAGTGCTTTTAATAATTCTGGTGTTCTATTTAATGAATTATTAGCTTCCTTTATAACCATTTCTAAGAATGCTACTAAATCTTTTTCTTTCTTACAAGCTGAAAGTGCATATTCTCCACTCTCTTTTACTACTGTAAGTATAGTCCCTTCTATAGGCTTTATAACCGCCTTGTAAGCTGTATCTGAACCATTCTTAAATGCATCTGCTAAATCTGATGTAGATATCTTTTCTTTTCCTTCTATTGATTTTGCAAATCCTCTTATTATTTGAGATAGTATAACACCTGAATTTCCTCTAGCTCCCATTAAAGAACCTTTAGATAGAGCTTTACCTATTTCAGTTATATTATCCCCCTCTACCTTAGACAATTCTTTCATTGCATAAGATATAGTAAGAGACATGTTTGTTCCTGTATCTCCATCTGGAACTGGAAACACATTTAGTTTATCAACTAAATCTTTATTATTTTGAAGATTATTTGCACCTGACACAAACATATCTCTTAATAATTTACCATCTATATATTGAATCATTTTCTTCCTCCTAATTACTTAACTCTAATTCCTTGAACATTGATATCTATTTTACTTACTTTTATAGCCGTTGTGTTCTCAACTGTATATTTTACTCTATCTATTATGTTATTTGCAACAGTAGATATATTAGTTCCGTATTGTAGTATAACATATAATTCTATAGCTATAGTGTTATCTTCTAATTCTTGTACTAAAACACCTTTTAATACGTTCTCACCTTTTAATAGTTCTACTATACCCTTAGTTTTATATGCTAGACCTACTAATCCATAACTTTCCATAGCAGCTCTGTATGCAATTTGTGCTATAACATGTTTATCTATTTCTATATTTCCATATTGATTACTTACTTTTACGCTCATGATTTACCCCCTTAGGTTCATATTTTTATTTGGAATAAATATTTTATTTATATTATTATAAAAATTTATATATCCTATAATACTATAAATATGATATAATTTAAACCTACGTAATTATTTTGTAATAGTAAATATTTTATTTTAAATATTTACTTTATACAAAATTATATATATAATTTTATATGATAACAAGACATTGTTCAATATTTGTTAAGCAAATATATATTTCTATTGCACGTTTTTAATATTTATGTTAATATAAATATGTTTTTAGTCTTTAAATAGTTATCATTTTAAGGAGGTGTACGTAAATGGCAAAGGTATGTAGCGTATGTGGTAAAGGAAAGGTTTCTGGAAACCAAGTATCACACTCAAATAGACATAACAGAAGAACATGGTCAGCTAACTTAAGAAGCGTTAGAGCTATAATAGATGGAACTCCTAAGAGAGTTAAAGTTTGTACTAGATGTTTACGTTCTGGAAAAATAGAAAGAGCTTAATTGTTCTTTAAAGCCTACTAATTAGTAGGCTTTTTTATTTTATATGTATTTTTATAATTTTATCTAATGATTATAGTAATTACATTAATTACTTTTTCTTGCTTCCCTTCATAAACTTTAATATAATTCCAGCTATCCATTTAGGCATTTTTATTGTTACCATTTTCATTTAACATTCCCCCAATAATATTATTTATTTGGCTTACTTATAAAGCATATTCAAGTATCAATAAAAAAATAGTAAAACTCCACATCCAATTAAAATAACTGCTGTAAGTAATGTCCAAATCCACCCCGGAAGCATCATAGATAAAAGTACTGCTCCTCCTGTTGACAAACATAACATTCCCAATAACACCTTAGAGCTATTTTTCATTAAAACACCTCCTTGAGTTATTTTACTATTTAAACTTATGTATATATTAAATTTATGCAAAATAGTCCATATTTAGACCTGTCCCACTTTTTATTAATAAATTTTTTCAAAATAAAAAGACGTATTTCAAAATACATCTTTTACAAAAGTTCTATCAATTTATCTATACTTTTTTTATCACACATATCTATTTGTTTATTAAAACTATCTAAAATCAACTTATCATCTTCTGTAAGATCTCTAAAATCTTTTTTATCTATATATACCTTTAATCCCTTCATAAGGATTTTATCTTTTAAATTTAATTCATTATAGAATATTGAACCTCTAAAATTAACTAAAGTTATATTACTTGCTATTTCATCACTAAAATTTTTATCTATTAGCTTTTTTCTTAATTCTTCAGAGATTGACTCCATACCTACAGTAAATATTATTACTCTTTTATCTTTTATATTATGAAAGTTTTTCTCTATAAAACTTATTCCATTTATTTTACTTGCATATATTCCACCACCATATATTATAGTGTCGTACTCTTTTAAGTCCTTATTTCTAATATCACTAACTTCATATAAATCAGCATTTAGCCTCATTGCTATCCATCCAGAATATTTTTTGGTACTTCCATACTTAGATTTATATATAACCGCTACCTTATTATCCATAAAATACCCCCTAACTCATAATACTACTATATTTGACTTATATGTTTTACATTCCTTTTATATAATTTAAATATTTTAATTTTAATGAATTTATATTATTTATAAGACTACAATTAAATTAAAAGTGAGGTGATTTTTATTAATAATAAATCAATTTTTGTTATTGGATTCTCAATAATTCTAGGGTTTTGCATAGTTGCAGTAAGTTTATTTATATCACTTAAAGAAAATCATAATAGATATCAATTCTTCAGTCCTAATGATTCAAATATAATCATCTTTGACTCTCATACCGGAACTTATTGGAATAAGTTTATAAACCCTAGTGAGGGTCCTACTGACTGGACAAAAGAGGAATTAGATTTTTTATATAATAAGTAATAAAAACATATTAATTAGAAACATATAAAAAAAGATGACTTTCGTCATCTTTTATATATTTCTAATAACAAGTACACTACCTTCATTTACTTTTACTCTACATTTATTTTCTAACATTACATTAGATATTCCTAATGGCAGATAAAACTTCATATCATATTCCTCTAAAGGATATTCAAAATTAGTAAGGGTAACTCCTTTTGCATCACCACTTAAAGGTATTACTGATACAGTATCTCCTATATTTCCTTTAATTTCTATTTCTTCATTTATAGCTATCTGTATTATCTCTTTTTCACTTATTATAGTAGGTATCATTCCTATACTTTTTACAAAGTACAATAAGTTTATATTTGCAATAATATGATCTATTCTTCCTCCCAAAGCAAAATAAAAATCAATTTCCTTTACTTTAAGATTTTTAGCTAGATAAATACACAACTCCGTATCTGTTTCATTTTTTTTCGAAGGAAACCTTTCAAACTTTACATTTAGGTTCTTATAATAATTGACTATACTACTATCTACAGAATCTAAATCCCCTATTATATAATCTGGAACTATATCCATGTTGTAGATATGATTTGCTCCTCCATCTGCACATATTATATAGTCGTACTTATTTTTGGCTAATATTTCTTTAATATTATTGTAGTTCTCTGATTTTCCATTTAGTATAATGCAAGCTTTTTTCAATTTTTATACCTATAAACTAGCATTTTCTCTAAATAAATTTACTGTTTTTACTATATCATCACTATTAAATATTGCAGAACCCGCAACTATTATATTAGCCCCAGCCTTAACAACTTTATCTACATTGGTAGGCTTTATTCCTCCATCAACTTGTATGTCTATATTTAAATTTCTATCATCTATTAGTTTTTTTAATTCTTCTATTTTAGGTATCATACCCTCTATAAATGATTGCCCACCAAATCCTGGATTGACAGTCATTATAAGTACCATATCTACATCTTCTATTACATGTTTTATAGTTTCTATTGGTGTTGCTGGGTTTAGTGCAACTCCAGCTTTTACATTGTACGATTTTATATTTTGTATAGTTCTGTGTAAGTGTTTACATGCTTCTTGATGAACAACTATTAAATCACAACCTGCATCTACAAAATCCTTTATATAATTATCTGGATTTTCTATCATTAGATGTGCATCAAATACCATATTTACATCTTTTCTAAGGGACTTAACAAGACCTGGCCCTAAAGTTATATTTGGAACAAAATGTCCATCCATAACATCGATATGAAGGTATTCACATCCTGCACTTTCTACTTTTTTTACATCTTCTAATAGTCTTGCAAAATCTGCTGATAATATTGACGGTGCTAATTTAATCATTTTAATATCTCCTCTTCCCTTGTCTTATTTCATTTAATAATTGTATATAGCTATCATATCTTTTTTTAGATATTTTTCCTTCACTAACAGCTTCTTTAACTGCACAACTTGGTTCATTTTCATGTATACATCTAAAACCAAATCTACAGTCATCAAACTCATCAAATTCTATAAAATATTCTTTAAGTTCACTTTCTTCTATATCATCAAGAGTTAGAGAACTAAATCCAGGTGTATCTGCTACCATTCCCCCACACTCTAGTTTTAAAAGTTCTGCATGTCTTGTTGTATGCTTACCTCTTTTTATTTTATCACTTACTTCACCAGTTTGTAACTCAAAGTTTTTATCTATTTCATTTAATAGACTTGACTTACCTACCCCAGATGGACCTGCGAATACTACTACATTTCCATTTAATTCTTCTTTTATCTTATCTATATTTAATTTAGTTTTATTGCTAACTGGTATTACTTTATATCCACTTATTTCATATATATTTTTTAGCTCTTCTACTAAATCTCCATCTTCATCTAAATCTACTTTAGTTAAAACTATGACTATATCTAGATTTTCCTTTTCAGCCAATACTATAAATCTATCTAATAACGATAAATTAGGCTTAGGATTTTTTATAGCAAATACTATAAGTGCTTTGTCTACGTTTGCTATAGGTGGTCTTATAAGTTCTGTATCTCTTTTGTCTATTTCCTCTATTACACCCTTTTTATCCTCTTCATCTACTATATTTATTTTTACTCTATCCCCAACTAAAGGTGTTATCTTTTGCTTTCTAAATATTCCTCTAGCTTTACATTCATATATCCCATTTTCAGTGTCTATGTAATAAAATCCCCCTATTCCTTTTACAATTTTTCCATCTAACATCTATTTCCTCCTCTAATTTTTCTAGCATAATTATTCTTTCCTATTTTTATATAATATCATAATAAGTTAACAATTAACCTATATTTATTTTTTATTACTTAAAATATCATTAATATTTATTAAAATAAAAGCCCAACTTATTAAGTTGGACTTTTTTGTTTAACTAATTTATTCTTGTGATTGTGTAGTATTTCCACTTCCTTCAGTACCAGTGTTATTTCCTCCACCTTGAGAAGGATTACTTCCTCCATTGTTTGAATTTTCTCCACTAGATGAATTTCCACCTGTGTTTCCTCCAGTATTACCACCAGCATTATCCCCTGGTTTTTCTGGAGTAGTATTACCTGATTCCCCTGAGTTACCTTGACTATTTCCAGAATTATTTGAACCATTACCTGTCTCTGGTTTAGTGTTTTGATTTTCGTCTGGTGTAACTACTGGAGGAGTTTGTGTATTATCACTTTCCTCTTTTTTATTTTCTTCAGGTGGTGCTACTGGCTTAGGTCCCTTACTTACCACTACATCAACTGCTTCTCCATTCCCTGAAATAGATGTCCCTGATTGAGGTGTCTGTCTAATTATATTTCCTTCTTTAAAGCTTTCGCTAAACTCTTGCTTAACATTGCCTAAAACTAAATTATTTTCTCTTAGTACACTCTCTGCTTCTATTAAGCTAAGTCCAACTACATTTGGAACCTGAGCTTGTTTTTTACCTTTACTTAAAACGATAGTTACAGAATCTCCTTCTTTTACTTCTTTTCCAGCTTCCGGCATTTGAGATATTACATGGTTAGCTTCTACATTTGTATCATATTCTTCTTTTATTGTTACATTTAAGCCTAAATCATCTAGCTTTCTTTGAGCTTCATCTAAGCTCATATTTTTAACATCAGGAGTAATCACTGTCTCTACTCCTGTTTGATTACTATTAGATCCTAATAAATACTTGCCTGCTAAATAAACTTGAGCACCTAATATTATTATCAATATTACTGCTGCAACTACAAGTATTTTTTTCATTAAAGGGCTATCTTCTTTTACTTCTTTTTTTCTTCTATTTGAATTCTTAGATTTCTTTTTATCATTTCTGTTTTGCTTAGGGTCTTCATACTCGTCTTCGTCTTCATAATCATCATATTCATCATCATATGCTTCTTCTTGATTATCATCAACATTAACCATAGAGTTTCTTAATTCCCTATCTTCTATCTTTTGAGTAGCATAGTTATCATATTCTTTTATAAAATCTAAGTCTATATTCTTTTCTATGTACTCAATATCTTCTATCAATTCTTCTGCACTTTGATATCTATCAGCACTAGATTTTTCTGTTAGCTTTTTTATAATAGTTCTTACACTTTGAGGAATTCTAACTTTCTCCTCTTGAGTGAAATCTAAATTATCATTTATATGCTGAAGTGCTATTGATATAGGACTATCTCCCCTAAATGGTACCTTACCTATTAACATTTCATATAATACTATTCCTAAAGAATAAAGATCTGCATTACTAGTTACAAATTTACCTTTAGCTTGTTCTGGTGAAAAATAATGTACAGAACCTATTATACTTCCAATGTTTGTCATAGTAGAATTAGATACAGCCTTAGCTATACCAAAGTCTGCTACTTTAACTATTCTGCCTTCATTTGATATAAGTATATTGTGAGGTTTTATATCTCTATGAATAATACCTTTTCTATGTGCTGCACTAAGAGCCATAGCTATTTGTTTTGTTATATCAAGTGCAGTATATTCATCTAAAACACCTTCATTTTTTATTATTTCTTTTAAATTTTGCCCATCTATAAATTCCATTACTATGTAATGAACTTTTCCATCTTCTCCTACATCATATACATTTACTATATTAGGGTGCGATAAACTAGCTACAGCTTCTGCTTCTCTTTTAAATTTTCCTAAGAACTCCTCATCATCAACAAATTCAGGTCTTAAAACTTTTACAGCTACAGTTCTGTTTAAAAGTCTATCTTTAGCTTCATATACAAAAGCCATTCCTCCATCGCCAATTTTCCTAATAATTTCATATCTATTACCTAAAACAGTCTCTCCCACTTTATCACCATCCTATTTATCCTCTATTACTATAACAGATATATTGTCCCTTCCAGACATGCTGTTTGCTTTATTTATTAACTCATCACTTATCTCTTTGACTTCAGTATCTTTCATCATAATCTCTTCAATACTTTCATTATCAACAAATCCTGTTAAACCATCACTACATAAAAGAATTTTATCTCCTCTATCTATTTCATGCTTAAATATATCGACAATAACTATTTCTTCACTTCCCATAGCTCTTGTTATATGATTTCTTCTAGGATGATTTTTTGCTTCTTCCTCTGTTATGATGTTTGCCTTTATTAGCTCTTCAACTACAGAATGATCCATTGTAACTTTTTTAAATTCATTTTTACTTAATAAATAACATCTACTATCTCCAACATTAGCTACATATAACTTATTTTTATATAGTATAGCCGTTGTTAAAGTAGTCCCCATGCCTGAATATTCTTCACCACTTATAGACTTTTTATATATTATGGAGTTCACTTCATTATAAGCTTGTTTTATTATATCATCTATATAGTCTATTTTGATGTTATTATTTTGTAATAAGTTTTCCTTTAAGAAAAACATTATATTATCTACTGCTAGCTTACTTGCAACTTCTCCTTTTTTATGTCCACCCATTCCATCTGCTAGGGCAAATATGCCTATATCAGCAGAATCCGTTTTTATAATTTCACCCATACAATAATCTTCGTTATTTTTCCTAACTAGGCCTATGTCTGAGTCACAACTATAAATCATTAGACTTCCCCCCTAAAGCTACTTATGCTTTCTTCTTAATTGTCCACAAGCTCCACCAATATCAGAGCCCATAGATATTCTAACTGTAGCTGGTATATTATTTTTTTCTAATATATCTTTAAACTTGTATATATGAGACTTATCTGGACGTTTAAAGTCTCTTTCTTCTACATTGTTTATAGGTATTAAGTTAACATGACATAACATGCCCTTTAGTAACTTTATTAGTTCATTTGCTTCATTTGGCGAATCATTTACACCTTTTATAAGAGAGTACTCTAGGGTAACCCTTCTATTTGTCTTTTTTATATAATACTTGCAAGCATCTAGTATCTCCTTTATAGGATATGCATTTGCTATTGGCATAATTTCTTTTCTTTTTTCATCATATGGAGAGTGAAGTGATAAAGCAAGGTTTATAGGTATCTCTAAATCTGCAAGTTCTCTCATTTTTGGTGCTATACCACAAGTTGATAAAGTTATATGTCTATAACCTATATTTAAACCATTTTTATCATTTACTATTTCTAAAAACTTCTTAGTATTTTCAAAGTTATCTAGTGGTTCACCACTTCCCATTAAAACAAGGTTTGATACTCTTTTACCTGTATCTTCTTGTATTTTTAGTATTTGATCTAAGATTTCCCAAGGCTCTAAATTTCTTAAAAGCCCATCTATAGTAGATGCACAAAACTTACATCCCATTCTACATCCTACTTGATTTGATATACAAACTGTAACTCTATCATCGTAATCCATCATTACAGTTTCTATTATATTACCATCGTTTAATAAAAATAAATACTTTTTAGTTTTATCAATCTTTGATTCTAATTTCAATTCGATTTCTATATTTCCTATATAGGATACTTCAGCTAATTTTTCTCTTAAACTTTTTGGAATATTATTCATATCATCAAAAGTCTTAGCACCCTTGTATATCCAAGAGTAAACTTGACTTCCTCTAAAAGCTTTTTCTCCTATAGTTTTCATAAACTCTTTTAGCTCTTCTTCTGTAAAGTTTTTTAATGCAACTTTATCTTGATTCATATTTTATCACTACCTTACTTTTCTTAATTTTGCTATAAAGAAACCATCCATTCCATGTATGTTAGGATATATTTTTAAATATCCTTTATCTTGGTTATCTAAATCTACATTCACTTCATCTATAGGTACTAATTCAAAATCATTGTTAGTCTTTATAAACTCATTTATTATATTTATATTCTCAGTATCTTCTATAGTACAAGTACTATATACAAGTATTCCATCTTTCTTAACATACTTAGATGCATTTTCTAATATAGTTTTTTGTATTAAAGGTAAATCTTTTAGTTCTGCCTTTGTTTTATATTTTATTTCTGGTTTTCTTTTTATTATTCCAAGTCCTGAACATGGTACATCTGCCAATACATAGTCAAATTTATTTATACTTTTTTCATCTACTTTAGATGAGTCAAATTTTTCTACAACTACATTTTTAAGACCTAATCTATTTACTGTTGATGTTATAAGTTTTAATTTATGTTCAAATATATCTCTGGCCAAAACTTCTCCAGTATTATTCATAAGAGTCGCTAAATGAGTAGTTTTTCCACCTGGTGCACTACACATATCAAGTACTAATGAATTTTTTTTAGGATTAACTACTTTTCCAACTAACATTGAACTTATATCTTGAACTGTAAATAATCCTTCTTTAAACAATTCATTATTTTCTATATTTTTAAAGTTTTCCACTCTTATAGCTTCTTCTATAAGGTTTACTTTATAAGCTTTTACACCTATATTATTTAGCTTTTCTATAAGTTCATCTCTGTTAATTTTTAAAGTGTTAACTCTTAAGTATAAATTTGGCTTTTCATTATTAGAATCTAATAAATCTTTTGTGAATTCTTCTCCAAAGTTTTTAATCCAATTTTTTATCATCCATGGACTATAAGAGTATTTAGTAGATAAATACATTATGTTATCATCTATATCTACTTTTAAAATCTCTTCTTTTTTTCTTATTATATTTCTAAGTATTGCATTTACAAATCCTGATGATCTTTTATCATATTTTTTGACTAAATTTACGGTCTCATTAACAGCTGCATAATCAGATATACTATCTAAAAATGCTATCTGATATACACCTAATCTTAGCAATATTTTAACACAAGTTGACATCTTTTGTGTCTTTATCTTAGAAAGTTTATTTATTATATAATCTAAATAATATTGATTTTCTATTACACCATATATTAATTCTGTAGCAAGACCTCTATCTTGATTAGTCATTTCAATTTTCTTAAAATGTTTATTTATTGATGTATTAGAATAATTATTATTCTCCTCAATATCTAAAAGTACCTTATATGCTATTTCTCTTGCCTTCATGCTATTTCTCCTTAATTTAAACAGAAAAAGTCCTAGAAACCCTAGGACAATCTCCTTTAATCATTATCTCTGTTTGCTATTGCTAATAATCTAAGTAGTTGTAAAACTGAAGTTAATGCTGCAGCTACATAAGTTAATGCTGCTGCTGTAAGAACCTTTCTACTTTGATTAGATTCTCTTTTGTCTACTATTCCTAGATTATTAAGCTGAACTATAGCTCTACTTGATGCATTAAATTCAACTGGTAATGTTACTATTTGGAATAAGACTGATGCTGCAAATAGTATTATTCCTATTTCTAAAAATGGTCCCCTCATTATAAATCCTAAAGCAATTAATAACCAAGATATATTAGATGAAAAATTAACTATAGGAACTAAAGCACTTCTAAAATTAAGTGGTACATATCCTTTAGCATGCTGTATTGCATGGCCACATTCATGTGCCGCAACTGATATAGATGTTATAGATGTTCCATAATATATATCTTGTGATAATCTAACAGTATTACTTCTTGGATCATAATGGTCAGTTAAATGCCCTGTAACCATTTCTATAGATACGTTATTTAATCCATTAGAATTTAATATTGTTCTTGCTACTTGTTCTCCAGTATAACCTTTACTTGAATTCACTCTTAGATACTTACTAGTAGTACTACTTACTTTAAATTGAGCATAAATAGTAAAAAGTATCGCTGGAATTAATATCATAATTGTAGGGTCTAAACCATACCCATATCCATATGGATAAAACATATAAAACACTCCTATCTTAATTTAATATAGATTCTTATAAAGATAAGCTATATATTCTCTCTGTAAAAAATTTTATAGCTTCTTCAACTTCATTTATATCTATATTAGTATCTACACAAGGTCCATTAGGTCTTTTATTAAATACACCTAAAACGGGTACATGTCTCATATCTTGTACTCCAGCTGTTAAGTCCCTTTCACAAGCTACTGCTATAACAGCTTTTGGTCTGTTATCCATTATTATTTTTCTGGCTAGTGTTCCCCCTGTAGCTACAAATATATTTACATTTGTTTTTTCTTTTAATTTTACTAAATCTCCTATATTACACAAACCACAAGTTGCACAGTTTTCTATTTTGTTAGTAACTTTTAACTTACAGCTATTTCTTTGAACACAATGAGGTATTAATATTAATATTTCTTCTGGCTTTAAGTTATAACTATTACTATATATATATTTATTGTTTAATTTTATATATACCTTTCTTATTTCATTTTTTGGTATATTAACAAATTCTGCAATAATAGTTATTATAGGAAATAAAAATGATACAATTTTAAAGTTAAACTTCATTAAAGATGGGTCTACATCTTTATCCCTTATAATATTATTTGTAACTACTATAGAAAATATTATTACTATCGATGCTAATAATATTAGTATATCTGTTATTATAGCAAATACACCTGCTAAAGTAGATATAAAAAAATTAACAAGTAAACCTATAGTCAAAAGAATTACTAATAATATACCTATGGCCGTCATATACTTTTTTGATTCTACCATTTTATTTACCTAGCCTAATATTTTTGAAGTATCTATACTGTTTCCCTTTATATATTCAGAAACTAAAACTCTTTTCTTTCCTGGCATTTGTATTTCTTCAAGTAATATTACTTTATCTAAAGTACTTACTTTTATACCATCTTTATCAACGCTTAATATAGTTCCAGGTGCTTTTTGACTTTCCTCATTTAGCACTTTCGTCTTCCATACTTTCATAGTCTTTCCATCATAAGTTGTATATGCACTTGGCCATGGATTAACCCCTCTTACAAGGTTATGTATATCTTTTGCACTTTTATTAAAATCTATATTTCCTAAAGACTTATCCATCATAGGTGCATAACTAAACTCATCATGATTTTGCTTAGTTCTTGGTGCACACCCTTTTTCAATTAAGTCTAAAGTTTCTTTTAGAGTTTCTGCTCCAACAACCATCATCTTATCATGAAGCTCTCCTGCTGTTATTTCATTATCTAATGCAAACTCTTTTTGTAGTATCATATCTCCAGTATCTAGACCTTCATCCATATACATAGTAGTAACTCCTGTTTTTTCTTCACCATTTATTATTACCCAGTTTATAGGTGCCGCTCCTCTATATTTTGGAAGTAAAGAAACATGGACATTTATACAACCAAACTTAGGAATATCTAATATAGATTTAGGAAGTATTTGTCCATAAGCTACAACTACTATTACATCTGGATTTAATTCCTTTAATACATTTACAAACTCTTCATCTCTTGCCTTTAATGGTTGATATACTGGTATATCATATTTAAGTGCAAGCTCTTTAACAGGAGGCATTCCAAGCTTTTTACCTCTATTTTGAGGTTTATCTGGTTGAGTTACCACACCTATTACTTCATGTTTTTCATCTATTATTTTTTGTAAACACCCAAGAGCAATCTCAGGTGTACCCATAAATACTATCCTCATTTAATCATCTCCTACTACTTTTGTACTTTGTCTACAAATAATACACCATCTAAATGGTCTATTTCATGGCAAAATGCTCTTGCTAAAAATTCTTCAGCCTTTATTTCAACATATTGACCTTGTCTATTAAATGCTCTTACTGTTACATAATATGGTCTATTTACAGCTCCACATTCGCCTATAACACTTAAGCATCCTTCATCTCCTAATTGTTCTCCAGAAGTTTCTATTATTTCTGGATTTATAAGTTCTATTATACCATCACCGATATCTATAACAGCAACTCTCTTTAATACTCCTACTTGAGGTGCAGCAAGACCTACACCATCTGCATGATACATTGTTTCTGCCATATCATCTAATAATTGTATTAATCTATCATCTATTTTTTCTACCTTTTTTGCTTTTTTTCTTAAAATAGGGTCTCCTATTTGAACTATTTCTCTTAACGCCATTTTTGTCTCCTCCTATATTTTATAATATGTTGTTTGGATTAATATCTATGGATACATTAACCTCTTTATTAAACACTACGTCTCGTTTTGTTATACATATATATTTTATTATACCTTTTAATAGATTTATTTCAATATCCTCATCCTTAAATAATATCTGCCATCTATAATTTTGGTTTATTTTTGATATTGAACATGGGTTTGGACCTAATATGAAATCAAAATTATTTATACCCCTAGATTTGAGAAGATAAATAATTGAATCATACATATTCTTAGCATTTTGCTTTACTATATGTTCATTTTCACCGCTTATTACAACACTTACCATATTGTTAAAAGGAGCATATCCAAATGCTTTTCTGATTTTTATTTCATCTTCATAAAATCCTTCATAATCATAGTTTATGGCTCTTCTTATAGCATAGTGATCTGTATCATAAGTTTGAAGAATAACCTTACCTTCCTTATCAGATCTTCCTGCCCGTCCTGAAACTTGAGTTACTAGCTGAAATGTAGTTTCAAAACTTTTAAAATCCGGAAAATTCAATATCATATCTGCTGATAATATTCCTACTAAGGTTACATTGTCAAAGTCTAATCCCTTACTCAACATCTGTGTTCCTATTAATATGTCTGCTTCTTTATTTTTAAATTTATTAAGAATTTCTTCTAATGAACCTTTTTTAGAGGTAGTATCTTTATCCATTCTAAGAATTTTTGCATCTTTGAATATATTTTTTAACTCTTCCTCTATCTTTTGAGTTCCTATTCCAAAAGGTTTTACATAGTTGCTTCCACATTCTGGGCACTCATGAGGTATTTCTTTTTCATAACCACAATAATGGCACCTTCCTATGTTATTTCTTTTGTGATATGTTAATGATATATCACAATTTTCACATTGAAATACATAACTACAGTTTCTACATGATACAAAACTTGCATAACCTCTTCTATTTAAAAATAATATTACCTGATTATTATTTTTAATAGCAGTTTCTATTTCTTGTTGTAGTCTTATGCTAAATATACTCTTATTTCCATTATTTAGTTCTAATTTCATATCTACAACTTCAATTTTTGGAAGCGGTCTTTTATTAGCTCTAGATTTTATTTCTATTAATTCATACTCTTTATTGCAAGCTTTATAGTATTCTTCAACAGATGGAGTTGCAGAACCTAATATCAACGATATATTTTCCTTGTGCGACATATACCTAGCAACTTCTATAGTGCTAAATTTAGGGTTTTTCTCTGACTTATATGAAGACTCATGAAATTCATCTATTATTATTACACCTAAGTTTTTAAATGGAGCAAATAATGCAGATCTTGCACCTATTAATATTCTTATTTTGCCTGCTTTTATAGCTTTATACACATCATGTTTTTGACCTTCTGATAATTGACTATGAAATACTCCTACTATATCTCCAAACCTATTTTTTAATCTATCTATAGTTTGTGGAGTTAGAGATATCTCTGGTACTAAAAATATACTATCTAAACCTTGATTTAGTGCATAATCTATAACTTCCATATATACTTCTGTCTTACCACTACCTGTTACACCATGAATCATGTAAGGTTTTTTATTTTCTTCAAACATCTCTGATGTTATTTTATTAACAGCATATAATTGCTCTTTATTTAATTTTATATCTTTATAGTCCGTACTATATATATCTTTAGGCCTTCTATAATAATCTCTTATTTCTAAATTAATTAAATTCTTATCATATAATGATGTTATGCTTTTTTTAGATGCATTTAACAATTCCATTATATCATTTATTTCACTATCATCATTGTACTTTAAAAAGTTTATAACTTCTTTTTGCTTACTTCCTAGGGCTATCTTATTGTTTTTTATATATTCATCTATATAATCACTATCAATAGCTAATGATACATAGCATATTTTCTTTTCATTTTTATGATCTTTATATTCCCATAAAATATCTATTATATTTTTTTTATTAAGTCTGTAAAGTATATTATTTATATTATTTATAGACTTTAATTTATCTATTTTTATCTTTCCTTTGTTATCTAGTATAGAATTTACTACTATCTGCTCATCTTCATTTAATGAACTAATTACACCTTTTATTTCTAATTGGTCTAAATTTCTTATATCGCTATTTAAAACTGCAACTTTATAATTATTTAACTTATATCCTTTTGGATATATTAAGTTTATACAATCTATATATGTGCACAGATATCTATTTTTCATCCATTTTACCAATTCTAAATCTTCTTTTGAAAATATAGGCTCTTTATCTAATACATCTATAATTTCTTTTAACCTTATGTTATCTTCTACTTTATTATTTATCTCAAAGACAAAGGCTTCTGTAGGTTTATTTCCTCTACCAAAAGGAACTAAAACTCTATGACCTACTTTTAAATCATCTATTAAAAGATTTGAAAATTTATATGTAAATAAATTGTCTGTATGTATAGTATTGCTTCTTACTACTAATTTCGCATACTTTTCCATTATAAAACATCTATCTCCTACTCGTATTAACTAGATTATGTCCTTTTTAATAGCTATTTACTCAATTATACCTCTTGCTAAAAATAAAAGCATCTAAATTAATAGATGCTTATCTTTGTAGTAACTTATTGACATTATCTAATATAACATCTGCCACTTCTTCTTTTTTCATTTTTGGATATTCTGTAATATTTCCATCTTTATCTATAATCTTAACTATATTAGTATCTACACCAAATCCAGCGCCTTTTTTAGTTAAATCATTAGCTACAATAAAATCTAGATTCTTTTTCTTTATTTTACCTTTAGCATTTTCTATAAGGTCATTAGTTTCTGCTGCAAATCCAACTAGTATTTTATCTTTTTTTATCTTGCCTATTTCATAAGCTATATCTTTATTTCTTTCTAATTCTATAGATAAATCATCATCAGATTTTTTTATTTTCTTATTAGAATAGTTTTTAGGCTTATAATCTGCTACTGCTGCACTTTTTATTACAACTTGATTATCATCTAAGTTTTCTAAAACTGCATTATACATATCCTCAGCACTTTCTATTTTTATAAGCTTTTTTATATTTTTAGGAACTTCTAGATTAGTTTGTCCTGATATTAAAGTTACATTAGCACCTCTATTTGCTGCTTGAGTTGCAATTGCATATCCCATCTTACCTGTAGATCTATTGCTTATAAATCTCATTGGATCTATGCTTTCTACTGTAGGTCCAGCAGTAACTATTATATTTTTACCAATTAAATCTTGCTTTTGTGTAAGTAAATTAACTACTTCATTTACTATTACCTCTGGTGATGCTAACTTACCTTTTCCAGTATCTCCACAAGCAAGTCTTCCACTTTCTGGATCTACAAAATTACAACCTAGTTCCTTTAATATTTTTATATTTCTTTGAAGTACAGGATTTTCATACATATTAGTATTCATAGCAGGTGCTATTAATACTTTTGCCTTAGTAGCCATAACTGTTGTTGTAAGCATGTCATCAGCTATGCCATTAGCCATTTTACCTATGAAGTTAGCAGTTGCAGGTGCTATTAAAAATACATCTGCTTTTTTAGCTAGTGATACATGCTCTACATCCCAAGTTTTTGGTTCTTCAAACATATCACAAACTACATAGTTTTGGCTTAATGATTGAAATGATAATGGAGTTACAAATTCAGTAGCAGCTTTAGTCATTATAACATGAACATTTACACCTAATTTTCTAAGTCTACTTACTACATCTAATGATTTGTATACAGCTATTCCTCCACTTACTCCTAGTACAACAGTTTTACCTTTTAACATAAGAATTACTCCTCTTCTGTAATTTTTTGTTCTAAGTGCTTTTCAGCTTCATTTAAATCTATTTCTTCTTGAGTTAATAATCTATAGCTTATTTTACCATCAGCAACTTCTTGAGTCGCTATAGTTACAGGTTTGTTATCTCTAGTTTTTGTAGTTGTTATAGGCTCGGCACCGTCTATTATTTCTCTAGCTCTTTTTGCTACTGTTCCAACTAAATAATATCTGTTGTCTATTTTGTTTAATACTTCATTTATTGATGGTTTTAACATTTTATAATTCCTCCTTGAATTTTGCTATTATATTATTTTTATATCTATTAACTTTATTTTTTTCCGCTAATATTATACTTTCTAATTCTTTTACTGATGTATTTACATCTTTATTCACTACAAAATAGTCGTAATCAGATATTTTGTTTATTTCTTCAAATGCACAACTAAATCTTTTGTGTATTTCTTCTTCTGTTTCTGTTCCTCTTCCAACTATTCTATTTTTTAATTCTTCAAGAGATGGCGGTAATACAAATATAAATACACCCTCTGGATATACATCTTTTATTTGCTTAGCTCCTTGCATTTCTATCTCTAATATGACATCTTGTCCATTTTCTAAAGATTCTATTATAGCAGCCTTTGGTGTACCATAAAAATTGTCATAAATTTGAGCATACTCTAAAAATTCACCATTATTTATCATCGTTTGGAATTTTTCTTTTTCTAAAAAGAAGTAATTAACTCCATCAACTTCGCCATTTCTTGGCTTTCTAGTTGTTGCTGATACCGATAATTTTATATCGTGATTTTTGTTTAGTAGCTCTTTGCATATTGTACCTTTACCAGCTCCTGATGGACCAGATACAACTAATAATAGCCCTTTTTTCTTAAGCATTACTATCTTCCTTTCTGATATACAAGTTTCATTATTATATATTTTATTATTATTTATTCTATATTTTGTATTTGCTCTCTTATTTTCTCTAATTCAGATTTAACTTCTACTACTAAATTAGTTATATTTAAGTCTGATGATTTTGATCCTATTGTATTTGTTTCTCTGTTCATTTCTTGTATTAGGAAGTCTATCTTTCTTCCTATTGATTCGTCTTTTACTATAGTCTTTTTTAATTGCTCTATATGACTTTTAAATCTTACTATTTCCTCTGTTATACTGCTTTTATCTGCATATATTGCAACTTCTTGTGCCAATCTATTTTCATCTATTATGCTAGGATTTTCTAGTATCTCAGATATTCTAGTATTTAATTTTTCTTTATAATCAATAACAACATTATATGAATACTTTTCAATTTCTTCAATATAATTTTTAAGAAGGTCACATCTCATTATAACATCTTCTGCTAATTTTTTACCTTCTTCTATTCTCATTTCTTTTAAATTACTTAAAGCTTCTTCTAAAGATTTTTTAAGCATTTCCCATAAAAATTCTTCATCTTCTTCTTTTTCTTCAGCTTTTATTATGTCAGGAAACTTAGCTATATTCATAACGCTTATATCATCTATTAAATCAAACTTATTTTTTATTTGATTTAATATTCCTACATATTGACTAGCTAATACTTCATCGAATTTTAAGTTTACATCTTCACTACCTAATACGTCAAGCTTTATGTATAAATCAACTCTACCTCTTTTTACATAATTTTTTATTAAGTTTCTTGCCTTTTCTTCTAAAAATGATATCTTTCTTGGTAATCTTATATTTATATCTGCATATTTATGATTTATAGTCTTACACTCTATTAAAAAATAATAGTTATCATCTTTATATTCTCCTCTACCAAAGCCAGTCATACTTATTGCCATATTATACCTCCAAAATACCTTCACATATTTTAACTGCAGGACCTGTCATATATATACAGTCCTCATTTATATCTATTTTTACACATCCACCTTGTGATGTTACATATACATTTTTATCTAATTTTCTTAAAAAATTTCCTATAACTGCTGATGCTGTCATTCCTGTACCACATCCTAAAGTATAACCACATCCTCTTTCCCAAGTAGCTACTTTTATATTATTATTATCTTCAATTTTTACAAAGTTTACATTAGTGCCTTTTAAAAACATTTTATTTTTTTCTATTTCACTTCCATATTTATGTACATCATTTAAGTTTATATCATCTACAAAAACAACAGTATGAGGAACTCCCATTAACATAGAGCTTACTATAAATTCTTTATCTTTTACTTTTATCTTTTGCTCTAAGAAAGTTTCCATAGTATGAATCATAGATATGTTTTTACACAAGAAGCTTCCACTTCCCATATTAACTTTTACTAAACTTGTTATATTATCCTCTTTGTTTATATTTACTTCTTTTATCCCATCAAGAGTTTCTATTTTAAAATTTTCTTTTAATACTATCTCATTGTCATAAACATATTTAGCAAAACATCTAAGTCCATTTCCACACATAGATGCTATCGACCCATCAGAATTATAATATAACATTTTAACATCTGCTATGTTAGATTTCTTAACAATTAAAAGCCCATCAGCACCTACTGAAAATTTTCTATTACATACTTTTTTTGCTATTTTTTCGTATTCATCATATTGATTAAACCTTTGGTCTATAACTATAAAATCATTCCCTATCCCATGTAATTTCCAAAATTCCATACTATCCCCCTCTAATTTAATCCCTAACTTAATATTATACAATATATTAATAAGAAAGGGAAATTATATAGATATAAAATTTGTTTTTATCCCCTTATAATTAATTATATACTTTCTTTAATTAATTTTGATAAATATTCACAATATACTTATATTATGTAATAATTATTATATATTGTTCATCTAAGAAAGGAGCGATTATTATGGCTTTAGATGGTTTAGTTATACATTCTATAGTAAACGAGCTACAATCAAAGATTTTAGGAGGTAAGATAGATAAAGTATACCAACCTGAAAACGATGAAGTTGTTTTACATATAAGAAACAATAAAGAGAACTTTAAATTAGTATTAAGTGCTAGTGCCTCAAATCCAAGGGTATATTTAGCTAAGGATTATAAAAAAGAAAATCCTATAAATGCCCCTATGTTTTGTATGCTTTTTAGAAAACATATACAAGGAGGTAATATAGTAAATATATCTCAGGTAGGTTTTGAAAGAATAGTAAAAATAAGTGTAGAGTCTCTTGATGAGTTGAAGGAAAAAACTACAAAGGATATATATATAGAAATAATGGGTAGACACAGTAATATAATACTTACTCATTCAAATGATAATAAAATAATAGACTCAGCAAAGAGAATACCTCCTAGCATAAGTAGGGTTAGACAGATACTCCCAGGTATGACTTACAATCTACCTCCTGCTCAAGATAAATTAAATCCTTTAGATGATATATCTGAAGATGAATTTATAAAAGAATTAGAATCTTTTGATGGTAACTTATACAAGTCTATTTACTCTAGGTTTTTAGGCATAAGCCCTGTTATTTCCAAGGAAATTTGTCATAGAGCAAACATAAATGAAAATTTAAGTACATCTGAGTATTCTTTTGATGATTTAAGATCTTTATATAAAGAGTTTAAAGGTTTATTTAAAGATATGAAAAATAATATCTATTCTCCATGTGTTGTAGTAGATGAAAGTGTTGATAAAATCATAGATTTTAGTTGCGTAGATTTAACAATGTTTAAAGATTTATCTTTTGTTAAAAATGATAGTATGTCTTATATAATTGAATATTACTATAAAACTAAGGATATAAAAGACAGAATTCATCAAAGATCTTCTGATTTAAGAAAAAGTATTTCTATAAAGTTAGATAGACTTTACAATAAACTAAAAAAACAAAATGAAGAACTTATAGCATCTGAGAATGCTGATATATACAAGATTTATGGAGAACTTATAACTTCATATATCTACATGATAGAAAAAGGTATGGAAAGTGTTGAGGTTCAAAACTTCTACGACCCAGAATATAAAACTATAAAAATAAAACTTAATAAAAATCTAACTCCTTCTGAGAATGCTCAGAAGTACTTTAAAAAATATACTAAGATGAAAACTGCTAAAATAGAAATAACTCATCAAATAGATATAACCAAAGATGAAATAGAATATTTAGAGAATATAATGCTTAGTATAGAAAATTGTGAAAACCTAGCAGAGCTACTTGATATAAGAGAAGAGCTAGGTAGAGTTGGTTATTTAAAATCATCTAGTAAAAATAAAAAAGAAACTAAGCTTACAACTAAACCTCATGAATTTTTAAGTAGTGATGGATTTAAAATATTGGTAGGTAAAAATAATAAACAAAACGATCATCTTACTTTAAAGATTGCAAGTAATGATGATATATGGATGCATACTAAAAATATACCAGGTTCTCATGTTATTATAAAATCTGATTCTAAAGATATACCTGAAACAACTTTATATGAAGGTGCTATGCTTGCTGCATACTTTAGTAAATCAAAAATGTCTGCACAAGTTCCTGTTGATTATACAAAAAAGAAAAATGTCAAAAAGCCTAATGGAGCAAAACCTGGTATGGTAATATATGAAACTAACAACACGATGTATGTAACTCCTACAGATGAACTTGTTGCAAAGCTTAGAATAAAAGAAAATTAAAACAAACTTTAAACATTTAAATCTAAACTTTTTATTAATAATATTAAAAGCCTTATGGATTTCCATAAGGCTTTTTTATCTATTTCATCATATCATTATATTCTTTTTCTGTTCTTGGAACGTTTATTTCTCCATCTATAACTTTTTTAGCTTGTTTATTTACATAATCTATTATTTCTTGAGGTACAAGCTTGTTAGTATTTTCTGGTATACCTACTGCACCTTCTTTTAACCCATAAACTTGAGCTTCTCCACCTTTGTAGTCCCCTTCAACTAATGATTTAGCTAAATCATAAGATGCTACGTTTAATTTCTTTAATGCAGATGTTATTACATTATCTGGAGCTAAATAACTTTGATCTCTATCAACACCTATAGCATATTTATTATTTTCTCTAGCTGCTTCTATAGCACCTGTTCCTGTATCTCCTGCTGCTGATAATATTGTATCTACATTTGAAGCATACATTTGCTTAGCTATTGATTTACCTTTTGCTTGATCACTAAATGAGTTTGCATATTGCTGTGCTACTTTTACATCTTTGTTAGTAGTTTCTACTCCATACTTGTATCCATATTGATATTTACTTATAGCTGGAGTTGGCATTCCTCCTATAAATCCTACATTATTAGTCTTAGTCATCTTAGCAGCTATTATTCCTGTTAAGTATGCTGCTTCTTCTTCTTTAAATATTACAGGTACGACATTTTCTGGAATTTTGTCATATGTTTCATCCATTAATGCAAATTTTTGGTCTGGATAACTTTCTGCTGATTCTTTTATAGCATCTTTTAATTGGTATCCAACACCTATTATTAAATCAGTTTCTTGGTCTACTAATGTCTCTATATTTTGTATATAATCAGATTCTTGTGGTGATTCTAAGTATTTTATATCTATATTAAAATCTTCTTTAGCTTTTTGTAATCCTTCCCACGTAGCTTGGTTAAATGATTGATCAGTTATACTTCCTTCCCCTAACACTATCCCTACTGAAAGATTTGAATTTGCCTTTTCATTTTTTGATGAACATCCAGTTAGCAATGTTGCTGACAATACTACTGATGCTGCTATTGATATCAGCTTTTTAAACTTCATAAACTCCTCCTAAATTCTATTGAACTTTAATCTTAAATTTTTATTTTTCGTTCGACAATAGGTTTTTATTTTACAATACATATTATAATTTGTCTATACTTTTGCTTTTATTTTCTATTTTTTATAATTTTTTTCGTATATACACGATCATTATTTGTATATCATTCATTTTTTAGTATTTATTATTAAGTATAAAAAATTTTAAATTTATTATAAAAAATAAAAGCTATAAAGTTTGAAATTATTCAAACTTTATAGCTTTTATTTTTTATATTATACTATTGTAGCTTGTGGAGATACATTTTTAGTATCTTCTTTTGCTTTAAATTCACTATTATTTAATATTCTATTTAATATAACTCCAACTATAGCCGATAAACTAAGCCCTGTTATAGATACAGCTTCAGTAATAGGTATACCTATTACTATACCCTTATTCCCTAAGTAAGTTGTTCCAAGTCCTATTATCATTATCGTAGCTATTATTATTATATTATTTTTATTTTGAGTACATTCTCCATCTTTTATAGTTTTAAACCCTACAAAAGTTATCATAGAGAATAATAATATACTTATTCCACCCATTACTGCTTGAGGTATACTTTGTAAGAATCCCCCAAACTTACCTATGCAAGAAAGTATTATAGCAAATACTGCTGTTCTTCTTAATAAAGAAGGGTCATAGTTTTTAGTTATAGCTAAAACTGCTGTATTTTCTCCATACGTAGTATTTGCAGGACCTCCTAAGAATCCAGCTACCATAGTTGCTAATCCATCTCCTAGCAAGGTTTTATTTAATCCCGGATTTTCTATGAAATTCTTACCAACCACTGCTCCATTTGTAGTCATATCTCCTATATGTTCCATAAATACTGCTAGAACTACTGGAGCTATTATTACTATAGCTTCTAAGCTAAACTTTGGTAATGTAAACTTTGGTATCTCAACTAAACTTGCTTGTGCTATTGTAGATACATCTACTAATCCCATCGCTAAACATATCACATATCCTGAAATAACTGCTATTAATATTCCTAATTGCTTTATAAATCCTTTTGCAAACTTATTTATACAAAATGCTATTCCTAAAGTTATTATTGCTATTAAAAAGTTTGATGAAGCCATATTAAATGCTGTTGGTAATAAGTTAAGACCTATTACACCTATCATAGCTCCTGTTACTTGTGGTGGAAAATATTTTTTTATCTTATCTATTCCTACCGCTTTAACTGCAAAAGACATTATTACATATATAAGTCCCGCTACCATTATACCACCTTGAGCATAAGCTAAGTCTCCGCCATAAGCTTCTTTAGCTGCTAATATTACTGGTATAAACGCAAAGCTTGAACCTAAAAATACTGGTACTTTTCCACCTGTACAAGCATGAAATATTAAAGTTCCTACACCTGCACAAAATATTGCTACTGCAGGATTAAATCCTGTCAATATAGGAACTAACACTGTTGCTCCAAACATTGCTAATAGATGTTGTAATGACATTACTGTTTTTTTCATAAAAAAACCTCCCATAAATTTTTTAGGGAGAAATACTTCTCCCTTTTTCAGTCTCTCTGTACTGATTTAAAAGGCACTATTGTATATTGATTATAGTGTATTTAATTATTCGTTTATTGTTACACAATCTTCTTTGTCTGTTTCTGCTAACTTAACGCATATTATTTCTTTATTTGATGTTGGCACATTTTTACCTACATAATCTGCTCTTACAGGTAACTCTCTATGTCCTCTATCAACTAATACTGCTAGTTGTATAGATTTTGGTCTTCCAATATCCATTAGTGCATCTAGCGCACCTCTTACAGTTCTTCCAGTGTATAATACATCGTCAACTAGTATAACTTTCTTATCATTTATATCAAAATCTATGTTAGAACCATTGATCACAGGATCTACATCTACTTCTTTTAAATCATCTCTATATAAAGTTATATCGATTTCTCCTGTGTTAACTTTTTTTCCTTCTATCTGTTCAATTTTTTTAGATATTCTATGAGCTATAGGTACTCCTCTAGTTTTTATACCTACTAAAACTACATCTTCAATACCTTTGTTTCTTTCTATTATTTCATGGCTTATTCTTGTTATAGCTCTACCAATTGCTTTTTCATCCATTAATTGGGCCTTTTCTATCATGGTGACCTCCTATTATATAAGATTTTTTGTTTAAAAAAGCTTCTTATCACAAGACAAGAAGCTTATATATTCTAATTAAATATAAGTATGATTAATAAATTAAACCAACTAATATAATTTGATATATTATATGTTTATATAGCTTTTGCCTTATGATATCTCTGTATCACTTAAAGGTATTTCTTTTATTTTTTATTATTATATATCTATATCATATATTTTTCAAGACCTATTTAAGTTTATTAATTATATTCTTAAAATATTTAGGTAATTCTGAATCAAATTCTATATACTCTTTAGTAGTTGGGTGTATAAATCCAATCTTTTTTGCATGTAATGTTTGACCTTCTACTTTGAATTTATTATTTTTAGGACCATACACAGTGTCTCCTAAAAGTGGATGATTTATAGATAAAGCATGAACTCTTATTTGATGAGTTCTTCCTGTTTCAAGTCTCGCTCTCATATGTGTAAAGTTTTCATATCTAGCAACAACTTCAAAATGAGTAACAGCTCTTTTTCCATCTTTAACCACTGCCATTTTAAGTCTATCTTTAGGATTTCTTCCTATTGGTTTATCTACAGTTATTTTATCTTCTTTTACTACTCCATGACATATAAATTCATATTCTCTAGTTATAGAATGGTCTTTTAATTGTTCTGCTAAAAAATTATGAGCATTGTTATTTTTAGCTATCATTAACAGCCCTGATGTATCTTTATCTATTCTATGAACTATACCAGGTCTTATTACTCCATTTATAGATGATAAATTGTCTTTACAATGATATAGTATTGCATTAACTAAGGTTCCTTCATAATTTCCTGGAGCTGGGTGAACTACCATATTTTGAGGTTTGTTAACTATCATTACATCGCTATCTTCATAAACTATATCAATAGGTATATCTTGTGGTAATACCTCTAATAACTTTGGAGCTGGTATTTGTATGATTATTTTATCATCTTCTTTGACTAAGTATTTAGCTTTTTCAATCTTACCATTTACACTCACTTTTTTATCTTTTATTATCTTTTGTATGTAACTTCTTGACATATCTCCTAATTGAGAAGATAGGTATACATCTAATCTATCTCCCTCTTCTTCATCAAGAACTAAAAATTCTTTTATTTCGTCCATTACTTCACCTGCTTTTCTTCCTCAAAAAATAAAATATATATGCATAGCATTATAGTTCCTACTACTACAAACACATCTGCAATATTAAATACGTATTCCCATATAAATCTAAAATCAAAATAGTCTACTACAAATCCAAGTCTTATTCTATCTATTAAATTGCCTATAGCTCCAGATATTATAAGTATTATACTTGATTTTCCTAATAAATTTAAATTCTTATTAGTATTTAAATAGTATAATCCAAATATAGATGCTGCTAATGCAACTATTATAAATATGATTTGATTATTTTGCAACATTCCAAATGCTGCCCCTCTATTTTCTACATAAGTTAGATGAAACACATTTTCTATTATGGGTATACTACCTATTCCTTTTAGGTGTCCTAATACCCATAATTTAGAAAGTTGATCTATTCCTATCAATACAGCTATCATTAATATATACGTCAATATTTTTTCCTCCCAAAATTATATATATATTATATTATACAAAAAAAGGCTCCCTTATTGGAAGCCTATTGTTGTTTTTGCGTTGCACGATCTTTATCTAGACTATCTTTGAGCTCATGTATAGTAACAAACTCAAATCCTTTTTCTTTTAGTTTAGGAATAAACATATCTAATGCCTGTATAGTTTGTGAGGTTTTATTTCTCACTTTATTATAATCATGTAAAAGTATTATATTTCCATTTTCAACCTTTGATGTAATTGTGTTAACTATATAATCTACTCCTGGGTTAGACCAATCTCTAGGATCTATATTTGACCATAGTATTATATCCATATCATTGTTTTTTATTATATCACACATATTTTTAGATACGGCCCTGTATGGAGGTCTAAATGATGTTGGATACTCACCTATAGCTTCTTTTATTATATTTTGAGTATCTATAATCTCTTTATTTATTTCATCATAAGATTTTTTAGATACGTTTATATGAGTAAATGTATGGTTAGCAATTTCATGCCCTTCTTTAAATGCTCTTTTTACTATATCTCCATTATACTCTACCTTTTCTCCTATTACGAAGAAAGTTCCTTTTACATTGTGTTTTTTAAGTATATCTAGTATTTGAGGAGTGAAATCTTCATCTGGACCATCATCAAAGGTTAAAGCTACTACTTTTTTATCATCTCTTCCTTTTTTTATTATTATATCTTCATATTCTTTAAATTTATCACTAACTAAATTATTAGCTTCTATTGTATTTATATTCTCTAACTTAAACATCCCAAATATAAAAATTGCAGATATACAAATAACATATAATATTTTTTTCATCATATATTAATCTTTATCAGACTCTTCCTTTGGCATTTTGTTCATTTCATATAATTTTAATAATACTTCATCATAAAATATACGACCTTCATTTATTAAATTTTGACCTTCTTCCCTGCTAGTTAGATGCATATCTGGTTGATGTTTTGCACAGTTACTACATAAATTTGTTTCTGGTAGTATATCTAATCTATCAGCATCAATATTATTTTTGCATATATCACATATTCCATAAGTTCCATCCTCTATTTTATTTAAAGCATTTTCTACATTAAATAATCTACCTTTTTCATGAATTGTTAAACTATTTTGCATATCTTGCATATATACTTCTGTCCCTATATCTGCTAAATGATTATCATAACTAGATAATTCTCCAGATGTATACTTTTCACTTGTGTGTTCACTTGTATCTCCAAATACTGTATTATCTTGCATTTCATTTATTAAGCTTGATAACTTTTCTTTTTCTTTTAGTAGTTCTTCTTTGTACTTTTGGGTATTCATATATTACCTCCTTCTATATTCATCTACTATATCCATTAACCTTGCTATATACTCCCCTATTACAGGTAAATCCACTGATTTACTTAATAGGTAAAAAACAAATGCAGCAAGTATTGATAGACCTATGGCTTGACCAAATCCTTTTCCTAAACCTGCTATAAAATTTATTGTGAACAATCTTCTCTTACTATCTGTTAGCATCATATATTCTCTTATTCTACTTCTTTCTATTATAAGAGTTAACCTTTCTAGGTATCTCCTTATAGTCCCTAGATCTTCTGTAGTTTTTTCACATATATTAAGTTCATTCATAGCTTTATCAAGGTCTTTCATATTTATAGGATTTTGTTTATCAAGGTCATTATCTTCTTTGTACTTAATGTGCATCACATCCTTTATGAATGACTTTCATATAGACTTATTATGTGATTTTTTTGATTAAAAATACGAAAAGGATTATGCATAAATTTATATATTTAAATTCACACATAATCCTTTAATTTAAATTATTATCTAGGTAAGAATTTTCTTTCTATTAATCCTACTTTTTTGTATACTTTTCTTAATGTTTTTCTAGCATGTCTTTCAGCTTTATCAGCACCTATTGCATAAACATTCTCTAAATAATCTTTGTTATTTAATAAATCAAGATATCTTTCTCTTATAGGTCTTAAAGATTCAACTATAACTTCAGCTACATCACCTTTAAAATCACCATAACCTTTACCTTCATACATACTTACTAGTTCTTCTATTGATTTATTGTCTAATTTTGAATATATTTCAAGTAAATTTTTTATTCCTGGTTGTTCATCAGTATATTTTATAATACCTACTGAATCTGTAACACTTCTTTTTATCTTTCTTCTTATTGTATCTGCATCATCAGCTAATAGTATAAATGCATTCTCATTCTCATCAGACTTACTCATTTTTTTAGTTGGTTCTTGTAAACTCATTACTCTACCAACTTCTTTTGGTATATATGGATCAGGCACTTTAAATGTTGGTGAATATCTATTGTTAAATCTAGTTGCTAAATCTCTAGCTAATTCTAGGTGTTGCTTTTGATCTTCTCCAACTGGAACTAAATCTGTTTGATATAAAAGTATATCTGCTGCCATTAATACTGGATAAGTAAATAATCCTGCATTTAAATTAGCTTCACTTTTTTGTGACTTATCTTTAAATTGAGTCATTCTACTTAACTCTCCCATATAAGTCATCGTATTTAATATCCACATAAGTTCAGTATGTGCACTTACATGAGATTGTATGAATATCGTATTTTTCTCTGGATCTAATCCACAAGCTAAGTACTGTGCAAGTAATTCCATAGTATTAGCTCTTAAATTTTTAGCCTCTTGTGGAACTGTTATAGCATGTAAATCAACTACACTATAAAAACAATCATACTCATCTTGAAGTTTTGTCCAGTTTTGTATAGCTCCTAGATAATTTCCTAAAGTCATTTTCCCAGATGGCTGAGCACCACTAAATATTATTTTCTTTTCGCTCATTAATAACACCCCTCATTATATTGATCTTAACATATTAAGTACTATATCTTTAGAGTTATGAGCTGCATCCTTAACAAATTCGTCATATACAACATCTGCACTTCCGTCAGCTCTATCAGACATTGCTCTTATTATTACAAATGGAACTTTATTTAGCTCACAAACATGAGCTATAGCTGCCCCTTCCATTTCTCCACAGAATGCTTCAAACTCTTCAACTAATTCTTCTTTTAATTCTCTAGAGCTTATGAATCTATCTCCTGTTACTACTCTTCCTTTAACTACTTTATGAGTTTTAGTTTCTTCTTTTGATGATTCAAACGCCGCATTTACAAGTCTCTCATCTGCAACAAATGTTGAATTTTCCATTCTTGGTATTACACCTTTTTTGTCTCCAAATACTGTTGTATCAAAATCATATTGTATAGCATCAGTTGATATAACTATATCATATACATCTAAATCTGCATTTAATGCTCCTGCAACACCTGTATTTACTATTGCATCTACACCAAATTCACTTATTAATATTTGTGCACATAAAGCAGCATTTACTTTACCTATTCCACATCTTACTACTACTACATCTTTATTTTCTAAGTTTCCTTTGTAGAATACTAAGCTGGCTTTTTCAACTTTTTCTTTTACATCCATTAATTCTACTAATATATCTACTTCTTCATCCATTGCACCTATTATACCTATTCTGTTCATTACATTTCCTCCTAAGTTGTTTTTCTATAAATTTGCAATAAAAAATCCGTCCTAAATAAATAGGACGGATATATTTTCCGCGGTACCACCTAAATTATATACACCTAGTGCATATCACTTATACCTGCTATAACGTGCAGTCACGATATCGGCTAGTTTACTAGTGTATTTCACCTTACTCCTCAAAGGTCCATTCATCAAATACTTTATGCTAAGCTCTCAGCATCCTTAACTCTCTGTTATAAAGATATTTTGATTACTAATCCTTATCAATGGATTTAAATATTTATATATAAACTATGATATTCATTAAAACTTATTTTGTCAACTGTATAATATATTAATATTATTATCTAGTATATATATTTATTCTATTCAATTTATTATAATAAGTTTGAATTATCTCTATACTGTCAAGTCATTTTCATCTTTAATTTTTATAGTTTTTTAATACATCTGACATAACAAAGCACCTAAGCAATTCTATTACACAAATTATAATCTGAGGAATTAATTCACCCTTACCAGCAAAGTACATCACCTGAATACTGTGATTATTTTAACCTGATAAATATACGCTCACCTTGTCATAAAAAAATCTACCTAAATAAGGTAGATTTCTCTATAAATATAAATCATACTTAACTATGTTTATAACATTATAAGCTCCACTCACCATCTTTTATAAAAATTTTAACTGTATTAAAATTTTTGTCCATTACAATCAAACTTCCATCTTTTATATCTTCAGTTATGAGTATAAGCCCCTCTTGTCTGCAATAATTTCTGGCAAGTTCTAATGCATCAGATTCCATATCTAATTCTAATAATCTTCCCATGTTCATTACTCCTATTTATATAATTTATAATTATACCCATTTTTACCTTTTTCTAAACTCCTTAATATAGTTTTAATTAATAAGTTATGAACAGATTTTAAATTAATATAATACATTCTTAAACAAAAAGTTAGCTTTACCTAAGCGACTTGTCGGCAAAACACTTCATGTATCTTTCCTTGAATGTAAAAAAAGAAGGTTTTTACCTTCTTCTTAAACTAACTCCATTTTATTTGTTAAATGATTATGGTAATGAGAATGCTTACCTGTAAATCCATCTTCGTGAACATGGTCATGGCCTACTCCGTTTACATGTTCATGACTATGCATAAATGATACTTGTAGTTTATTATTTATAGGATTTATACCTACATATGCATTGACACCAAATACTTCTTTTAACATTTGTGATGTTATAACTTCTTCCACTTTCCCATATTTTGTTATCTGTCCATCTTTCATGACGATTAAATAATCACAATACATAGATGCCATATTCATATCGTGTATTGCAGATAATGTAGTTATATTAAGGCTTTTCACCAAGTCCATAAGCTGTATTTGATACCCTATGTCCAAATGGTTTGTAGGCTCATCTAATATTAAAAAATCAGTATTTTGAACTAATGCTCTCGCAATTAAAGTCCTTTGTTTTTCTCCACCTGATAAATTAGAAAAACTTCGTTCACTATAGTTATCTAATCCAACTTTTTTTAACATATCTTCAACCATTTTTAAATCTTCTTTCGAATAATCTTCAAATATAGATTTGTATGGATAGCGACCCATTTTCACTATTTGCTCAACTGTAAAATCAAACTGTGAACTACTTTCTTGAGCAAGAACTGCAATCTCTTTTGCACACTCTTTATCTTTCATAGTATATAAATCTTTGTTATCTAATAATATCTCTCCACTAGATGGCTTATAAAGCCTATATATATTTTTAAGTAATGTAGATTTTCCAGAACCATTTGGGCCTATTACCCCTACAAAGGAACCTTTAGGAACATTAAAAGATACATCTTTTAATATTTCTTTTTTATCTATACTAAACCTTAAATTTTTAACCTGTATCTTCATGATTATTCTTTTCCTCCAAATGAATAGTTTTTCTTAGATATTAAATACAAGAAGAACGGTCCTCCGACTAACGAAGTTATTATACCTATTGGTATTTCTATTGGTGGGAAAAGCCCCCTCGCGGCAATATCTGATGCTATTAAAAATATTGAACCTACTAATGCAGAAAGTACTATTAACTTTTTATGATCACTGCCAGCTATTGTTCTACATACATGAGGAACAACAAGTCCTATAAACCCAATAGCTCCTGTTATCGCAACTAAGGTAGATGTTAAAAACGTTGCTAATATAAGTATTATTGATTTTACAAGTTTTACATTTATACCAAGTATTATAGCGCTATCATCTCCAAGTAATAATATATCCAAAGACTTAGACATTAAAAAAGCTACTATCATTACTATTACTAGTGCTACAAATGGAATTAATAAAACATCCCATTTAGCTCCTCCTAAACTTCCAACAGTCCAGAAAAGTGCATTTTTAGCTTGGTTTGAGTTATCTGCTGAATATATAAGTAAATTAGTAAGCGCTGAAAATATTGTAGATATTGCCATACCAGTAAGTACTAATCTTGTTGTTGATGTTGTTTTTCCCATCTGCGTGCCTATTGCAAACACTAACACTCCTGAAATAATAGAACCTACAAATGCACCAGATGTTATACTATTTATTCCAATAGATGACACCCCTCCTAAAACAATAACAGCAACAGCTCCACATGATGCACCAGATGATATTCCTAATATATACGGTTCTGCTATAGGGTTTTTAGTTACACATTGCATTAATACTCCACATATTGCAAGACCAGCTCCACATATTGCTCCTAATAAAACTCGTGGAAATCTAATTTCCCATATTATATTATGGGTCATGACTTCTCCAACTCCACTAAATAACATTCCATTTGATAATTTGTTTAATAAAATTTTATATACCTCTCCAGGTTCTATATATGTACTTCCTATAGCTATTGCTCCGACTATTGTACCTGCTAATAATATTATTAAAGCTATAGTCCAAAATAAGAAACCTCTCTTTTTTGAAAGGTTTCTTGAGTTTTCTATACTAACTTGCATTATTTGTTTCCTTCAAAGAAATATCCATACATTTCTTCTATAAGCTTAGGATTTCTAACACCTGGAGATAAATCAGCTAATCCTACTACATATATTCTATCATTCTTTATTGCAGGTACATCTTTAAGTGCTGGATGATTCTTTAAGAAATCTATTTTTTCCTTAACTGGTTGACCAGCTAAGAAATCAGTTACTAATATAACTTCTGGGTTTTTAGCCACTATACTTTCCCAAGAAACATTTATGTATGGTTTATCTGCATCTTTTCCAAATATGTTATTTCCACCAGCTAATTCTATTAAGTTATTTGCAAGACCACTTCCTACTACCATAGCATCCTTTTCACCAGAATCATATACCATCATTTTTACTTTATCTTCTTCTTTTATATCTCCAACTTTATCAGTTACAGCTTTTATATCACTTTTCATTTTATTTACTACTTCATTTGCTTTATTTTCTACTCCAAATATTTTTCCTAATAATTCAAAGTCTTCATATACAGTTTCTACTGTTGCATCTGGATTATATGATTTTGCCATAAATGGAGTTATATCTTTTTTTATTAACTCATCTGGTGATCCTGTTGTTTGTTCATTTATAGATGAATCCCATCCACTAACAAAGTCTGCACCTGTTGCTATAAACCCTTCTTTAGATATAGAGTGTCCTTCTCCAACTTTAAGTTCTGGTATTTTATTATAAGCTTCTTCAAACTCTGGAAGTATTGGATTATCTAAAAGTGCTGTTCCTACCATTTTATCTCCTAAGTCTAATGCAAGTAACATCTCTGTCATAAATTGAGATAATGTAACTGCCTTTTGCCTTGGTTTTTCTACTTTGACATTATAATCTTTCGCTCCATCTGAGTATGTAAATTCTACTGGTGTGAAATTGCTTTCTGCTACTTGTGTTTCTGGCGTTTGACTAGTTTCTTTTTTATCTGACGAACATCCTACTACACTTAAACTTATTCCTGCTACCATTAATACTGCTAAAAATCTTTTTAAACTTTTGCTTTTTATCATTTTTATTTTCCCCCTAAGTATATTTTTTATATAAACACTATTGTTTAATTTAACATAAATTTACTAATTACATTACAAAAAGCCATGAGTTTTTACAAAGATATATCAAATAAATCTTTGTAATTTAAACCTTCATGGCTTTATTTTTATCAGTTATTTAATTTTTTATATCTAATGTTTTGTATCCTTATAATAGAATAGGTACTTCTGTACCTCTTTTAACTTATCTTACAGTTTAATTATATATTCTATTTTTTTTAACGTAAACACAATATTATTTTTCAGAAAATTTAGTTTTATACATCTTTTTATTATTATTTAGTTTTTTTTATATATTTTTACATTGTTTTTATCTTTTATATTCGATTAAAATATTTATTTTAATTCAATTTTTAATTTATATATTTAGTATTTTATAATTTTTTATAATTAATCAACCTAAAAACTTTAAGTAAATATAAGAAAGAGGTAAATTTAAGTATAACCTAATTTTACCCCTTTCTATAAAATATTATAATTTTAAACCCTTTATATAAATATTGCTGTTCCTGGTCCTATAGGTGCTCCTGCTAAAGCCCATATTATAGCAAATATAGTCCATCCTATTAAGAATGCTATAGCTATTGGCATCATTGTACTTATTAGGTTACCTACACCAAATTCTTTCTTATATTTTTGACCAAATACTACTATAACCCCTAAATAGCTCATTAATGGAGATATTACATTTGTTGAAGAGTCACCTATACGGTATATTAACTGAACACCTGCTGGAGTGAATCCAGCAACCATTAACATTGGAACAAATATTGGAGCAAGAAGTCCCCACTTAGATGAAGCTCCTCCCATGAATAAGTTAACAAATGCAGTTAAGAATATAAATGCAACCATTAACACGATATTCATAAACATACTTCCTTCTGGTATTTTAGAAACTAAATTAGCTCCTAATGATGCAACATACACTCCTAAGTGAGAGTCATTAAAGTAATTAATAAATTGAGCAACGAAGAATAATATAACTATTATTGGAGCCATATCTGCCATCGCTCTAACCATTGCTGGCACTATATCCGCTGCTTTTTTAAACTTACCTGACTTAAATCCGTATACTAATCCACTTACAGCGAATATAACGAACATTATCATTATAACCATATCACCTTTAAAGAATATAGAGTTTAAGAATCCATCTGCTGCAACTAAAGCTGCATTCCCTTCTGCATCTTTACCCCATAACTCTACTGTAGTTGATAAGTCACCTACTAAAGGTATAGTGTTATTTTTATCTATTGGTAAAGCTGTTAATATTATTAACGCAAATAATAATAACATTATTTTATTTGTAAATTTATAAGCACTTTTTTCTGCTTGAGTTATTTCATGTTCTGGCTCAACTTCAGCCTCTGCTTTATTATATTTACCTAATCTTGGCTCAATATACTTATCTACAACTATAGTTCCTATTAATATTATTAAGAATGTAGATGCCATCATGAAGAACCAGTTACTTGTAACTGATAAAGTTCCTGCTAATTGAGTACCTGCCATAGCATCACCAGTCTCAGCTGCTGCTTGAGTAAATGGTAATAATAATGCATCTGTTGAACTAACAAATAAGTTTGCACTAAATCCTCCAGAAACCCCTGCAAATCCTGCTGCAAGACCTGCTATAGGATTTCTTCCTAATGTATAATACATTAATGCAGCAAGTGGTATTAATACAACATACCCTGCATCTGATGCCATATTAGACATAACCCCTAAGAATATTACAACTGGAGTAACTAATTTCATAGGCGTAGCTTGAACTATACTTTTCATTGCCATTGTTAAGTATCCACTTTGTTCCATAAGTCCTATTGCTAACATTATTATAAGTATAGTACCTATTGCATACATGTTCATAAAATTAGCTATTGCAGTTCCTATAACATAAGAAAGACCATTTGAATATCTTTCTGCTACTTCTGTTCCTGTTGCCCCTACTTTTAACACCTCTATTGGTTTTTGCCCTAATAAATTGTTTATTGGGAAATCACCTAAAGGAGTTTTAGCTACTACCCCTAAACTTCCTAGTATTGCTGATAAAACTAAAACAAATGCTGCTATGTATATAAACATTAGCACTGGGTGTGGTAATTTGTTACCAAGCTTCTCTATTTTGTCCATGAAGCCTTGTTTTTGTTTCTTTTGCGATTTTACACTTACATCCATACTTTCCCTCCCTATTTTATATTCCATGATTACTTAACTTATTCTAACACATCACGACAACGATTTCATAATTTTTCTGAAACTTCTAATTTATTAATCTATTCTCTTATTTTCATTTTATTTTAAAATTTTTTTAATGATTTATACTTTAACTTTTAAAGCAGCTTTTAGTGTTTTTTTCTAACTTAATTTCATTTTTAATGTTTTTTTGTATATCTTTTAAATTTTTCTTACCTAGTATATATTTTTATATCTACATTATTAAACCATTTTCAATATAATTTTATATCTTAAATTTAATAATATTTTTAATCTAACTAACTTCTAAAAAACTTTTAATTAAATTTTACAAAAAAAGTACCTCAAGATGAAATACTTCATCTTGAGGTACTTTTTAAATTATTTCTTTATAACTTTTATTCCAGTCATATGATCATTTAAATTATGACTTTCTAAAGTTTCGTCTTCTACTCTATTTATTTCTACAGCTAATGTTTCTGATTTTATATATTCATCATAATTTTCTACAGCTTTAGCTATTTCATCATCTGAATTAAATTCTATAACTATGTTATCTAAAACATCAAAGTTATTAGATTTTCTTATTTGTTGTATCTTAGATATAAATTCTCTTGCATATCCTTCTTCTATTAACTGTGTTGTTAATGTTGTATCTAATATAACGAATAAGTTGTTTTCCATAGTTACATTAAATCCTTCTTTAGCTGATATGTTTATTAAAACATGTTCTTTGTTAAACTCAAAGTTTTCTCCATTTATATCAACAGCAAAACTTTCACCATTTTCTAACATAGGAACAACTTCATTTGGATTTAATTTATTCAATGCACCAGCAAAGAACTTCATGTTAGCACCAAGTATTGGTCCTAAAACTTTAAAGTTTGGTTTTAAGCTAAAGTTCATATATTCAGATAAATCTTTTGCAAATACAACTTCTTTAACGTTAAGTTCTTCTTTTATTAAGTCTACAACGTCACTTATAGTAGCTTCAAACTTACCATCTACTAATACTTTTTGTATTGGTTGACGTACCTTTATTCTTGTAGCTTCTCTTGATGCTCTACCTAATGTAACTAGGTTTTTAACTAAGTCCATCTTCTCTTCTAATTCATTGTTTATTAAATCTAAATTAGCTTTTGGATACGTACTTAAATGTACTGAAACTTCATTAGTTAAGTTTCTGTATATTTCTTCTGATATATATGGAGTAAATGGAGCTATAAGCTTACAAAGCTCTGTTAATATTTCATAAGTTGTGTTGTAAACTGATTTTTTATCTTCAGTTAATTCAGTCGCCCAGAATCTTCTTCTTGAACGTCTTATATACCAGTTAGATAAATCTTCGTTTATAAACTCTTGGATAGTTCTAACTGTTTTATTTAATTCAAATATATCTAAGTTTTCTTCTACTTCTTTCTTTAAATTGTTGAATTTAGATAATATCCATCTATCTAATTCTGGTCTATCTTTGTATTCTACAAAGAAGTCAGTTGGATTTATATTATCAGTATTTGCATATAAAGCAAAGAAGTTATATACATTTTTCATAGTTCCTAAGAACTTGCTTTGAACTTCTTTTAATCCATCAACATCAAATCTTGTTGGAGTCCATGGTGGAGATACGTATAATAAGTACCATCTTAAGGCATCTGCTCCATATTGATCAAATAATTCAAATGGATTTACTGTATTTCCTCTAGACTTACTCATCTTCTTACCTTCTTTATCTAAAACAAGGTCATTAACTAAAACTCTCTTGTATGGAGCTTTACCCATAACAAATGTTGATATAGCAAGTAATGAATAGAACCATCCTCTAGTTTGGTCTATACCTTCACAGATGAAATCTGCTGGGAATAATTCTTCAAAGTTTTCCTTGTTTTCAAATGGGTAATGATGTTGAGCAAATGGCATCGAACCACTGTCAAACCAACAGTCTATAACATCTGTTACTCTTGTCATAGGCTTACCACAGCACTCACATTTTAGATGTATATTATCAACATATGGTCTGTGAAGTTCTACTGTTTTAGGATCTACTTCTTCTATAGCTTTTTGAGCTAATTCTTCTCTTGAACCTACAGAATCTCTATGTCCGCATTCACACTTCCATATATTAAGTGGAGTACCCCAATATCTACTTCTTGATATAGCCCAGTCATTTAAGTTTTCTAACCAGTTTCCAAATCTACCTTCACCAACGAAGTTTGGATACCATTCAACTGTCTTATTGTTAGCTATTAATTGGTCTTTTAATTTTGTCATTTCTATATACCAGCTTGGCTTAGCGTAGTATAAAAGTGGAGTTTGACATCTCCAGCAGTGAGGATAATTATGAGCTACTTTTTCTTTGCTAAATAATTTATTTTCACCGTGTAACCATTTTATTATTTCAACATCTACTCCATCTTCCATAACGAATTTTCCTTCCCATGGAGTAGTTGTAAATTTACCTGCTTCAGATACTGGTTGAAGTACTGGTAAATCATACTTTCTACCTAAGTTATAGTCATCTTCACCAAATGCTGGTGCAGTATGTACTATACCTGTACCATCTTCAGTTGTAACGTAGTCTCCGCAAGTTAAGAAGAATGCTTTTTTATCAGCTTCAACAAAAGGCATTAATTGTTCATACTCTATATACTCTAAATCTTTACCTTTCATTTCTTCTAATACTTCGTAGTCTTCTCCTAAAACCTTGTTAGCTAAAGCTTTAGCCACATAATAAACTTCATCATTTTGCTTAACTTTTATATAATCTATTTCAGGACCTACTGTTAATGCAACGTTTGATGGTAATGTCCAAGGTGTAGTTGTCCATGCTAAGAAGTATTCATCAGCATCTTTTCTTTTAAACTTAGCTATTACTGTATTATTTTTTATTTCTTTATATCCTTGTGCAACCTCATGAGATGCAAGACCAGTTCCACATCTTGGACAGTATGGAAGTATCTTATGCCCTTCATATACATATCCTTCTTTGTTAAACTTGTTTAATATCCACCATACAGATTCTATATAGTTGTTATCTAAAGTTATATATGGATTGTCTAAGTCTATTTCATATGCCATTCTCTCAGTCATATCTCTCCACTGTTTTTCATAAGTGAAAACAGACTCTCTACACTTTTGATTAAACTTATCTATTCCGTAAGCTTCTATTTCTTGCTTATCAGATAAACCTAATTCCTTTTCTACTTGTATTTCAACAGGTAGACCATGTGTATCCCAACCAGCTTTTCTTTTTACTTGTTTTCCATTCATAGTTTGGTATCTACAAACAGAGTCTTTTAATGTTCTGGCTATAACATGGTGTATTCCTGGGTTTCCATTCGCTGTTGGAGGACCTTCATAGAATACGAAACTTGGATCATTTTTCCCTTTTTCTAAAGTTTTCTCAAGTATGTTTATATCATTCCAATACTTAGAAACTTCTGCTTCTGCTTGCTTTACAGAAGAGTCAACTAATGACTTAAACTTTGACATAGTATCACCCTTTCATATTAATTGTTATCTAAATTTTGTTAGAATATTTAAACCTAACTAATTTACATTTTAATTTTTTGTATTAAAAAACTCGTCCCCCTAAAACAAGGGACGAGTATTAATCGCGTTACCACCCTAATTCTATACATAAATAAAATACACTTTACTTATATATAGCACTTAAATAGTATAACGGCACTTTACCGGCACAGCTTAATCAAATACTTTTTCAGCCTGCAGCTTCGGAGTGATTTTCCACTTTATAAATTTATTGGTTCTCAGCAACCCAACTCTCTGTAAAATTATCTAAAGCTTACTGTCTCCATCATAGCTTTTATTTATATTTTTGTTTATAATATGAGATTTTATAACAAATCGTTAAAATAGTCAATTACTTTTTATTTTATATTAATCTAATGTAGCTGCTGCCTCTTTTTCTATTGGCATATCAAATAATGTTGTCTCAAAAGCTCTCATATCATTATCATCAACATTATAGAATATTTCATCTATACTTCTTATTTCGTCTTCTAGTAAAGATTTAAATTTATTTCTAAATACTTTAAACTCTTTTACCATTTCATTATATTCTTTTCTTATTTCTATTACTTGATTATTAGCTTGTTCAATTATTTGTCTTGCTTTTAAATCAGCTTCTTCCACTATTATCTTAGCTTTTTTATTTGCAGCAGTACAAGTATCTTCTGCAACACTTTCAGCTCTTATAAGTGTAGCTTTTAATGTTTCTTCTATATTTTCATATTTGTTTATTTGATCTTGATATAATCTTACTTTTTCTTTAAGATCTGAATTTTCTCTGTATAGATGTTCATAATCTTCCTTAACTGCATCTAAAAATTCATCGACCTCTTCTTCTCTGTATCCTCTTATTCCTTTTTTAAATTCCTTATTTTCTATTTCTATTGGAGTAAGCATGCTTTTCTCCCTCCTATATTATTAACTTAGCACAAACTTTTATTCTGCCTTTTTTAGTAATATCTCCTATTTTAGATATTACCGCCCTACCTTTACCTCTAACTGATATTAGTGAATTATTTTCTATTTCTTTAGATGCAGATGTTATCTTTTCATAATTAACAAAAACTCTTTCTGCATTTATGTATTTTAAACTTTCTTGTCTTGATATATTATATAATCCACTTATAATACAATCTAGCCTACTTGATGATACTGTAAATGATATATCTTTATAATTTAATGAGCTTTCTATTATATCTTCTCTTGATATTTCATACACTGAAACACTATTTGTCGATACTTTTTGTAAGTTCATAATTATAAAATCACATATATCACAACTTACAATTATTTGGCAAAAGCTATCATGTATGATAATATCTCCTATCATCTCTCTTTTTATACCAAGACCCATAAGAGACCCTAAATAGTCCTTATGTGATATACTTTTAAACTTAAAATTACCTTCTACTTGTATAAATTTAAGGTTATCATTTATATCTTCATACTCCATATAAAATGGATATATAAATATTTTACTTCTTTCAGCGTCTTTATGTCCACCATCAACAGAATATTTTAAATCACTATAAGAATTCAAAATAGCAGTAGCATTTTTTATTTCATAAGGGTTTAAAAATTCTGTTTGTCTCACATCATAATTTTTCATTGTGGCATTAGCTTTATCTATAACCTTAAACATTTTATTTTTTAATTCTATATCCTTAATATGATTAGTTAATTTTAGCTTGTCCACTATTATCTCCTCTTAATAGAACACGATTAGTGCCACCCTCTTTAGTAACATTAATACTAATATTGCTATCATTGGTGAAAAATCTACTGGCCCACTATTATACTTATACATTATAGACCTTATAGGACCTTCTATTGGTGCTGTTATATTATTTAATATGTCATATAACTTACTTCCCATCCCATTTGGAAACCAAGACATTAAACTCTTTATAATTATTATCCAAGATAATATATCAAATAGATAATATAAAGCCAATCCTATAGTACTCATTATTTAACCCCTTTACTTTTATATTTTATTTATTATTTTGCCAAGGGAAAAGTGTCTTACTATTTTCTAATTCCTTTTTCAGATTTGCATCTATATCTACATTATTTGGTGCAAGTATAAATATAGCCTTAGATACTTTTTGTATACTTCCCTCTAAAACATATACAGCTCCATTCATAAAGTCAAATATAGACTTCTTAGCAACTGGATCTTTTAAATTTTCTAAGTTAACTATTACTGTTCTCTTACTCTTTAAGTGGTCTGCTATAGTTGTAACTTCATCGTATTTTTTAGGTTCTACTATTACAACCTTCATTTGAGTATTAGTATGTAACTTTACTATGTTAGTGTTTTTTATAGCTGTTCCAATTTCTGGTTCCATGTCTAATTCATCTTCAATTATTTCTTCTTCTTCGATATAATCTTCATCTTCCTCTATAAACCAATTTTTAAACTTAGTTATCATATTATCTCCCATTATTGACTTCCTCCTTATTTATTAATCAAATTTTAAATTCATATAATCTACTTATCGTAATTTCTGGCTCCAAATATAGAGGTTCCAACTCTAACTATATTAGACCCTTCCTCTATTGCTATTTCATAATCATTGCTCATTCCCATAGATAAATATTCCATAGAAACATTGTTTATATTTAACTTATCAATTTCTACAGCTAATTCCTTTAATCCTCTAAATACTTTTCTAACTTCATCTTTATTTTCTGTAAAAGGCGCCATAGTCATAAGACCTTTAATTTTTATATTATTATAATTATTTGCTACTTCTTTTATAAAATCTATAGCACCTTCTTTATATATACCATGCTTGCTTTCTTCTTTTGATATATTTATTTGTACTAAACAATTTATAGTCTTATCTATTTTTTCTGCCCTTTTTTGTATTTCTTCACATAAAGCTATTCTATCTAAAGAGTGTATCATATAAACCTTATCTATTATATACTTTACCTTATTAGTTTGTAAACTTCCTATTAAATGCCAATTTACTTTATCGCCTATAACTTCATACTTTCTAGCTAATTCTTGTGGCTTATTTTCTCCAACATCTTTAACTCCATTTTCTATAGCTTCTAAAACCTTATCTACATCTACAGTCTTAGTTACTGCTAATAAAGTTACTTCATCAACTTTTCTATTAGAAACATTACAACTATTTTTAATTTTTTCTCTTACCATATCTAAATTTTCTTTTACGCTTGACACTTTATCACCTACTTTATTTTTATTTTCTTATTTATAATATTTGGGTTTAATACAACCTCATCATGCAATGCAATCACTTTTTCTTTATCGCTACTATCATTTTTTACGAATATATAATCATTAGCTTCATAGGCAACATCACTTAATTCAACAAATTCCATATTGTTAGTTTGCTGATTTACTATATATACCCCTTTTTTCTTGTCTACTGATTTTATAGATTTTTTTGGTATCTTAAAACCTTCTATATGCTTATATATTATATCAAATTCTTCTACTCTTGTATCATAAATTCCTATATTTTGGCTAGTTATTTTTAGTATTACTATGATATCATCATTATCTTTTTTAATCTTATTAACCTTACCATCTAATATTTCTTCATTAAAAGATATTTCAATCTTATTACCTACTTCAAAATATTTCCTATACTTTTCTTCTATACATACTGCTATATATACATCATTTGGATTGACTATTTTAAATACTGGATCATTTTCTTTGACTTTTTTGTCATTTAAATTTATATCTGTATAGTTATTATTAATATTCTCTATATCATATTTAGTTAAATAATCTATACTATCTGTATTATACTTTCCTTCATTTCCATCTATTTTATAGGATATTACTCCTGATATATCAGCTTTTACATAAGAGGTAGAACTTTTTGCCTTTTTTTCTAGAATTGCTTTTTTATTCTTACTATTTTCTAACTGATTAGCTGTGATATGTTTTAATGTACTATTATCTTGGCTATCTATTTGTTCCTTTAACTTGTTTATTTCTTTGTCTAAGTTTTCTATATCTGAATTTATTTTTTCTATATCTATATCCTTATATATATATCCTATATTTTCTGATTTTTGTACTTTTTCTCCTTCTTCATGTAGATTTTTAAACGTTCCATCTTCATTTGATACAATTATACTCTCATCTTTTATTACAAGCCCTTTTGTATTAATTTTTAGCTCCATTTCTTCTAATTCAACGGCCATAGTCCTGGTATTTTTACCTATTAAAAATATACTAATTTGAAATACAAAATATATAACCATTCCCAGTATTAGTATTTTAGATATTTTCTTATTTTTCATACTTTTCCCCCTTTAAATCTAGGTACTTTATTAATTCTTCAAATAATATTATATTTCCTTTTATTGTGGTGATTCTAAATCTTAAATATTTGCTTATATATTTAATTTTGCTTACAATCTAATAAATAAAAAAAAGTGTAGGCTATTAATTTATATAGCCTACACTTTTTTTTATTTATTAGATTCCTTTTTAACTTTTTCTTCCCAGAAATCAGCATTCTTTATCCCAAGTTTTATTGGATCAAATGTTCTTTCTTCTCTTGGTATTCCTGCTTTCATTTGTTCTTCATAATCTTTGAAACACTTCATGGCTACATTTGATAATAAAAGTATAGCTATTATATTTAACCAAGCCATACTTCCAACACCTATATCCCCCATAGTCCATGCAAGAGATGCTGTCTTTACACAACCAAATGCAACTGCTCCTAATAATATAACTCTAAGTATATTTATAAATAACTTAGTTGTTTTTCCTTTAAATATTCTCTTACTTATATATATAATATTAACTTCTGCTATATAGTAGTATGCCATTATAGTCGTAAAGGCAAAGAAGAATAATGCTATAGATACAAAGGCTGACCCAAATCCTGGTATCAACGAGTCTACTGCTGTTTGAGTATATATAGGTCCTATCTCAACTCCTGGTAAATTCTCAACAATCATAGCTCCATTTACTCCATGAACGTTATAGCTTCCTGTCATAAGTATCATAAATCCTGTTGCTGAACATACAAATAAAGTATCTACATATACTGAAAATGCTTGAACTAAACCTTGCTTAGCTGGATGACTTACTTCAGCTGCTGCTGCTGCTTGTGGCCCAGTTCCTTGACCTGCTTCATTTGAATAAACTCCACGTTTTACTCCCCAAGCTATTGTTGAACCTATTATTCCTGCAAATGCTTGCTCTGCTCCAAATGCAGACTTAAATACTAACTCTATAATACTTGGTAATTGTTCTATATTAACAGCTATTATTACAAGAGACATTAATATATAAATCCCTCCCATAAATGGAACTATTAATTCTGCTGCAGAACTTATTCTTTTTATTCCACCAAATATTATAAGTGCTAGTAATATAACTAGGACTACAGTTATTATCATTGGGTCTATCTTAAAAGCGTTATTTACTGCTACTGTTATAGAGTTAGATTGAACACCAGGTAGTAATAATCCTGTTGCTAATACTGTTGCTAATGCAAATAATATGCCGTACCATTTAGAAAACTTAGTATTTCCAAGTCCCTTTTCAATATAGTATGCTGGTCCTCCACGATATAATCCATCATGTTCTTCTTTATAAACTTGGGCTAATGTAGATTCTGCAAATGCTGATCCTGCACCTAAAAATGCTATTGCCCACATCCAAAATAGTGCTCCTGGTCCTCCCATTGCTATAGCCGTCGCTACCCCTGCTATATTACCGGTACCTATACGCCCTGCTAGCGCTGTACATAGAGCTTGAAATGATGAAATACCCTGAGCTGATTTTTCTCCTTTAAATAATAAGGCTACCATTTCTTTAAGGTGTCTTATTTGAGAGAATTTGGTTCTAAAAGAAAAATAAATACCTGAACCTAAACATAAAAATACTAACCAGTTACTCCAAATAATATCATTTATTGCATAAACAATACGCTCCATAACATACCCCCTTTTTTAATATATATTCTATAAATTTTTTGATTTAATAGATTATATTATTAATTTTGGATATATGTTCTTTAAATTCCAAGTATTTTCTGACAATTTAGAAAATTATCATATAATCATTTTAACTTTATTATAAGCTTATATAAGAATAGGAAAGGTTTTTAACCTTTCCTACGTTTAAATATTATCTTAATTAGCCATCTAATTTTTATCAGTGTATTTTATAATAATATAGTTATTATATTACTACTTCCTTCATTTATTATCTTTTGTAAAGTTTTTTGTATCTTAACTCTTATTTCTTCAGGCATTGTATATAGCTTACTTTGTAATTGTTCCTTAACTAAATCATGTAAAGATTTTCCAAACATATTTGATGACCATATTTCATTAGGATTTTGTTCAAATTCCTCTTGCATATATTTTATCATCTCTTCGCCTTGATTTTGGCTTCCAACTATAGGTGCTATCTCTGTAGATATATCAGCTTTTATTATATGAAGTGACGGTGCATTTGCTCTTAATTTTACTCCATATTGTTTTCCTTGTTTTATTATTTCTGGTTCCTCTAAGCTTAATTCTTCTAAAGATGGCGCTACAACTCCATAGCCTTTTGTTTTTGCATCTATTAAAGCAGATTCTATCTTGTCATATTCATTTTTAACTCTAGATAACTTAGTTACTAAGCTAAGCAGTTGATGGTCTCCATCTATTTTAAATCCACTCTTTTCTTCTAATACATTGTAGAATAAATCTTGCTTAGCAGATAAATCTATACTTATAACGCCTTCTCCAAGTTCAACATTATCAACTGATGTATCTTCTAAGAATTCTAACTCTGAAAATCCTGCTACAATACTATCTATATCTCTTATCTTTCCAATTTCTTCTATACTTTGCTTTAATGTGAATATTATATTATTTTTTATCCAATGATTTCTCTCTAATCCTTCTATCCATTGAGGTAAATTTATTCTTATTTCATTTAATGGAAAATCATAAAGTACTGTTTCCATAACGCTCTCTATATCTTCTTCATCCATAGCTAATACATTTAATGGTACTATAGGAGCTTCATACTTTTCTTCTAATTCAGATCTTAATAATTCTATATCTTCACTGTATGGATCAAGTGTATTTAATACAATAGCAAAAGGCTTATTTAAAGACTTTAACTCATTTATAACTCTTTCTTCTGCTTGTAAATAACTCTTTCTATCTATACCTGTTACTGAACCATCTGTTATAACTACTATACCTAATGTTGAATGATCTCTTATAACTTTTTTAGTTCCTATCTCTGCTGCTTGCTCAAATGTCATAGCTTCTTGTGACCATGGCGTTGATACTAATCTTTGTTTACCATCTTCTTCATGTCCTAAAGCTCCATCTACTATGTACCCAACACAATCAACCATTCTAACTTTTAAATTTACAGTATCTCTAACCTTTATCTCCACTCCATCTGCTGGAACAAATTTTGGTTCTACTGTCATTATTGTCTTACCTGAACCACTTTGAGGTATTTCATCCTTTGTTCTTTCCTTTTTAAATTCATTTTCTATATTCGGTATTACTAACTTTTCCATAAACTTTCTTATAAATGTAGATTTACCCGTTCTAACAGGACCTACTACACCTATATATATATCTCCTTGAGTCCTCTTAGCTATGTCTTCATATATGTTATTCATTAATTTTCCCCTCCTGCATATAGTTTCTTAATAAAGTATATTTTTATTTGTCCCCTATTATTACTAATAATTTCTAAATTTATATATAAATCATGCTTGTCATTTTTAATTTTTAAAATAAAAAAGCTAGGATTAAAATCCTAGCTTATCTTCCACTACTTCTTCTATTTCATGTGTTTTGTTTCTCATCATTAAATCTGCTACTACTTCATTTGGATTTGCACCTTCGTGAAGTACAGAATATATTGCACTTGTAATTGGCATATCTATACCTAGCTTTTTAGAAACATCATAAGCAACTTCTGTAGCAGTTATACCTTCTACTACCATTTTAACTTCAGCAAGAGTTTCTTCTAAACTTTTTCCTTGCCCTATAAGAATTCCTGCTCTTCTATTTCTACTATGCATACTTGTACAAGTAACTATTAAATCACCTATACCTGATAGTCCTGAGAAAGTAGATAAATTAGCACCCATTTTAACTCCTAATCTTCCTATTTCTCTTATACCTCTAGTCATAAGTGCAGCTTTTGCATTATCTCCATATCCTAAACCATCACATATACCTGCACCAAATGCAATTATATTTTTAAGAGCTCCACCAAGTTCAACTCCTACTATGTCAGGGTTAGTATACACTCTAAATTTAGGTGTCATAAACATATCTTGAACAGTTTGAGCCACTTCTAAATTTTCTGATGCAACTACTACTGTAGTAGGTATATCTCTTGCAACTTCTTCTGCATGAGATGGACCTGATAAAGTTACATAAGGATTATTTGGAAGCTCCTCAGCTACAACCTCTGATAGTCTAAGCCCAGTTCCTCTTTCTAATCCTTTTGCAACATCTACTACTATTTGTTCATCTTTTACAAATGGCTTTAGGCTACTTGAAACACTTCTTATAGCTTGAGAAGGTACTGCTAATACTATAATTTTACTGTCTAGTACTGCTTCTTCTAAAGATGTTGTAAGTGTTATGTTATTTGGGAATAAAACCCCTGGTAAATAATCTATATTTTCTTTTGTCTTATTTATTTTATCAGCTTGTTCTTGACTTAAAGTCCATATGCTTACTTCATAGCCTTTTTTAGCTAGTACTAAACCTAATGCACTTCCCCAACTTCCAGCTCCTAAAATACATACTTTTTCCATTAAAAACACCACCTAGATACTATTTTATTTTTTTTCTCCAATTTTTCTTTCTGTTTTATTTATAAGTCTTTTTATATTTGCTCTATGAGTATATATAACTGATAGAGTTAAAAATAATGTAACTAGTACACCTTTTGTATTTTGACTAAATATCATTATTACTGGAGAAAGTGATATACTAAGTACTGATCCTAGTGATACGTATTTAGTTATATAAACTATTATTAAAAATACTAAAAAGCAGCTTAAGGCCATTATAGGATTAACTGCTATCATAGAACCTAAAGATGTAGCAACTCCTTTTCCACCTTTAAATCCTAAAAATGCTGGCCAGTTATGACCACTAACAACTCCTACAACAGCTATATACTTAGCTGTAAGTGGGTCTAGTCCAATATATTTAGCAATTATCCCTGCTAATAATACGGCTATTATTCCTTTTAATAAGTCTCCTACAAATGTCATAAGACCTGCCTTTTTTCCAAGAGTTCTAAGTACATTAGTAGAACCTGCATTTCCCGATCCCTGAGTTCTTATGTCCACTCCTGCTAATCTTCTAGCAATAATATATGATGTTGATATATTTCCTAAAAGATAAGCAATTATAAAAATTATTAAATAGTTAAGCATACTAATCCCCCTTAAGTAATTTTATTACCTTCTTTTTTCTCTGTATTCAAAGTGTATAGGAGTTCCTTCAAATCCAAAGTTCTCTCTTATCTTATTTTCAAGATATCTTTGATATGAGAAGTGAGTTAACTGCTTGTCATTTATAAATAACGTAAACTTAGGTGGCTTAACTCCTGTTTGAGAACCATAGTATATTTTTAATCTCTTTCCTTTGTCTGATGGTGGTTGATTTAACATTACAGCTTCACCTATTACATCGTTTAATGCTGATGTTGATACTCTCTTAGCATTTTCGTTTGCTACAAATTCTGCAGTTTCTAATATTTTATTCATTCTTTGATTAGTTTTAGCAGAAACAAATAGCACTGGTGCATACATCATAAATGGGAACTTTTCTCTTATTTCTTTTGTGTAATTTCCTAAAGTCTTGTTGTCTTTTTCTATTAAGTCCCACTTATTAACAACGAATATACATCCTTTACCTTCATCATGTGCTATACCTGCAACTTTTGTATCTTGTTCAGTTATACCTTCTGCTGCATCTATTACTATCATTACAACATCTGCTCTATCTACTGCTGCCATAGATCTTATAACACTATATTTTTCTACTGTTTCATATATCTTACTTTTCTTTCTTATACCTGCCGTATCTATAAGCATGAACTGTTGTCCATCTCTTTCTAGATAAGTATCTACAGCATCTCTAGTAGTTCCAGCTATTGGACTTACTATAACTCTTTCTTCTCCTAACATCTTGTTAACTATAGAACTCTTTCCTGCATTAGGCTTTCCTGTTATAGCTATCTTTATTATATCTTCGTCATACTCTGTATTTAATCCTTTAGGGAAAAATGCTATTACTTCATCTAGTAAGTCTCCAAGTCCCATTCCATTAGCACTAGATATTGCAAATGGAGTTCCTAATCCTAATTCATAAAAGTCATATATGTTATCAAATTGATTTATATTATCTATTTTGTTAACTACTAATATAACTGGTTTACTAGTCTTTCTAAGTATTTGTGCAACTTCTTTATCTGCTGCTGTAAGTCCTGCCTTTCCATCAACTACAAACATTATAACGTGAGCCATGTCCATAGCAAGCATTGCTTGATTTCTCATTTTAGATAGTATTATATCTCCATTATCTGGCTCTATACCACCTGTATCTATTAATGTGAAGTATCTGTCTAACCACTCAACTTCAGTGAATATTCTATCTCTAGTTACTCCTGGAGTATCTTCTACTATAGATATTCTTTTTCCTGCTAGTTTATTAAATAATGTTGATTTACCAACATTAGGTCTTCCTACTACTGCAACTATCGGTCTATTATTGCTATTGCTCATAATAATCTCCCTTCTCTACTTTAATATTTTATCAACAAAGTCTTTACCTTCATTTAAGCAAGGTATTACTTCAATTCCCATTTTATTGTTTAATTCTTCTAAAGTTATATTATCTAAGAATATATCTTCATCTGCTTTTAGCATACTTCTTGGTATATAAAGAGTCTCTCCTAAATCTATACCTTTTAATTGATCCATTATATCTGTTGCTGTTATAAGTCCAGAAACAGTTATTGTCTCTCCAAAGAAATTATTTATTATCTTATAAACGTTAATCTCCATATTAGGACACTTATCCATTATTTCTTTTGCCATTTTACATATAAATTCATATGCAGAATGCCCTGTTGCTATAGAAACTTTCTTTTTTATATTTATCTTTTCTTCAGATAAAGTAGTTAGTTGATCTTGTATTTCTCTTTCAAGCTTACTAATCATTCCTACTCCATTTTCAAATTGTATAAATCCTTCATATTCATCATAGTCTAATAATTTTTTATTAGCCATTACATAAAATTCATCTGATAAGAATATAAATCTTGTTCCTAATTCCTTTAGATATTTTTCATGTAATTTTTCAACTTGTTCTATAGTCTCTCTTGCAGTTTTCTCGTTAAATATCTCTAAGTTAGGTAAATGATCCCTATGCTTAGTTATACCTACTGGAACTGCTGCTGCACTATTTACATATGGATATAATTTAGATAAATCAGATACTGTTCTTTCTAATTCTTCTTTATCATTATATCCAGGACATAAAACTATTTGACAGTTCATTTGTATCTGTGCATCTGCTAATCTTTTCATTATATCATATAATTTACCTGCAAACTTATTTTTTATCATCTTCTGTCTAAGTTCTGGGTTTGTAGTATGAACTGATATATTTATTGGACTTATTCTGTATCTTATTATTTTATCTATATCTTCTTCACTCATATTTGTAAGAGTTACAAAGTTACCTTGTAAAAATGATAATCTTGAGTCATCATCTTTAAAATAAAGAGTTTCTCTCATTCCTTTTGGAAGTTGATCTATAAAGCAAAATACACATTTATTTCTACAACTTTTAGCTTTGTCTATTATAGGGTTAGAAAATTCTATACCTAAATCATCATCATATTCTTTTTCTATCTCATATACATATATTTCACCATTTATTTTTTGTATCTCAACTTCTAAGTATTCATCACTTAATAAAAATCTATATTCTATTATATCTTGTATTGGTTGGCCATTTATAGAAATAAGTATGTCTCCTACCTCTATTCCTAGTTCCTCTGCAATACTATTATTATAAACTTTGCTAACTACGTTATTCATTTTCTTTACGTTTACTTCCATGAACTTTCACCACTTTTCTCCATATGATTACATCGTTTTATAATACCACGGTTTGCTGAAATTAGTCAATATTTGCAATAAGTTAAAAGGTACCCTAAAAGGTACCTTTAATGTTTAACTACGATTAATGTTCCATTTGTCATATCATGAACCATTCCTCCAACGCTCTTTGCCATAAGCATTGCTTTATGTTGAAGATCTTTATCATCCTCTGCATAAAATATAGGACATCCTCCACCAAATTTCATATTTTTATCTGTAGTTATTACTGCTAATGTATATTCTGTTAAACCCATATTTTCTCCCATATTATACACTTCCTTTCTCGCCTATTTTATAATTAATAGATAGATTTCTACCTTTTGAACTAGATAATATCGGACAAGACCTAACAGCCTCTAACACTTTTTCTACATCTCTCTCTATTGGTACATAAGCTATCATTATACTTTGTTTCTGAGGATGTCTTCTTGGAAGAGGTACAAATGCCGGTTCATTATCATCTCTAAAAAGTCCTACTCTTGAATATATATTATATACTATAGCTTGCCTTTGTCCTGCATCGTATAATACACTTGCATTTATATAATTGTTGTCTTTTGGGATAATTTCTATACCTATTCCATTTTCTAAATATCTTTGTCTATCACTTTCAAGACCTACATTTGTTATTCCCTTTAAATCTCCTACTTGAAGAATTGATTCATCAACAAATTTTATTTCTACTTGTCGAACATCTGCTATGTCTTCAATAGACTTTCTTTTTAATAATTTTTTAAGTATTATAGCTAATATAAGTCCAAATACCCCACTTATAAGTAAGCTACTATTTTGAGATATATTAAATTCTTTTATCATAAAATGATACAAAGATATAGTTGAAAAAGATGTTACTATACACATATAATTTCTTACTTCATATGTTCTTGCTATTTCTTCTATAAACGCACTTCCTCTTTTAACTAATTGAATATCTTCTAAGTTTTGAAGTGTATTTCTTCTACTTTCTCTTACTTTTCTAAACTGTTCTGCTGCCAATGATAAAAATGTAATTGATGTATATGACTTCTCTAGTAAAGCAGGAACAACTAATGCTCCTAATGCTGAAGCTACAAATGCTAACACAAGTTGTGTTAAAAGCACGTTTGGTTGTGTAGGGTATTGTTTTTTATCTACATTTAACATTATTAACCTAGATAGCACACCTATTGATAAGGCCACTACAAATGCTGTATCCATAATACCACCTCTTTATTTTTATATAGTTTTTTTGTAATCACTATTTTTGCCTTTTGCTGTTTCTATAATAGGAGTACTTCTTGCTATTTCAATCATAGTTTCTATATCCTTCATTATTGGAATAAAAGGTATTACTACTGAACGTTTATCAAAATCTGTTTCTGATATAGTTAATATGTCTTTTTCATCTACATCTTTATCTACACCCATATGAATAAATATATTATGTATTATAGCTTGTCTTTGTCCTATATCACTTACTATACCAAAATCACCTAAGCTTTTAGGAATTATTTCTATTGCCAATCCTTCATTTAAATATCTATTTCTAGTATCTTCTAAACCTATGTTCCCTATATAAACTCCATTTACTTTAAGAACTGATTTATCAAAATGAATCTTAGCTTCTCTAACTTCTGCTACATCTGCTATACTATCTCTTCTTAAATATCTTCTTATTATAAGCCCTATAATTCCAGCACCTATAGCTGCTGCTATCGTTGATACTAAAAATCCATATAATAAATAGTTATTAAATAGTATAAATAAGCCTGATGCCATTAATGATGATAGTAAACTTATATAACATCTAGATTCATAAGTCGAAGCTATCTCTTCTACATAAGCTGATCCTTTTGGCACTATCTCTGCTTCGTCAATATTTTTTAAGGTTATTCTTTCTTGCTCTGCCAGTCCTTGAAATTGTTGTATTGCTATTGCAAAAAATGTTAATGCAGAGAATTCATTTTCTAAAAGAGCCGGAAGGGCTATTGCTCCTAAAAATGCAGCTAGTGCTGATGTTATTATTTGTTCTAGATAATCCTGAGGCCTTCTTGGATATTGTTTATCTACAACCCTAAGAACTAATGCTCTGCATAATATACCTAGAATAGATGCTACCATAAACGAATGTCTAAAAACACCTTCCCTTAATACACTCTCTTCCATCATATCAACTCCTTTGTTTTTACAACTATTGTTCCTAATTTAAAATATCATGATAATAGTTTGTGCAAAAACAAAAAAAAATTTCCTTTATTTAAAGGAAATTTTCTCAGGTATATTAACTATGAATTCACTACCATGTCTTAATTCACTTTTTACTTCTATTGTTCCACCTAAAGACTTAACTATATGCTTTATTATAGCAAGACCTAAACCTGTACCGCCTACTTCTTTACTTCTTGCTTTATCAACTCTATAAAATCTCTCAAATATACGATTTATATCTTCTTTAGGTATACCTATACCTTCATCTTTTACTTTTATTATGATTTTATCTTGTTTTGTACCTACACTTACCTTTACTGTCTTACCTTGATTTTCTGGAGTATACTTTATTGCATTATCTATTAGATTTAAAAATACTTGTTTTATATAATCTCTATTTGCAAATACTACAATCGATTTATCATCAAACTCATAAGTTAAGTTTATATTTTTAGATTTCGCTATATAATTAGTCATTTCATATACTTCTAAAAAGACATTATATAAGGATACACCTTCGTAAACTATCTTTTCATTATTTTCGATAAATGAAAGTAATAATATATCATCAATCAATCTTTTTAATCTATCTGATTCAGTTTCGATTATACTTAAAAATCGATTTCTAGTTTGTACATCAATATTTTCATTTAGCCTTAAGGTCTCTACAAAACCACTTATTGATGTTAAAGGTGTTTTTAATTCATGGCTAACATTTGCTACAAAATCACTTCTCATATGTTCTAATTTAACTTTTTCAGTTATATCTTGTATATTTATTATAGAACCTATTATTATGTGCTTTATACTTTCAAGATATATTGGGTCTATGCTAACCTTATATACTAAATCATCATTAATTTTTAGTTCATCGGTTTTATTTTGCTTCCAACCTTTAAACGTATTTATTTCTTCTAATAACTTTTCTTCTTTTATTACATTTTTTATATTTTTTCCTTCTACCAATATACCATTATCACATTTTAACATTCTTTTAGCTTCTTCATTTATAAGCATTATATTTCCATCTATATCTATAGCTAAAATTCCATGAGATATACTTTTTAGTATAGAAGTTTTTTGTAAATTGCTATAGTCCAAATCACTTATGGTTTTGTCCATTATTTCTATCATTTCATTAAAGTTTCTGCTTAATTCACCTAAATCACCTTTAGCTGTACTACTTATTCTCGAATGAAATTCTTTATTACTTATTTTTTTAGAAACATATATAAATTCTTCTAAATACTTTCTTAATCTTAAAGTATATCGTATTGACAATATAGAGATTATTATAGATATTAATAAAATAGAATACCCTAGTGTACTTAACTGTTCCATGTTGTTATCTCCTAAGTTATATTTTAATCAATTTTATATCCAACACCTCTAATTGTCTGAATATACTTGTCCGATTCATTTTCACTTTCAATTTTTTTTCTAAGATATCTTATATGAACATCTACTGTTCTTGTCTCACCATAATACTCATATCCCCATATTTTATCTAATAAATAATTTCTAGAAAGAACCTTTCCTTTATTTTCTAGTAAAAGTTTTAATAATTCAAATTCCTTAAGAGTAAGTTCTATTTTTTCGCTTCCTTTATATACCTCATGTTTACTTAAATCAACTTTTAAGTCTCCAGTAGATAATGTAGATTCTTTAGTCTTTACTTTTATATTACACCTCCTAAGTACAGTACCTATTCTAGCAAGTAGTTCTTTTATACTAAATGGCTTTGTCATATAATCATCAGCACCAAATTCAAGCCCTTCTACTTTATCATTTTCCATATTTTTAGCAGTAAGCATTATAACTGGTGTATTAGCTAATTCTTTGTCACTTCTTATCTTTCTAAGTACATCAATACCACTTATATTAGGTAACATCCAGTCTAATAATATTAAATCAGGCTTTAATTCTCTTGCCTTTATATATCCATCTATTCCGTCGTATGCATAGTCAACTTCATAGTTTGACATTTCTAAATTGAACTTTAAAAGCTCTACTATATGCATTTCATCATCTATAACAAGTACTTTTACTTTCATGGTATTAATTCACCTCTTTATTTTATCTCTAGTATCATACCTATTCTTTCATTTGTTTTATCATGTTTTCTGTAAGAATGGAATCTATCACTTTCACAACTTGTGCAAATATTTAAGTTTATTATGTTTTCTTTTTTAACATTACATTCTTTTAATATTTGTTCATTAACATTCCATAAATCTAAATGATACTTCCCTTCTTTTATTATATAAAATTTTTCATCTTTGTTTGTAAGAATTGTGTTAAATTTTTCTATAAGCTCTTCTGAAACTTCATAACAACATCTACCTATAGATGGTCCTATAACACTTACTATATCTTTTGGATTAGTGTTATATTTTTCTATCATTTTATCTATAGTATTTTTAACTATTTTTGAATAAGTCCCTCTCCATCCAGCATGGATAAGCCCAATAGCTTTATTTTTCTTGTCTATTAAAGCTATTGGAACACAATCTGCTGTAAATATTAATAGTGGAGTATTTGTTAAGTTTGTTATAAGTGCATCTCCATCCTTCTTTAATCCTATATCAAACTTTTCAACTACATTAACTATATCTGAATGTATTTGTACATTACTTGTTAAGTTTTTAAAATTAAAGTTCCCTTCTTTACAAACAGTTAACATATCATCTTTTGACTTTGCATCTACATTTTTAAGAGTTACAGCTAAATTTACAAAGTCTAAATTTTTATCTATTTCATTTACTCTTATGAATTTTTCCATGCTAGTTACCTTTCTCTGTTAATATATTTTTTAGCTCTGCTACAAAAGTATTTATATCCTTGAATTGTCTATATACAGATGCAAATCTAACATAAGCTACTTCGTCAACCTCTTTTAGCCTATCCATTACCATTTCTCCGATTTCCCCAGTTTCTATTTCAGATATATAAAGCTTATTTATTTCGTTTTCTATATAGTATACTATGTCATCTATTTGCTCTACTGATACAGGTCTTTTTTCACAAGACTTTAGTATTCCATTTTTTAACTTTTCTCTATCAAAATATTCTCTGTTATTATCTTTTTTAACTACCATTACAGGTGTCATCTCTATTTTCTCATAAGTAGTAAACCTTTTTTTACAAGATTCACACTCTCTTCTTCTTCTTATAGACTTTCTGTCTGTATGTCTTGAATCTACTACTTTAGATTCTTTATAGTTGCAGTAAGGGCATTGCATATCTATATCCTCCTTTGTTGGCTATATATTAAAATCGTCTATATTTAGTTCTGAACCTATATTTACTATTATAGTATCACAACCTATCTTTAGTATATCATTAAAAAATATAACTTGTCCTTCATCACCTCTTGAAAATAGACTTCTTCCTCCATCTCCACTAACTGTAAAAGACATTATTTTTCCCTCATTTATATCTAAATTTATATCAGTTATAAATCCCATTCTTTTTCCATTTTTAATGTTTATGATTTCCTTTTCCATTATATCAGATACTCTTAACATTATAATCCCCTCCCTTACAAAAATAAATATGTACTTGTACAAAAAAAAATAACCTTTATAGGCTATTTTTTAAAAATTATCTTTATATTTTTCTAACATCTCTATAAACTTCTCAACTAAATATGGATCAAATTGAGTACCAGCATTAGCTCTCAATTCTTGTATTCCTTCTTCATGGCTCTTCCTTGTGTTGTATGGTCTATTAGATGTCATTGCGTCAAAACTATCTGCAATAGTAATCATTCTTGCCAAATATGGAATCTCCTCTTTTTGAAGTTTATCTGGATAACCTTTCCCATCATACCTTTCATGATGGTGTCTTATTATAGATCTAAAATCCTTTAGTGGCACTATATGGTGTATAAGGTCAACTCCTGCTTGAGGATGATTTCTAAGCATATTAAATTCTTCGTCTGTAAGTCTACCTTTTTTATTTAAAACTTCTTCAGGAATTTCTAGCTTACCAATATCATGTAAATATGCTGCTATCTGTATTTGTGCTTGATCGTGTTCACTTAATCCAATAGACTGTGCAAACCACTTACAATAAATAACCACTCTCTCTGTATGGCCATATGTATATCTATCTTTTATATTTATCATATTTATAAATGTTTTTAATGATTTTATTGTTTCTTCTGGTATATTTATTTCTCTGCATAAGTCATATAATATACTGTGGTATGACTCTACTCTATTTTTATTAAAAGATTTTGCTCTATATAAGGCATCATCTGCTGTGTTTATAAGCTGATGTTTATTAATAGCACTATTTGGATAAGATGAGACACCTATTGATATAGTAATATTTTTGTTTGGTTGATTTTCTTGACCTTCAAACTCAGTCTGTTGTATTGCATTTCTTATATTTTCACCAATTTTTATAGCATCCTCTTCTGTTGTGTCAGGAAGTACTGCTGCAAATTCTTCTCCACCATACCTTGCAACTATATCATTTTCTCTCATATTTTCATTTAATATTTTCCCAATCTTTTCAAGTAATAAATCCCCAGCTTGATGCCCATTTACATCATTATAATTTTTAAAGTAATCTATATCCATAAATAATAAAGAAACTTCTTTATCATTTTTATCTGCTTCTATTAGTGTATTATTAAGATATTCTTGAAAATACCTATGATTGTATAATCCAGTTAATTCATCTTTATTTGCTAATTCTCTTAATTCCTTACTATGTTCTCTTTCTGTATCAACATACATACCTAGTATAATAGCTATAACAAATAAGGCTGCACTAAGAACTAAATCTCTTTCAAAATATAACCTTAACATTTCTTCATTTCCACTTGTAAACATTATACTAATAGCTAGTATTGCTACTATTTGAATAATAGAAGATGCTACACCATAATTTTTCCCAAACTGTATTGAGGATATTATAACTATAAATATACTAAGTAATTTATATCCACTTTCTGCTTTTCCTGTGAAAAATACTACTATTATAAACATTCCTATCAGTATAGATGTTTCTAAGTAATCTAAAAATTTAGGAGACTTATCTATTCTATTTTTAGTATAAATAGATATCCATAAAAAGTAACCCATTAATATTGTTAATATTATACTTATTGATATTGTAATAGTTATTGCATCCTTTGCTTGTTCTTCAAAAGTTACAAAACTTGCTATAGCTAATAAACTTGATATAACGTATATAACCTTTAGTATAACTATTATCTCAAAAACTTTTTTATTTCTTTTTTTATCAAAATTTTGCATAGATTTCACCTAGAATTGTCTTTATTAAATTAAAATCATGAGGAGTAAATCCTCATGATTTTTTATTATTCTTCTCTTAATGACTTTGGTACTTCTGGTTCAAAGAATATAAGCATACAATATGTTGATGCTCCTTCTGCAACTTTAGTTAATAAATCAGATACTGAACCTAATAAGAAATCCATCTTATTTCCCCCTTACATTTTATTTTGCCCTAAATATATTTAAGACATATTTTTAGATAAAAACTTATTTATATTAAAAAAATTATCTAACAAGTTGATAAGTCTGCCCCCTAGGCTAGTTAATACAAACACTTGAAGTCCTATTCCTAGTACCATTGATAAGGCTATACTTTTTGCAATTGTAACATTGTTTATTGAATATATACTAAGTAATATTATAATTAAAACTACATATATATTAATTAGATTAAAGGCTTTTTTTCTTAATTTTTTTCTAGTACTTTCTTTTTTCAAAGGTTTATTCTTTGATGGTACTGGACATTTTTTATATAAAATATAATAAGAAAATCCTATTATAGATATTATCATTAATATAGTAATACTCATATCAATATCCATTATACTTATTGATATATAAGATAGTATATATGCTAATATAACTCCTATTAAAGTGCATCTCTCTGGGCTAGTTGCATGCACACCTCCAGAATACCTTTTTAAAATAGCGGATGTTATAGATATTGTCATAATTTCAATTAATGTTTTAGTTAATAAACCTACTATTATCGTTACAACTATTGCTAAACTAGTATGTAATATTGTAAATAGCCCATAGTTTATAACTGCTATTTCTTCATCATTTTTATCAAGCTTCTTCCCTAACTTATTCGACGCTTTTAACGATAACTCCTCTATTATCCCCATAATTATCCCCTCTTAATATATTGGTTCACATTTTCCATAACTATTTTTTTTAGTAAAAATACAATTCCTATAGCTATTAAAAGTGACGGTAACGTTCTTATAGCTGAAATTGGTCCGTCTTGATTGGTTAAAATTTCTATTGGTATATTTAATAAACTTGTTGCTATAAAAATATATATCCCTTCACTCATGGCAAGTGCTATAAAAAATAAGCATGTTGATATTACTGTTCTTAATAAATCACCATTTGACATTTTGTATAACATTATTCCTAAAGCTATCATAGATAATATTGTATGTACTCCAAAATTTATAGGTAAAGATCTTATCGCTATTACTATCACACCTAATAAAAATCCTTTTTTTAATATTTCTTTATTATCTAATTTTATTCCCATAAGCAACATCCCACAAAATATAGTTACTAGACTTTCTGGAAATGTACGCAATATCATATATCCTATTGATGATGTTAACATGGTCTAACTCCTATTCTTATCACATATTAAGAAAAATTTTTCAATTTTTAAAAATGTTTTCTCAGTTCTAAGAAAAATCGTTGGCATTATATACCAACGATTTTTCTTATACTATATATTATATATATTTTCTCATATTTTTCAATGCGTTTTTTTCTATTCTTGATACTTGCGCTTGCGATATACCTATCTCATCAGCTACTTCTATTTGAGTTCTTCCTTTATAAAACCTAAGATCTAAAACTAACCTTTCTCTGCTATTTAATTTTTTTATGGCCTCTTTTAAGGCAATTTCTTGTAACCAATTTTCATCTGTATCTTTTTTATCTTGAACTTGATCCACAACAAATATTGCATCTCCATTATCCTGATAAACTGGATCAAATAATGATATAGGATCCTGTATTGCATCTAATGCCATTACAACATCTTCAATAGGTAATTCTAATTCCTTAGATATCTCAGATACTGTAGGTTCCTTTGAATTTGATCTAACAAGTCTTTCTCTTACTTGTAAGGCCTTATATGCAATATCTTTTAATGACCTACTTACTCTTATTGGATTGTTATCTCTTAAATATCTTCTTATCTCACCTATAATCATAGGGACTGCATAAGTTGAGAATCTTACATTTTGACTTAAGTCGAAGTTATCAATAGCCTTTATAAGTCCTATACATCCAATTTGAAATAAATCGTCTATATTTTCCCCTCTATTGTTGAATTTTTGTATTACACTTAAAACTAGTCTTAAATTACCTCTTACAAATTGCTGTCTTGCTTCTTCATCCCCATCTTTTATCTTGTGAAGAAGTTCGGTCATCTGATTATTTTTAAGTACTGGAAGTTCAGATGTATTTACACCACAGATTTCAACTTTATTAATTTGCATAAATTTCAGTCCTCTCTTAAAAGTTTTATCTATATGAAATTATTTACACATCATATTTTTTTATACTTTTAAGAGATAATTATATAAATTTTTTCATTTCTTTTTTTAATCTTGATATTATTTTTTTTTCTAATCTAGATATATAAGATTGAGATATTCCAAGTATATTAGCTACTTCTTTTTGAGTTTTCTCCCTTCCCCTATTTATTAACCCAAACCTTAATTCCATAATTTGCTTTTCTCTATCTGATAATCTATCTAAAGCCATAACCAATAAATCTTTATCTATCTCTTCTTCTATTATTTTATAGATTTCATCATTTTCTGTTCCTAATACATCTGAAAGTAGTAGTTCATTTCCATCTAAATCTATATTTAAAGGTTCATCAAAGGATACTTCTACCTTCTTTTTATTATTTTTTCTAAGATACATTAGGATTTCATTTTCGATACATCTTGATGCGTAAGTAGCTAATTTTATATTTTTATTTAACTTAAATGTATTTACAGCTTTAATAAGTCCTATCGTGCCAATTGATATTAAATCCTCAATATCAATTCCAGTGTTTTCAAATTTTCTAGATATATATACTACTAATCTTAAATTTCTCTCTATTAAAATTGTTTTTACTTCTTCATCTTTTTCTAACCTTTGTAATAGCTCACTTTCTTCATCTGAATTTAATGGTGGTGGTAATACATTTACGCCCCCCATGTAATACACACCTTTTGGTTTTAAGATTTTAAATTTAATTAGTATTTTCTTAATTCTGATAGATAACTTTGCAATTAATGACTTCATAATAATCTCCCCCTTTTGTTTGTTTTATTTACGATAATATACTAGGATTTAGTATAGCATTGTATTTATCATCATCAAAATCTGATATTCCAACCACTATATTACCTATTTTTGTTTTATCAATTTCTATATAATCAGCTTTTATACCAAGCATTATATTATTTTTGCTACTTCCACCATGCTTATAAGGTATAACTCTTACCCTAGATGCAATATCACTTTCTAAATTATCTATTATACTTTCAATCTCAACTATATCTATATCATCGTATTCATAATCGTATAGATAGCTTGGAATTATATTTCTCAAAGCTTTGGATTTTACTATTACTATGTCATTATTACTTAAAGGATCTTTTAATAAATTTCCAGTATCTAATAATGCCTTGCAACTACATGTCTTATTAAGCAATGTTATTTCAATTTCTTTTGCACTCTCCTTTATTTGCCTCATTAAACTTATATCATTATAGATATATTTTAAAAGTTCACAACTTGTATATGCACAAATGATTAAAAATGATATCTTTAAATGACTTATACCTGTGAAATAAATTATAAAAAATGTAGTTCCAGAAATAAATATATTAACTAATAAAAATACCAACAATACTCTAAAGTATTCTTTTTTATTTTTATAATCAAATAAAAATAATGTTATTAGTCCTATGATAATAATCTTTAGTGGTAGCGTAAATAATATATCTAGTTGTGGAAAAATGTACGCAATTGAATACAATGTACCTACAGATGCACATATCCATTTTTTTTTATTGTTATTATATTTTTTTGTTAGTATAGATGTACAACTTATAATAATATAATTTATTAATAGGTTTTCTATAATGTAGTACTCTATATACATTAAGCTAACCTCCTTTAACCTTTGTGTATATTATAAGTTAGATAGTTTATAATTTTATGTCATTTTTAATGGTCGAAACCCATTTATTTTAGTGTAAAAATTCACAAAAAAAGAAAGCATTCTGCTTTCTTTTCTATTTAATATTTATATAGTATTGTTATATTGTTTTTATTTAATTAACTTTGTTATTCTCTATACTAATATTTATTCAAAGTTATCTATCTTTATTCTTAAAATTATAATAACTAATTTTTTATATAAAAATTTTACTTTATTCATATCTCTACTTAATTTGCTAATTTCTCAAGTATTTTTTAGATTTATATATGCTATCTATATATTTTTTAATATTTTAAGCTTAATAAAAATTTTTTATATACAAAGAAAGAAGTCGTTTAGACTTCTTTATCTTCTTCTTCTTAAGAAAGTTGGTATCTCCATTTCATCCTCTTCCATAAAGCTAGATCTTTTAGGTTCTTCTTTTGGAGCTATGATCTCTTCTTTCTCTTCTATTATTGATGTTTTTTGCATTTGTGGTGCTGGTTGTGTTGGTTGTGTATTTAAAGTAGGTCTTGAAGTAGCCTTTGGTTTTTCAGCTATCTTGTAACCTAAGTCATGATTATTTTCATCAAAACCAGTCGCTATAACAGTAATCATTATTTCTTCACCTAAGTCTTCTCTTATAGATGCACCGAATATTATGTTTGCTTCTGGGTCACATGACTCATTAACTAGAGTTGATGCTTCATTTATTTCAAGTAATCCTAGGTTAGGTCCTCCTGTTATGTTAAGTAAGACTCCTCTAGCACCTCTTATTGATGTTTCAAGAAGTGGTGATTGTATAGCTAGTCTAGCTGCTTCTATAGCTCTATTTTCACCTGAAGCACTTCCTAGACCCATATGAGCTAGTCCTTGTTCTTTCATTACAGAAGTAACGTCAGCAAAGTCTAAGTTTATAAGTCCTGGTACAGCTATTAAATCAGATATAGATTGTATACCTTGCTTTAATACGTCATCTGCTATAGAGAATGCGTCTAGCATAGATGTATTCTTTTGTACTATTTGTAAAAGTCTATCATTAGGTATAGTTATTAATGTATCAACTTTTGACTTTAATTCAGCTATACCATTTTCTGCATTTTTCATTCTTACTTTACCTTCAAATAAGAACGGCTTTGTAACTACTCCTACTGTAAGTATTCCCATTTCTTTAGCAAGTTGAGCTATAACTGGAGCAGCACCTGTTCCTGTTCCTCCACCCATACCAGCTGTAACGAATACCATATCAGCACCTTGAAGTACCTTTACTATTTCATCCTTACTTTCTTCAGCGGCTCTTTTTCCTACTTCAGGATTTGCTCCCGCTCCAAGCCCTCTTGTTAATTTTTCACCTATTTGAATTTTATATTCTGCTTTTGATGTAAGTAAAGCTTGTTTATCAGTATTAACAGCTATAAACTCAACACCTTGAAGCTGTGCTTCAACCATTCTATTAACAGCATTGTTTCCACCGCCACCTGCACCTATTACTTTGATTTGTGCAAGTCCATCTGTTTCAACGTCAAAGTTTAGCATCGCGTAACCTCCCTATTTTATGATTATAAGTAAATGTATGTATTAATTATATCATTTAATTCTTGTTTTTGTTAATAATTAACTAAGTTATTCCACAAAAATATTCAATTTCCTCTTTTTTTATTTCTTAAATTTGTAACAATATGTCTTCTAATAACTGATAAGTTGTCATATAATCTCGACCTAAACACTAGTTTAGTGACATATTTACCTTAAAACCAAGACTTTATTGCACCAAATATAAAATCCTTACTTATAAGTATTTCTACAGATATATAAAAAATAATCCATAGGATAAGTAAACGTTATATAATATCAATCTACTATACATAAGGCTAATCTTATTAATATCCATATCATAAATGCTTACCCTCTTTATTTTACTTTGAAACACTTATATTTTTCAAGTTTTTTAATACTTTTTATTTATATTTTTTGTAGGAATTTTTTGTTATATTATTTTCCTCATTCATAACTTTTAGTTGTATATTAAAAATCACTATGCCTTTTTATATTATTTTTGGTAAAATCACTCATACTTATGGCATGTAAATTGGATTTTTACCCTGTCTAAAATCAACTGTTCCTTTACTTATTTTACTACTTTGTAAATCTATTAATATTGCTTCTGTTTTTTTTATATTTTTTTCTATCTCTTTATTGTTTAAAAATATAATTTCTAAACCTTTTGGAGTGTACATTCTTATAGAATCTTCTTCTATTTTAACCTTATTTATTTTTTTGTATAAAGTGCAACTTTTTATATTTTTTAATACTTCCAATAAATTATTTTTATATCTTTCTTTTTTAAACTTTATATTATTATTCTTATCTAGCTTATATCCAATATCTATCATAAGATAATTATCTATTTCTTCATCTTTCTTAACTTTATCTATAAACTTACCTTTATTATCAATATAACATTTTAAACCATCATCTTGAATTATTCCTGATATTTCTTTTTCTATAATTATTATATGTAGCTTATTTGGAAATTCCCTTTTTACCCTTACATCTTCTATGTACTTATTTTCCTCAAGTTCTTTTTCCATATCTTTTAAGTTGTACATAAATATATTTTTATCTTCTCTTAGATCTAGAATTCTAACTATATAGTCCTTTGAAATTTTCTCATTTCCTTCAATTCTTATTTGATTACTATTGAAAATCTTGCTATTCAGTAGTGTGTATAAAATTACTATAATTATTAGTATTAATATTAGAATATTTATTAAAGCTCCCTTTTTTAATCTTTTCATAAAATATATCTCCTTAAAAATCGTATATAATATTAATACAACTAATAATATAATTTATCCTTTATACAATATAATCTTCATGAAAAAAAGGCTTAAAAGCCTTTTATTTTTCTATTTCCTCTATTTTTAATATATTTGCACCTAATCTTGTTAGGATATCTTCTATATTTTCATAACCTCTCTCAATATGATATATATTACTTATTTCCGTTTCCTGTGGAATAGTTAATGCCGCTAATACTAAAGCTGCCCCTCCTCTTAGGTCTGGAGATTTAACTTTTGCACTTCTTAACTTTTCTACACCCTTTATCATACATATATTTTCTGTTATATATTTAATATTAGCTCCTAACCTAGTTAATTCAGCACAATGCATAAACCTATTTTCAAAAATAGTCTCATGAAATACACTTATCCCATCCGAAAGGGTCATAAATGTCATAAGTTGAGCTTGCATATCTGTTGGAAATCCTGGATGAGGTGAAGTCCTAACTAAATCTATTGATTTTATTTTACTTGGTGGTTTAAGTAATAACCCACCATTTTTATACTCTATTTCACACCCTGCACTTCTTAGCTTATCACTTATAGGCTCCATATGTGATATTACTACATTATCTACTTCAAGTTTACCATTAGTTAATGCCGATGCTATCATATATGTTCCTATTGCTATCCTATCTGGTATGACATCATGTTCTACTCTGCGAAGTTTTTTTACACCTTCAATTTCTATATAATTAGTTCCGGCTCCCTTTACCTTGGCACCCATTTTATTTAAAAAATTTTGTAAATCTTCTATTTCAGGTTCTCTAGCTGCATTATATATTTTTGTTATTCCTGTTGCTTTAACTGCAGCTAGAATTGCATTTTCGGTAGCTCCAACACTTGGAAACTCAAAGTTTATTATATTTCCCTCTAAACTATCCTTATAACACTTTATAAAACCTTCGTCCTCTTCTATCCTTATACCTAATTTTTTTAAAGCCTTAAGGTGTAAATCTATTGGTCTTGAACCAATTGCACATCCTCCTGGGTAACTTATTTTAGTATAATCAAATCTACCAATCATTGCTCCCATTATAATTATGGAAGATCTCATTTTTCTAACGTAGCACTCCTCTATCTCCACTTGATCAGCAAATGAGCTATCTACAATAAGTGTACCATCGCTATAACTTACTTTACATCCAATGCTTTCTAATATTTTTATCATAAAATGTACATCTGATATATCAGGTACATTATGGATAATACTCACACTTTCATTAAGTATGGTGGCTGCCATTATTGGTAATATAGCATTTTTAGCTCCTCTTATACTAAGCTTTCCTTCTATTTTGTTGCCACCTTTAATTATATACTTAGACAAAATTATCCCCCCTAGTGCTGTATGTTAAATCATAAGGTCTATAATTTAAATATTATGTACTAGAGGGGATATATGTTACTTTTTCTTTATTCCAATTACTTTTGGTTGTTCTTGTTCTGTATCTTTATTACAAGCATTTTGTACTTCTTCTGCTTGATTATTTGTTTTTATCTTTTTATTTTCTTTTTTAGATGGTGATTTTTGCTTGTTATTAGCATTATAAATTTTTAGTATTTCATCATATATTATTTCAATAGCCTCAGGCTTTCCTATTTCTTTACTTGCATTTGCCATATCTATTAATTTTTCTTTATCTCCTAAAAGCCTAAACACTGTTTCATTTAATTTTTCAGGAGTTAAGTCTTTTTCAAGTATCGCTATTCCAGCACCTTGATTTTCTATACTTTTAGCATTATACTCTTGATGATTTTCAGCTGTATATGCTTTTGGTATAATTATTGATGGTTTTCCAAGTGCTGTTATTTCAGCTAAAGATATAGCCCCTGCGCTTCCTATAACTAAATCACTTGCTGCTAATGCATTAGCCATATCTTCTAAATATGGTACTACTTTTTGGTATGGCTTTAAATTTAAGTGACTTATAGTCTGAGAGAATTCTTCATAGTAATACTTTCCTGTAGCAAATATAAATGCTACGTCTTCTTTTACCATATTATCTATGACTAATCTCATTGCATTGTTTATATCTTCACTTCCTCCACTACCTCCGTAGCAAAGTACCATTTTCTTATCTTCAGTTATCCCTAAATTTCTTCTTGCTATATTTTTTCTAGCATTTAGTATTTCTTTTCTTACTGGATTTCCTGTAAGTGTTAATTTTTCTCTACTATCTTCAGGGAATCTTTGATGAGAATCTTCAAAGCTTGTTAATACTTTTGTAACCATCTTAGAAAGTATTTTATTAGTAACGCCTGGGAAAGAGTTTTGTTCATGTACTACTGTTGGAACTTTGTTTATAGCTGAGTTAAATAAAACTGGACCACTTACATATCCACCAGTACCTATTACAACATCTGGCTTAAATTTTTTAACAACTCTTCTTGATTGCTCTAATCCTTTAAATAACTTAAATACTCTTTTTACATTATCCAAATCTATTTTTCTTTTAAATCCTTGTACTGTTACTGTTTCTAATCTATATCCATATTTAGGTACTATTTCTGATTCTATACCCTTTTGAGTTCCTACAAAAAGTATTTCTGCTTCTGGATGCTCCTCTTTTATTTTATTTGCTATGGCTATGGCTGGATAAACGTGTCCCCCAGTTCCACCGCCTGATAATAAAACTCTCATTTTATCCTCTCCTGTTAATTAATTTTGACATGTTTTGAGATATTTAGGACTATTCCTATAGCACTCATAAATATTACAAGGGAAGTTCCCCCATAACTTATAAATGGTAATGCAACTCCTGTAACTGGCATTGATGATGTTGCTACAGCAATATTTAAAGCTGCCTGTATTCCTATTTGTGCACCAATTCCTATAACTACCATACAAGCAAATATATTGTCGCATTTTAATGCTATTCTTACGCATCTATACACTAGTATAACAAATAACATTATAACTACTGCACAACCTATAAGACCTAGCTCTTCTCCTATTATAGCAAATATAAAGTCATTTTGGGGCTCTGGTATGTAAAACCACTTTTGCTGGCTCTTTCCTAGTCCCATGCCAAATAGTCCTCCAGAGCCTAATGCATAAAGCCCTTGAATGACTTGATACCCATTACCTAATGGGTCTTGGAAAGGGTCTAGAAATGATAATATACGCTTTAATCTATACTCTGAAGTTAATCCAAGTGCTAAGAATAATGCAATACCACTACCAAACATAAATCCAACTATTTTCATACTCATCCCTGCAACAAATATCATAACAAATGTTACTAATATTATAGTTCCTGCTGTTGACATGTTTGGTTGACCCATTATAAGTGTAAAAAATAAAAGTGGTACTAACATTAGTGGTATAATCCCTTTTCTAAAAGACTTTATATTTTCATATTTTTTCTCTATTAATTTAGCTGTAATTATTATAGTTGCAAATTTAGCTATTTCAGCAGGTTGTATTGTAAATGCACCTACCCCTAACCATCTTCTAGCTCCGTTTGCTTTTATTCCAAGTGGAGTAAGTACTAATATAAGTAGTATTATAGATACTATACCTATAGGCTTTGTATTCTTTTTCCAGACCTTATAATCTACATTTGAAATAGTAATCATACAAATAAATCCTAGTATTGCATAAATTACATTTCTCTTTAGAAAATAATAAGCATCATGATGCTTAAAGGAGGATTGAACAAAGCTCGCACTAAACACCATGATGATTCCTATAAATACTAAAGTCATTGTAGTGTAAAATATCACACTATCAAACTCTGTTTTAACATTTTTTTCAATTTGTTTTTTTAAAGCTTCCTTAGTCATTAAAGACTTACCTCCATTCCCAAGACTAAGAGGTTACTTTAATTTGTTTACATTATCCTTGAAGTCATTACCCCTTACTTCATAACTCTTATACATATCCCAGCTTGCACAAGCAGGAGAAAGAAGTACTACATCATTTTCTTTTGCGATTTTATAAGATGTATTAACTGCTTCTTCCATATCTTTTACTAGATATATTTTTTTAAATCCTTTTTTAATTGCACATTCTTTTATTAAATTTGCTGTTTCCCCTAAAAGAACTAATGCTTTTACATTTTCTTTAGCTACTTCTAAAAATTCATCAAAAGTACTTTTCTTATCCATACCACCTGCTATTAATATTATAGGCTCCTTGTAAGACTGTACTGCCTTTATAGATGAATCTGGATTAGTAGCTTTAGAGTCATTTACAAATGTTACTCCATTTAGCGTTTTAACATATTCTTGTCTATGTTCTACCGCTTTAAATGTTTTTAGTACTTTTCTTATAACTTCTATGTCAACTTTTAGAACATATGCAATCATTGCTGCTGCCATACAGTTTTCTAAGTTATGATTTCCTGGTAAACTTAGCTCATCTTTGTTTAAAAGTACTATTTCTTTATCTAATCTTATAACTATATTGTTATTCTTATCTAAGAATATTCCTTCTTTTAATTCTGTAGTTCTTGAGAAGAATATTTTCTTAGCTTTAACTTTATCTTCTAATGCTCTTACATTTTCATCATCGTAATTTAGTATAGCAAAGTCTTCTTCATCTTGATTCATAAATATTCTAGATTTTGCTTGTATATAGTTTTTCATCGTATGGTGTCTATTTAAATGATCTTCTGTAAAGTTTAATATAGCACTAACACGTGGTTTAAAAGTGTCTATACTTTCTAATTGGAAGCTACTTAGCTCTGTTACTAATACAGAATCCTTAGTAGTAACCTCCACTGTATCTATAACAGGATTACCTATATTTCCAACGATATATGTATCATTGCTATTAGCTTTAAATATTTCTCCTACTAAACTTGTTGTAGTAGTTTTTCCATTTGTTCCTGTTATACCTATAAATACTGGATTATTAGTAGATAGTCTATAAGCTAATTCTACTTCTCCAATTAGTTCTATATTTTTCTCTTTTATCTTTAGTATAAATGGTAAATCTAGAGGAACTCCAGGAGATACCACTACTAATTCTATATCATCTATATTTTCTGGATGATATCCTAAGATATATTCTATATTGTCTAAGTCTTTTAATTCATTTAATATATCTTCTAGTTTTTCTTTTTCTTTTATATCATTTACTATTATATTAGCACCTAATTTATTTAAATGCTTTATTGTTGATATACCAGTTTTTGCAAGCCCTACTAATAGAACTTTTTTTCCATTAAGGTTCATTTTATTACCCCCACAATTAGAATATTGCTATTATTCCTATCCATGCTAAAACTACAGTAACTATCCAGAATGTAAATACCACTCTAGTTTCAGGCCATCCACATTGTTCAAAGTGGTGATGTATAGGTGCCATTTTGAATATTCTTTTTCCTCTTAGTTTGAAAGATCCTACTTGAAGTATTACTGATAATGCTTCTGCAAAATATACTCCTCCAACTAATGGTATTAATAATATTGAATTAGTTAACACTGCAAATGCCGCAACTGCTCCACCTAATGCCATAGAACCAGTATCACCCATAAATATTCTAGCTGGGTATGAGTTAAATCCTAAAAATCCTAAACATGCTCCTACTGTAGCTGCTGCTAATACTGCAACATCAGGATTTGCAACTGTAGTGTATGATGCAAGTAACATAAAGAATATTGAAACTATTAAAGTTATTCCTGATGCTAACCCATCTAATCCATCAGTTAAGTTTACTGCATTTACTATACCTATTATTATAAATGTCATTATAGGTACGTATAATGGTCCTAAGTTTATATATGCATCTGTAAATGGTATTATAAGCTGCGCTGCACTTGGCGATGCACTATATTGATAATATGATATATATATAGCAAGTGCAAATTGAAGCACTATTTTTTGCCAAGGCTTTAAACCTAAAGATCTTCTTTTCTTTATTATTATAAAGTCATCTAAAAATCCTACCATACCAAATCCTATTATTGATATAAGACCTATTATTAAATCATTTCCAATTTGACTTCTAGTAAGCCCTGTTATTAGTATTGCTACCATCATTAATATTCCACCCATAGTAGGTGTTCCATTTTTTGCTAAATGTGTTTGAGGACCATCATCTCTAACCGTCTGCCCAAACTTAAATTTTGTTAACATTGGTATAAAAATTGGTCCTAATATTATTACTATTAGAAATGAAATCAATGATGTATACGTAAGTTCTGTTATTCCTAACATAATATATCTCCTCTCCCTTGCTGGCTATTTCTTTTGTTAATTACTTATTAAGATGTTCTACTATTTCTTCTAATTTCATACCTCTAGATGCTTTAACTAAAACTACATCTTCTTTATTTACTAAACTATCTATTTTACTTATAGCTTCTTCTTTAGTTTCAAAATGATATGCATTTTGGCTATTAAATCCTAATTTTACTGCCTCATCTTTTATAAACTTTGAATCATTACCTATAGTTATTAATAAGTCAGTATTTTTAACTGCTTCTTCTCCTACTAATCTATGTCCATACTCTGCATGTTCACCCATTTCAAACATGTCTCCAAGTATAGCTACTCTTCTTTTATTATATCTTCCTAATATTTTTAGAGCTGCTTTCATAGAATCTGGACTAGCATTATATGCATCATTTATGATTGTTAGGTTTTCATTTTTTATTATGTCTAGTCTCATTTTTGTAGCTTTGAAGTTTTTTAACCCTTCTTTTATCTTATCTAGTGAAATATTTAAACTCATTCCAACTAAAACTGCTGCCATTGCATTGTATATATTGTGTTCACCTACTGTAGGTATAAATATTTCTTCTTTAGAACCATTTATTATACATGTAAATGTTATACTATCTTCATTCATTTCATAGCTCTCACAATATATATCATTGTCTTTTGTAAATCCAAAAGTTTTTAGATTATAGTTAAGTTCTTTGTTTTTTAAGGTTGATAAAAACTTATCATCTCCATTAACTATTAATGTGCATGAAGAATCAAAATTTGTGGCTATTTCAAGTTTAGCTTTTAATATACCTTCTTGAGATCCTAAATTTTCTATATGAGATAACCCTATATTAGATATTACTCCTATTTTGGGATTAACTATATTAGCTAGGTATTCTATTTCATTAAAACCTGACATCCCCATCTCTATAACTGCACATTCATGACTGTCATCTAATTTAAATAATGTTAATGGAACTCCTAATTGATTATTTAAATTACCTTCGTTTTTTAAAGTATTAAACTTTGATGATACTGCTGAGTATACCATATCCCTTGTAGTTGTTTTACCAACACTACCTGTTATTCCTATATATGGTATATCAAATTGCTCTTTATAATATTTCGCTATATCACCAACAGCTACCTCAGTATCTTTGACTTCTATTAAATTTATGTCCGAACTATCTAATTTTATGCTACTACTTTCATTTTTTATAAAAGTTTTGCATCCATTTTCATATGCTGAGCACATAAACTTATGTCCATCTAAGTTTTCACCTACTATAGCAACAAATGCATTTTTGTCATTTGCATTTCTACTGTCTATAACTATATCTTCAATACAGAAATTTTCATCGCCTAGTATTAATTTACCTTTCGTTGCAATAACTATATCAGCTACTGTTAGACTTTTCATCTTTCAACCTCCTTTAAGTTATTAAATTTAACTTAATTTTCTGAATAAAGGGCAATGTATGTGTTATACATTGCCCCCCTTCTACTCTTAACTTTATAATTATATAATATATTATTGTTTTTTTGAAGGTATTTCTAACAGATGTTAATAATCTTTTGCTTTTCAATTACAAATTTTTACATTTCCCTCCAGAAGTATTATAGTTCTTTTATATCTATTAATTATTTAAAATAAAGTGCTATACTAGATTCTTCATCTACCTTTATACCAGGTTTTGGAAACATATCAATAACCTTAGTCCCTTTAGGAATTTCTATATCTGTGTCTAAGTTAGGTATTAAGTTAACATCTTCTAATGCCTTAACAGCATCTTCTATAGCTAAGTCCCTTACGTCTGGAACTGTAACTTTATTTTTTTCAAATTCTTCTTTTTCTTCTTCACTATATTTTGGCTCTACTCCTAAATAAGGTAGTGCATCATTCATTATTTCTTTTACTATAGGTCCTGCTGTTGTACTACCAAAAGCACTTACCCCTGTTGGTTCATCAACTATTGCAAGTACTACTATTTGTGGATCATCAGTTGGAGCTATGCCTATAAATGAACATATATATTTTCCTTGTGCATACCTTCCATCTATAACTTTTTGAGCAGTACCTGTTTTTCCACCTATTCTATACCCTGGGATATATGCAGCTTTACCTGATCCTTGGCTTACAACAGATTCTACTATGTCCATCATCTTCTTTGATGTTTCTTCTGATATTACTTGTTTAACTTTCGTAGGTTTTATTTCCTCAATTACATTCCCTTGATTGTCTGTATAAGCTTTTACAAATCTAGGCTCCATTCTATTACCATCATTAGCTATAGATGATATTGCAGTTATTAGTTGTATTGGAGTTACAGATATAGATTGGCCAAAAGATATAGTAGCTAACTCTACTGGACCAACATTTTTTTCATTATATAGTATACCTTTTGCTTCTCCTGGAAGATCTATATTTGTTTTATCCATAAATCCAAATCCTTCTATGTAATCATATAACTTTGATACTCCTAATCTATTACCAACTTCTATAAATACAGGGTTGCAAGAATTTTGCACTCCTTCTTTAAAACTTTGCTCTCCATGAGGTCTATAATGTCTCCAACATTTTATTCTTTGACCTTTGATAGTTACTCCACCTGTACATGTGAACTTATCATTTTCTTTTATTACATTTTCTTCTAATCCTGATGATGATGTTATAAGTTTAAATGTTGAACCTGGTTCATATGTATCACTTATAGCTGGATTTCTCCACATTTTATAATATCCTTGTATCTTATCTTTTTCACTGTATTTATCTAATTCTTCTTGATAGTATGGATATATTGGAGTTCTTGGGTCATTTGGGTCATAATCTGGCTTAGATGCTAGAGATAATATATCTCCTGTTTTAGGATCCATTGCTACAACTGTTACCCTTTTAGCATTATTAATTTCATAAGCTTTTTGAACAGCTTTTTCAGTATAATGTTGTATTACTTCATCTATTGTAAGTACTAACCCCTTACCTTGAACAGGTTCATAGTATTGTTCCATTCCTCTTGGTATTTCTCTTCCTGATGCATCAGTACTTACTATTAATTTTCCTGCCTGACCTTTTAAATACTTATCATATTGCATCTCAATACCTGCTATTCCTTGGGAATCACTTGATGTATGTCCTAATACATAAGAAGCAAAGTTTCCATATGGATAGTATCTTTGATTGTCTTCTGCTACCCATATACCAGGTATTTTAGCTTCTCTTATTTTTGTCGCTTTTTCATCATCTATCCATCTTTCTATTTTAACTAATGCCATATTTTTTTTATTTACTTGCTTATATATGTCTTCATATTCTTTGTCTAAAATTTCAGCTACTTGTGTTGCTGCACTTTTTTTGTCTTTGACTTCTACAGGCTTACACCACACAGTGTATTTTGTAACACTTACGGCTAGTTCTTTCATGTTTCTATCATATATAGTTCCTCTTTTAGGCTCTATAGGAATTTCTCTAGTTTGTTGTTCAATTGCCTTAGTACTTAACCACTCCCCTTTTACGAGTTGAAGATATCCTGTTCTAAATGTTAGTCCCAAAAAAAGAATACATGCTAACATAAGAACAAGCACTAACCTCTTTTTGCTTATTCTTTTTACTTTTTTACTCAATTGTTTCCCCCCTTACTACTTAATCTGTATGTATCTTATTTGATTCTTTGTAGGATAATCCATATTAAGTTCTTCTCTAGCTCTTTTTTCTATTTCCTGTATTGATGTTTTAGTATCTGCATTAGCTTTTGCTTCCTCTAGCCTTATTTCTTCTTTTCTCAATTCTTTTTTAAGATTACCTATGCTATATTTAAGTTCCCCTATTACTGAATAGCCACATATATTTATTATTAATGTCATAAAAACTCCTACTGATAATGAGAGAATAAAAATCATTTTTTTTATTTTTTTTGCTCTTATAATTTTATGTTTATTCTTTTTTCTCTTTTTATATTCGTTTATATCCTTGATTTTATTATTTTTTTCCATTAATCCACCTTCACTTTATCTTCTGATTTATTTTATATAAAATTCTTTCTAAATTTAAATTTGTAAATTATTTATATATTTCAAGTTTATACACTACCTTCCTTTAAACTTTCATCGTAAAATAAATACAATAACAAACAAAAAAACTAGGAAATGATTATATATAACAAAATAATTTTTTCTTATTACATTAATTTACATAATCTATTTAATAAAATTTTGTCTTTATGAAAATAAAAAAGAGTGTGTTATGATTTTATAATCACAACACACTCTTTTTATATTATATTCTTTCACATACTCTTAGTTTTGCACTTCTACTTCTTGGGTTAACTTCTATTTCTTCATCACTTGGTAATATTGGTTTTCTTGTTATTACTTTTACAAGTGATTCTTTGTCACATTGACACATTGGTATATGAGATGGACATACACAATCTAATGCTAAGTCTCTAAATTCATTTTTTACTATTCTATCTTCTAATGAATGGAATGTTATTATACAAACTCTTCCACCTTTATTCATTATAGATACTGCATCATCTATCATTTTAGTTATTACACCTAATTCATTATTTACTTCTATTCTTATAGCTTGGAAAGTTCTTTTAGCTGGATGTGGTCCATCTATTCTAGCTTTTTTAGGTATTGCCTTTTTTATTACTTCTACAAGTTCACCTGTTGTTTCTATAGGTTTTTCTTTTCTTTCTTCAACTATAAACTTAGCAATACGCTTTGACCAATTTTCTTCTCCGTATTCTTTTATTATTTTGTGTAGTTCATCTTCACTATATGTATTTACCACATCATATGCAGAAAAATCACATCTTACGTCCATTCTCATATCAAGTGGTGCATCTTGCATATATGAAAATCCTCTATCAGCTTCATCTAATTGATGAGATGATACTCCTAAATCAGCTAAAACTCCATCTATTTTATTTACACCTATTTTTTCTAATTCTTCTTTTAAATTTTCAAAATTACTATGAACAAATCTTACTCTATCACTATATTCGCTTAATCTTTCTTTTGCTGTAGCTATAGCATTTTTATCTTGGTCAAATCCTATAAATAACCCTTTATCTGATAATCTTTTTACTATTTCCTTTGAGTGTCCAGCACCACCCATTGTACAGTCTACATACACTCCATCTGGTTTTATATTTAAATTATCTATACACTCATTTAAAAGTACTGATACGTGATGAAATTCCATTTTGATATTCTCCTTAACCTAACTTTATTCTTCTGTATTTTCTTTTTTTGATTTTTTTGATAAGTATATATGACAAATAATACCACCTATAACTCCTATTAAACTAATAGCTTGTGCCATTCTTATAGGCCCTAGCATTAAACTATCCGTTCTAAGACCTTCTATAAAGAATCTTCCTGTTGAATATAATATAATATAATATACTATTATTTGCCCTTCATATTTCTTTTTCTTTCTAAATAACCATAGGAATATAAATATTCCTAAATCCCAAATAGATTCATATAAAAATGTTGGATGAACCTTTACACCATCTACCATTATGCCCCAAGGTAGCGTTGTTGGTCCTCCATGAGCTTCTCCATTTATAAAATTGCCCCATCTACCTATAGATTGAGCTAAAGGCATACCTATTATAACTGTATCTGCCATTTTTAAGAAATTTATTTTTCTTATTTTTGTAAATATGTACCCAGCTAATACTCCACCTATTAAGGCTCCATGTATAGCCATTCCTCCACCTCTAAAGTTTAGTATTTGTGAAGGATATTGAGAATAATATTCCCAATTAAATATTACATAATACAGCCTTGCACATAATAAGCCTGTTGGTATAGCAACTATGGCTAAATCTAGTACATCATCTTCTTTAATTTCAACTCTTTTAGCTTCCCTTAAAGCTATTATAGTTCCTAAAATCATCCCTGTAGCCATTAGTATCCCATACCACATAACATCTATCCCAAATATGTTAAATGCTACTCTGTCCATATTTTTCACCTCTTGAATTTGTTTTTTATTTAATTGTAAATATAAAACTTGTATAAATTATGAATTTCTCTGTAATATTTTAATAATATTAATATATCTTATATATGCTAATTATTCAATGTTAATAGTATTTTATTTAATATTTAACTAATTTTATTTATATAGACATATTAGTTACTTGGAAGTAAAATATTATAGATAAGTATATACTTGAGGTGAAGATATGGAAAAAAAATATTCAATGCCTATATATCATAAAATCGCTCTAGATATAGCTAATAAAATTCACCTTGGAGAAATTAAAGAAGGTAGTTTACTAAAGGGAAGATCTTCTCTTGCTGCTACCTATAATGTTTCTCCTGAGACAATTAGAAGAGCTATGAAAATACTAGAAGATTTAGGCGTAGTTTCTAGCGTTAAAGGAAAAGGTATTTTAGTTTTATCATCGGATAAAGCACTTTCTTTTCTAAATAAGAACCAAAATATTACAAATGTATCATCATACAAATCTAATTTAAATAAACTTTTAGCATCAAAAACTAAGTTAGAAAATGAAATACTTGATAATATAAATAAAATAATAGACTACTCTAGTAGGCTAGCCAATATAAACCCTTTAGTTCCTTTTGAATTTGAGATAACTAAAGAATGTAGAGTTATAGGTATGACTTCTGGAGAAACTAAGTTTTGGCAGCATACTGGCGCTACAATAGTTGGTGTTAAAAGGAATGGAGAACTTCTGATTTCACCTGGACCCTACATAGAATTTATGGAAAATGATATATTATTAGTTGTTGGGGATAGCAGTATCCACCATTCAGTTCCTTTATTTTTATATGAGGATAACACTAAAAATGATGTTTAAGCACAAATAAAAGCAGATTATCTTCTGTGATAATCTGCTTTTATTATCTAAATTAATTGTTTATTTTTTCTATATTGTATTTTGCTGACTTTCTATCTTTATATAAGCTTGATTTTTTACTTACTACATATATATTTTCTTGTTTAACTTCTTCTCTAAGAGCTTTAATAATAGATACAATGCTTAATAAAACTATTATAGTAAATGGAAATGCTGATACTATAGACACCATTTGTAGTGTATCTAGTCCTCCTGAAAGTAAAAGTGCTATTGCAAGAAGAGCTTGTATTAATCCCCATGCTATCTTTTTACTTCCTTTAGGATTTAAATCCCCATTTGATGTAAACATTCCTAATACATATGTTGCTGAATCTGCTGATGATACAAAGAATGTACATAAAAGTACCATAGCTACTATTGATAGCATTCCTCCAAGTTGATATTGAGAAAATACTTCAAATAAGGCTAATTCCGTGACCTTTGTTGCACCTTTTACAAACGCTGGGCCTAAGTGTATACCTAATGTCCCAAACACTGTAAACCATACCATACAAACTAGGGCTGGTGCTAAAGTTACACCTACTATAAATTCTCTTATTGTTCTACCTTTTGATATTCTTGCTATGAATACCCCAACAAATGGTATCCAAGCTATCCATAGCGCCCAGTAAAATACTCTCCACTGACCTATCCATTCTTTGCTTGGATCCATGTATATACTTTGAGATATAAACTCTGTTAAGTATGCTTGTGTTCCACTTCGAAAATTATCTATCATCTCTAATTTAGGTCCTATTATTATTGCTCCAACTAATATAAATACTGCTAAACTTAAGTTTACATTAGATAATATCTTTATTCCTTTATCAAGTCCACTAGTTGAACTTAATATATATAAAACAGTTGCTATAGCTATTATTATTATTTGTAACTTTAAAGTGTTTTCTATATTAAATACATATTCAAGTCCACCTGCTATTTGCATAGTTCCCATACCTAAAGATGTTGCTATACCTGTTACTGTTGTAAATACTGCTAGTATATCTATTGTTTTTCCTATTGGACCTCTTACTCCATCTTCTCCAAGTATAGGTAAGAATATGCTACTTATAAGCCCTGGTGAATCTTTTCTAAATTGGAAGTATGCAAGTGCTAGTCCCATTATAGAATATGCTGCCCATGGATGAAGTCCCCAGTGTATATAAGACTGTTGCATTGCAAATGTTACTGCCTCGTCAGAAGCAGGTGTAGCCCCTATTGGTGCTATAAAATGTTTCATTGGTTCTATTGTACCAAAAAATATTAATCCTATTCCCATTCCTGCTCCAAATAGCATAGAGAACCAAGATAGTTTACTAAACTCTGGTTTATCATTATCTTTACCAAGTTTTATATCTCCGTATTTACTGCAAACTAAAAATATTGCAAAACCTACTAATATTAACATAGTTATTATATAAACCCAACTGAAATTTTTTATTATGACATTAAACATGTTGTTAGATATTTCTTTGAATTTATCTGGAAATGCTATACCAGAAAAGACTACTGATATTGACAGTATCAACGATAATAAAAATACATAATTCGTTTTATTTTTGTTGTATATGTTGTTCAAATTAATTCCCCCTAATTCTTCATTTATTTAGGTGACTTAATCAAAAGTTTTTATAACCTACAACTTCATTATATCGTCAAGTTGTATCTTGTGTCAACAAAAGACCTTTGTTTTCTCTTAATTTATACAATTTAAATACATTGAAATTCCAGCACTTGTATTCATTTATAATTTTTTTATTTTTTTATTTTTCTATTGACTTTTCACTATAAAAAATAGCTAACTCTAATGAGTTAGCTATTTTTTATTTTCCACTTGGTTCAACTATAGATATTACACAATATTCTTCTTTTAAGTGACTGTGCAATCTTTTTTCTACTTCACTAAATTCTATTGATTTTAGTACATCTAGATAGTCTAGTAAATTTATATCCTTAAATTTATAAGATATAAAGTTATTAGCTATAAAGTTTACAGAGTCAAAGTATTTTAAAAAGTTTCCTATTTTCTTTTTCTTTATTCTTTCAAACTCTTTTTCATCTAAACCTTCTTTTTTATATTTTTCTACATATTCTAATATTTTATTCTTTACTTCTCTTGGATTATTCGAATCTCCACCTATTATTGTAAAGGCGTAATCGATTTGAGATGAGAATCCTGCTCCAAAGTTTTCATTTATTAATCCACTCATATATAAATCTTCATATAGTCTGCTACCTTTTTTAAATATTATATCTATTAATATTTCAGTAGCTATTTCTTTTTTAAGTAGTTCATTTCCCTTTATACCTACATTATCATCCTTAAATGCTATATTAAACATTGGCATAGATATAGGGAACTTCGCAACTACTTCCTTTTGATTTACTTCTTTAGGTTCATTTGGATAAAATTTTTCTATTTTATGAGATAACTTGTCTACATCGTAGTTATTAGATTTTTTAACAACATCCATAACCTTATCTACCTCTAAGTCACCAACAACAAATAGTGCCATATTTCCTGGGTTATAAAAAGTATTATAGCATTTGTATAATTCTTCTTTTGTTATTTTATATATACTATCAACTGTACCTGCAATGTCTACTCTTACTGGATAATTAACATATAATGCTTTAAGACAGTTAAAGTATACATTCCAATCTGGATCATCATTATACATTTTAATTTCTTGTTCTATTATTCCCTTTTCTTTTTCCACATTTTCATCTGTAAAATAAGGAGTTTGTACATAGTCTATTAAATGTTCTAAACTCTCATAGAAATTTTCAGTACATGAGAATAAATATGCTGTCATAGTAAAGTTAGTAAATGCATTTGCACTTGCTCCCCACTTAGAAAACTTATCGAAAGCATTTCCACCATCTGGTTGTTCAAACATTTTGTGTTCTAAAAAATGTGCTATTCCTTCATTTACTCTTATTTTTTCATTTTCTCCAATAGGTACAAATTCTAGTTCATTAGAACCATAGTTTGTAGCTAATACTGCATATTTTTTAGTAAATCCTTTTTTAGGCATAAAGTAAACATCTAGTCCATTTTCTAACTTTTCATAGTACATTTCTTCATTTAGTATATCATTAACTATTTTGTCCATATCTATCACCTCACTAATTTCTTAAGAAATATATAGTATCAAGTTCTATATTTTCAAATGCTTTAACTATATCTTCAATTTCTACGCTTGCCACTTTGTTTATTATTTCTTCTACTGTAGAATTTGTTTTACTCATTCCCTGTGCAAAATAAAAATCAGACATTCCTCCTATGCTATCTCCTAATGATTTCATAGAGTTTATTAAAGCACTTTTACTGTTTTCAATTTCTTCTTTAGATATTTCTCCTTTTTTAACACTATCTAATTGCTTACCTACTAATTCCACTGTTTTTTCATAGTTTTGAGATTCTATTCCAGAAGATACAAATAATATAGATTTGTATTTTTCAACTGATGAATATATATAGTAACATAAGCTTTCTTTCTCTCTTATATTTACAAACATCTTAGAATGTGGTCCACCACCTAATACATTAGAACCAACTATTAGTGGATAGTATTTATTTTCATCACTATAGTCTATATTTGCTCTATATCCCATTACTAATTTACCTTGAGTTATATCCATTTTTTCTTCAATAGTTTTTACTTTTTCTACTTTCTTTTCATAAGTAGCTCTTGGTATATCTATTATTTCATCTCTTTCAAAAGTAAAGTTTTTAGTTATTGTTTCTTTTACTTCTTCCTCATCAAAATCTCCTTCTACAACTATGTCTATTGGAGATGTTTTTATTATTTTCTTGTAATGTTCGTATAAGTCTTTTTCGTTTATTTTTTCTAAATCTTCTTCGTATCCATATTCACTTATACTATATCTTTCATCTTTGCACATTTCCTCAAAACATCTTTCAAGTGCATATCTACCTTTATCATTGATTTTTGCTTGTATTCTATCTTTTAAGTTTCTTTTTTCTATATCTACGTAATCTTTTTTAAATCCATTATCTATTACTAAAGGTTTATTTAATACTTCATTAAAAAACTCAATTACATCTTTAAATATCTTTTCATCTAAATATTTTTGATTAGTACTTATTATTTTAAAACTTATTACTTGACGTTCTCCTCTTTTAGATACATCTCCCATAACAGATGAACCATATAAATCATCTAACTTATGTGATATTTCTCTTGAACTTTGATATTTCTCGCATCCACTAGTTATTATAGCAGGTAATAATGCATTTTTTGTTACTTCTTCTCTGTCTAATAGTCTTTGTATATATATACTAACTAAATTAGACTTAAACTTACTTGCAGGTATTAATGTTAAATTAATATTTTGACCTAAGCTTATTTTTTTTACGTCTTTTTCCATCTTATCCTCCTACGTATTCATTAATGATATTCTTGTAAAAAGTTCATCAACTATAGAATCTATCTTTTTTTCAGGGTCTATATAGTAAAATTTAGTATTTCCCATATCAAGATTTTTAAGTATACTATCTACTAAATACCTTGTGTATATACTATCTATTGCGCATGTAGGAAAAACAACATACAATGTGTTTATTCCATATTCTAACAATTCTTCCCCATCTTTTATTATATCGTCTTTATTATTTTCTAAAAGAGGCATTTTTATTTGAATTCTATCATCTTTATCTTCATATTCTATGTATGTTTTTATTTTTTCTCTAAATAATATATCTTGTTCTAAATTGTTTTTATCCTCAAATCCTATTAATAGTACTCCAGCATCATCATCTATTTCATTTATTTTTCTTATTACTTCATTTTTATAAACCATAGCTAAATTATTCGATTTATAAAGTGGTTCTAATATTTCTACATTAAATAAATCATGATGAACTAGTGTTAATTTTTCATATCTTTCTTTAAATATTTTGTAGTCTTTTCCTTCTGTCATAAACAAAGGACATACTATTATTTTTTTATACCTACTTTCTACTATATTTTCTATACTTTTTTCAAAATATGGTTTTGAGTACATATACGTATTTACTACCTCATATCCTTCTCCTAAATGAAGTTTTAACTTTTCTTCGATTTCTTTTGTCTTCCTTTTAAAATCGCTATCTCCTAAGTCTGTGTAATAAGATTTATATTTATATAAATCACTTATACCCGTTATAAATGATTTATACCCATTTTCATAATATATTTGAGTAGTTCTTTCTCTTATATTATAATTTCTATCTTCACCCTCAGATACTAATAACACTAAAGTTTCTTCTTTTTCACCTATAGGTTGTACTTCTTTTATGTTTACACTTTCTTTAATAAAAAAAATAAATGAGTTTAATACTATAAAGGAAATTAAAAAAGCATAAGGTAGATTTTTATATTCTTTATATATTATTATCTGTCTATAAAATATTATGGCACTTATAATTATAAATATATTTTCCATGTAGCCTTTTAGTATTAAACTTAATCCTATGGTTATAAATAAGGTAATCAAAATTAACATACTATCAACTCCAAAAGTGGTTTTTGATGTACATGCCTAGTTTACATCTGTTATATATATGATGTATAATTAATATGTATGTCTAAAATAACAAAGTCTAACTTAATAACCTATAATATGACTTTGTTAAAATAGTATAATAAATTCAATAATCTGATATTTACAACATGCAGGTTGTTTAAATTATCATAAAAGAGAGGACGATGAATATGAAATTAGGTATAGTTGGTTTACCAAATGTTGGTAAAAGTACACTATTTAACGCAATAACTCAAGCAGGTGCAGAATCTGCAAACTACCCTTTCTGTACAATAGAGCCAAATGTTGGTGTTGTGGCTGTTCCAGATGAAAGATTAGATAAATTAAAAGAGTTATATGATTCTAAAAAAATAGTTCCTACTGCAATAGAATTCTGTGATATAGCAGGTCTTGTTAGAGGAGCTTCTAAAGGTGAAGGACTTGGAAATAAATTTTTATCTCATATAAGAGAAGTTGATGCTATAGTTCACGTTGTTAGATGTTTTGAAGATCCTAACGTTGTTCACGTTGATGGAAGCGTTGATCCACTTAGAGATATAGAAACTATAAACTTAGAGTTAATATTCTCTGATATAGAAATATTAGATAGAAGAATACAAAAAACTCAAAAAGCTGCTAAAGCAGATAAGTCTTTAGTTTCTGAATTAGAGTTTTTAAATGCTATAAAAGCAACTTTAGAAGATGGTAAGTGTGTTAGAACTATGGATTTCACTGAAGATGAGCAAACTTTTGTTAACTCATTAAACTTACTTACTTCAAAGCCAGTAATATATGCTACAAACGTAAGTGAAGATGATTTAGCTGATGAAGCTGCAAACAATCCATACGTAAATAAAGTTAGAGAATTTGCTGCTACTGAAAATGCTGAAGTTGTTGTTGTTTGTGCTCAAATAGAAGCAGAAATATCTGAACTTGACACTGATGAAGAAAAGAAAGAATTCTTAGAAACTTTAGGTTTAGAACAATCTGGTCTAGATAAATTAATAAAATCTTCTTATGCTTTACTTGGACTTGTTTCTTACTTAACTGCTGGTCCTCAAGAAGTTAGAGCTTGGACTATAAAAGTTGGTACTAAAGCACCTCAAGCTGGTGGAAAGATACACTCTGATATAGAAAGAGGATTCATACGTGCAGAAACTATAGCATTTGAAGATCTAGCTCAAGTTGGAACTATGACTGCTGCTAAAGAAAAAGGATTAGTTAGACTTGAAGGTAAAGATTATGTAGTTAAAGATGGAGATGTTATATTATTTAGATTTAACGTATAATAAATAATTTTAAGTATCTATAAATTTTTATATTTATAGATACTTTTTTACTTAATAATTGATTATAATCTATAGATTATAATGACAATAACATATTTGGTAAAAGTAAAAAAGAATTTTGGGGTAATAGATAAAATCGTTGACGACATAAGCTAAGCGAATTTTTTATTGCCAGTAACTTTCTAAGCAAAATAATTAATTTACTTTAATTAAATAGGTAAATCAAGTAATCTAAAATATAAAAAAGAGCTACCAATTAAGGTAACTCTTTTTTATATTTTATTAAGCATTTTTCTTTATATCCATATTAGCAAATTTTTGTTTATTTACTAAGAATAATCCAAATAATACTAATGCAACTACTACTCCTACTCCATTTGATAATGTAGCATTTAATCTAAATCCTTCTGGAGCTTGTAATATATATGACATACATACTGATGTCATAAATGTTGCTGGTACTAAAGTTATCCAGTAATTAACATTGTTCTTTATTAAATACACTGTAGCTGTCCATAAGAATATTGTAGCTAATGTTTGGTTAGACCAAGCAAAATACCTCCATATTATGTTAAAGTCTATTGTAGTTAAGAATATACATACTATGAATAATGGTATAGCTATCTTAAATCTACTCATAAATGTATCTTGCTTTATATTAAATGAATCTGCTATTGTAAGTCTTGCACTTCTAAATGCTGTATCTCCACTTGTTATAGGACAAGCGACAACCCCAAGTACTGCAAGTATTGAACCAACTTGACCTAATAATGACTTAGATATTAATCCAACAACTCCTGACTGACCACCAAATTCAGCTAATGCTGCTTGTAGCGATAAACTATCTCCAAAGAATGCTATTGAAACTGCACACCATACTAATGCAACTATACCTTCAACAACCATTGCTCCATAGAATACTTTTTTACTTTCTCTTTCGTTGTTTATACATCTAGCCATCATAGGTGACTGAGTCGCATGGAATCCTGATATCGCCCCACAAGCTATTGTTACGAATAAGAATGGGAATAAAGATAATCCATCTGGATGCATATTTTGTAAAGTTAATTCTGGCATTACCATAGTTCCATTCATGTTACCTATTATCATAGCTCCTGCTAATCCTATAGCCATAAATAATAAAGCTGCTCCAAATAATGGGTATATCTTACCTATAACCTTATCAACTGGTAAAACAGTCGCAGCTATATAGTATATTATTATTAGTACTATCCATACTATTTGATCTACACCTGTCATAGATTTTAAAAGACCTGCTGGTGATGTAACGAAAACTGTACCAACTAATATAAGAAGTATTACTGAGAATACTCTCATTACTGTTTTCATCTTTCCACCTAAGTATATACCAACTATTTCAGAAACTGACATACCATCATGCTTCATTGATATAACCCCTGAGAAGAAATCGTGAACTCCTCCTGCAAATATAGTACCAAACGTTATCCATAAAAATGCTACTGGACCAAATAATGCCCCCATTATAGCACCAAATATAGGACCTGTTCCTGCTATATTTAAAAATTGTATTAAAAATACCTTGTACCAAGGCATTGGAATATAGTCTATTCCATCTTGTAATCTTACTGCTGGAGTTTGATTATTATCACTTAACTTAACCATTTTGTCTACATAAGTTCCGTAAGTGAAGTATCCAACGATAAGTATTGCTAAGCATACTAAAAATGTTATCATACCTTTTCTCCTTTTTAAAACTTTATTTTTTAAGTTTTTGTATTAATTATTCCAAGGATATAATAACGTTTTTTTGACTTTTAAAGATATATTTTTACATGAAATGCATAAATAATAACATAAAATACAATTATATATGCATAATTTTTCTAAATTCTTTTATATTACTTCTGCTCACAGGTATCTCTGTATCTATATCTTTTAGTTTTAACTTATATGTACTATTAAACCATGGTATTATTTCTTTTATCTTATGTACATTTACAATAAAAGATCTATGCGTCTTAAAGAATAATTCTTTTCCTAGGTTTTTTTCAAAATCTTTTATACATCCCTTTACTATGTATTCATTATCTTTTGTAAATACTATAGTTTCTCTTTCTCTTGCCTCACAATAATATATATCATATATATTAACTACTATTAACTTATCATTTTTCCATAAGCTAACACTAGATAGATTTTTCTTGTTTTCATTTTTTACTTTTTTAGACACATCAATACTTTCATCTGCTATATCACTCTTTTCAAGTTTTTTTAACATAGATACAATTCTATCATCTGAGTATGGCTTTAATATATAATCAAAAGCTTCTAATTCAAATGCATCTACTGCATGTTCTTTGTAAGCTGTTATAAAAACTATTTTTGGGCTTTTTTTAAATTGTCTTACTGTTTTTGCCAGTAGCATACCATCTAGCATAGGTATATTTATATCTAAAAATATTACATCTACACTATTTTCTTGTATAAATTTTAGTACATCTACTCCATTATCAAACTCATTTATCACTTCTATATTGCTAAAATTATTTATAAAATATTTTAGTTCTTCTCTTGCTGGAAACTCATCTTCAACTATTATAGCTTTCATCTAGCATCCCCTTTCTATACTTTAAATTCTATCTTAGTTCCTGGGTTTAACCTCTTTATATCTAAGCCATGTCCATATATTAACTTAAGTCTTAAGTGAACATTATAAAGACCTATCTTATTTTCTGGCATATTATTATTATAAACTCTATTAATTATCTCTTGATCTATAGTTAATCCGTCATTTTCTACCCATATGTTAACTTTTTCTTTTTTCTTTTTAACTCCTATTACTACTACGCCATGTCCTCCATTTTTTCTTATTCCATGTATAATTGCATTTTCTACTAGAGGTTGTATTATAAGGCTTGGTATCTTCACTTGTATATCATCATCTATATCATAAATAACATTTAGTTTATCTCCAAATCGTGCTTTTTCTATTTCTACATAAGCTTTTACTTGTTCTAATTCTTTATTTATATCAATAAGATTGTCTGTAACTTCTAGATTATATCTCATATAAGTAGAAAGATTTATAATAAGCTTTCTTGCTTTATCTGGATCAATTCTTATAAAAGATGTTATAGTATTTAATGCATTAAATAAAAAGTGAGGATTTATTTGGGTTTGTAGAGCTTTTATTTCTGCTTTATTTTTAGCCTCTTTCATTTTTTCAATCTTTGATACTTCCATTAATGTAGATATCATTTGAGATAATCCTATGGCTAGCGCTTTTTTTGAATGGCTCATATCATATTGCTCTGTATAATATATTTTTAGACTTCCTATTACTTTATTGGATTCAGTTAAAGGTATTATCATGACTGTTTTTAAATTTACTTTCTCACTTACAGAATACCCTTCATTTTCTACTTTTATATTTAATATTTTATTTTTTTCCATAGATTCTTTGGTTATATCACTAAGACCTGTAGATCTATTAAATATTTCTTCTCCTATTCCTACATAGGCTAATACTTTTTCTCTATCTGTTATTGCTACTGAATCTGAGTTAATTTCATCTTTTATTATTTGACATATAATTCTTAAGGAATCTTTATTTATAGACCTAAAGTAAGGTAGTGTCTTATTTGCTATATCTAGCGCTAACTTTGATTGAAATGCTGCTACTTCATCCTTTTCTTTTTTTATAGCTTGTACAATAGATACTAAAAAACCTATACCAATTTGACCTACTATCATTGGTATATATATTTTATGTATAATATTTACTGCTACATCATGTGGCTTTGAAATCAAATATATTAACAACATAGTAAAACTTTCTGATATTACACCACATAAAATACCATATATCCATCTATATTTATCATCTATTCTTTTGTAAAAATATCCCGATATAATTCCTGCAAATATACTAGATATAAAACATGGAAAAGAGGTTATGCCATGTATATCTATTATATATCTATGAGCACCTGATATTACACCCGATACTATACCAACTAAAGGTCCAAATAATACACCTCCAGATACTATGGCTATTATTCGAGTATTGGCAAGAGAACCTTGTACACTTATTCCATTGTAAGTACCAAGTATTGCTAATAAACTAAATATAATAGATATCATCATTAAATCTTTAGCTTTGTATTTTTCTTTTTGAAATATGTACTTAAACCCCTTTATCTTAGTTATCATTATAAATAAAACTATTATTAAGCTTGATTTTTCTAGTAATGATAAAAATATTTTCCCTTCATTCATGAAATTTCTCCATTTTTTTAATTTTAGTATAGACACTAAAAAGAGAAGTATTAAACTTCCCTTCTTAGTTTCTTTAATTATAAGGATTCTGCCATAATTTTTCTACTTTCCATTACCTTGGCTGCTGCTTTTTTAGCTATTTCTGTTTCACTAAAAGGTACTCTTTCACCTTTTATAAGTTGATATTCTTCATGTCCTTTTCCCGCAAAGACTATCATATCTCCTTCTTTAGCTATATCTATAGCTTTTATTATGGCTTCTTCTCTATCTGGCACTTTTATATACTCACATTTTGAACCTTCAAATGACTTAGCTATATCATTTATTACATCCATTGGATCTTCAAAATCTGGGTTATCTCCTGTTAATATACATAAGTCACATTCTCTAGATGCAACATCTCCAAGTTCTTTTCTTCTTAACTTAGTTCTTCCTCCAACTGATCCAAATAAACATATTAATCTATTGTGATCATATTTTTTAAGAGTTTGAAGTATATTTTCTAAACTAACTCCATTATGAGCATAATCTATTATTACTGTTGCATAATCAAGTACAGGAAGTACTTCAACTCTACCTTTCACTTTAGCATTTTTAAGGGCATCTAACATTAATCTTTGGTCTATCTTTAAATATCTACAAACTGATATAACTGCTAGTGCATTGTATATACTAAAAGTACCTGGTGAACATATATATGCATTAAATATATCATCTTTAGTTTCTACATCAAAGCTTGTCCCTAATGAATCTAGTTCTCTAGAATACTTTATATTTTTAGCTTTTAAATCTGCATCTTCCTCTATCCCAAAAGTTTCTATATGACAAGTTGCATGTTTTATTATGTCTTTAGCATGCTTATCATCTATATTTATTATTCCATGGTCACATAATGTAAATAATTTAGCCTTACACTCTAAGTAATGTTCAAATGTTGGATGTTCTTTTGGCCCTATGTGGTCTGGAGATAAATTCGAGAATATTCCTATATCAAAGTTTACATCTTCAACTCTATTCATCATTATTCCACCAGAAGAAACTTCCATAGATACACATTTAACACCTTCATCTAGCATAGTTCTAAATATTCGGTGTAATTCATAACTTTCAGGAGTTGTATTAACTGTTTTTTCACTCTTACCATTGTAGAAAGTTCCATTAGTTCCTATAACCCCTGTGTTTATTCCAGCTTTGTTTAATACTTCACTTATATAATTAGTTATAGTTGTCTTTCCTTTAGTTCCTGTCACACCTATTACTTTTAATTCTCTTGATGGATTACCAAAGTAATTTGATGACATATTTGATAGTGCTATCCTACTATCTTTTACAAATAGCTTTATAGCATCTTCTCCTAATTCTACATCATCTTGTAGTATAAATACTCTTGTTCCTCTTTTATATGCATCTTTAGCATATTTGTGACCATCTACAGTCTCACCCTTTATCGCTACAAATATATATCCGTCTTCACATTTGGAAGAGTTGTATGCTATGTCTTTTATTTCTGTATTTTCTATTTCATTCCAAGGCTTTTGAGAGGTAAATTCTACCCCATTCATAACTTCTAATAATTTCATCTTTAGCCCTCCTAATAAGTCTTCTTATCTATGTAAGTATAGCACAATATTGAGTTTTTTGATAAAAAAAATTATTGTTATACATATAACTTTTTATACAATTTTATACCTTTTATAAGACTTTAATGATTTAAGATACTAATTTTTATTATCTTTATAAAAGCAGAGTAGTATATACCACTCTGCTTTCTTTGTTTTTAGTCTTTAAATTATATATAAAGCTTATTTTAAGCTTCCTTAACTTTTTTACCACTATTTTCTATAGACTTTCTAGCTAAAACTTCTAGCGAATCTATATAAAATTTACCATCTAAATTGTTGTCATTTTTAAGTATTGAAAGCTCTGTACATCCTAGTATAACTCCATCACAATCATTTGACTTTAGATAGTCAATAATAGCATCGAATTTATTCATATTTGCAGGCTTTCCACTTTTTATATCATTGTAGATTATACTCATTACATCACTTTGTCTATCTTCATCTAGTGTTAAATAGTCTATTTCATATTTTTCACACATATTCTGATATAACTTAGTTTTTATATTTCCAGTTGTAGCTAATATACCTAATTTTTTGTGTCCATTTTCTTTAGCATGTTTTACAGTCTCTTCTATTATATTTACAACAGGTATATTTACACTTTCTGAAATTTCTTTATAGAAATAATGTGCTGTATTACAAGTTATCACTATAAAATCTGAGCCACATGCCTCTAACCTTTTACTGTCTTTTATAAGAACATCTACTGGAGAATCTTCACTTTCTCCTATTATGTATGCGGTTCTATCAGGAGTAGTAGCTCGGTTAGTTATTATCATATCAACATGATCTTGATCAGACTTTGCATCTGTTAATCTCACTACCATGTCAAAAAAGTAAACCGTGGCCATAGGTCCTAATCCACCAATAACTCCAACTGTCTTGTTCATAATAATCTCACCAATCTATTTACAATATTTTTTGAACTTTCTCATTTGGTTTATGTTATATAATAATATATATAAACTTCTTTTAAAGTTTCCTTTTAAGTCTTTGTCATATCCAAATGAAGTTGCACTTTTTCCTTGTGCTACTAATGATTTAGCTTTATTTACTAAAGCTTGATCTTTAACATATTTATAAACTACATTCTTTGGTATAACATGCCAGAAGAATGGATCTTTTTGTATTTTTAAATCTAATTCTTTGTTATATACTCTGTCTTCTACAACATATCTAGCTATGTTGTTTCCTGAACTAGTTACATAGTAGTTACTTCTACCTTGTCTTAAGTTTATTTCAAACACTTTATAAGTGTTATCTCTACTATCAAACTTTATATCAAAGTTAGAGAATCCTGTATAATTTATATCCTCTAAAAATGCCTTAAACTTTTCCATTAAGTCTTTATCATATTCTGTTATTATAGCAGCATGATTTCCTATTCCTTTTGGAGTATGCTCTTCTAATAATACATGTCCTAAACACATCATTTTAACTTTACCATGTTGATCAGAATAGCAAGTTAAAACTCTCATATGTGAATCATCCCCTGGTATAAAGTCTTGTATTATTAAGTTTTTGTCATACTTACCAGCATATATTGAGTTCGTTATTTCTTTGAACTCTGTTTCATTTTGTGCTATATAAGCTTTTTTCATTCCTTCAAATGGGAATTGCCAATATAATACACTGTCAGAAGGTTTTATTATAACTGGATACTTAAATCCAAAGTCTTTTATTTCATCACCTTTTGAATATATGAAAGTCTTAGGATAGTCTAATCCTTTTTCTTCACACATTTTATAGAATAATTCTTTTTCTATTAACTTATCTTTTAATTCCTTGCCTATATATGGAACTATGTACTTTTCTTTAAGTATATCTCTATGGTCTATTATTAATTCTGCATATTCATCAGTACATCCCATTATTATTAGCTTTTTATTAGGTGCAGCTAATTCATCTGCAGTTTTAAGTAATACATCTATAAACTCTTTTTCTTCTGTTATTCTTTCGTCTATTCTAAAATCTATTATGTTACTATCTTTTGTCGCCCCTAATGCATATCTACCAAAAGCTATAGACTTAACTCCATAAGCTTCATGGTATGCTCTTGCTACTGAGTAGCAATTTATATCACCACCAACCAATACTGGTTGTATTATTATATTATCCACACTTTCCACCTCGTTTAAGAATTTCATTTGTAGTTAAATTCATCTTATTAATTATACTTGATTTACATTATTATGTCAAAATTCTAGTTACTTCAATCTATTTGCAAAAAATACCATACTAAATTTTATTTCAAATGTCGTTTTACTTATTTTTTTCTTAATATTGTCAAATTTAGCTTAAATATTTAAGAATATCATTTTAGTATAAAAAGCTAGTTATAAAATTTTATAACTAGCTTTTTTATTAACTATTTAACTATACTTACTCTATTTTTTTCCTTAGCTTTTATAGGACCTTCTTTTATAGATATCTTTTCATCTGGTCCTAAATTAGTAAATACTACTGGACTTATTGTTGATGTTGCATTTTTCTCGATATAATCTAAATCCATTTTTACTAGTTTATCTCCAGCTTTAACTTTTTGTCCAACTTCAACAAATACTTCAAAGCCTTTACCTTCTAATTTAACGGTTTCTATTCCTAAATGTATAAGCACTTCTCTTCCATTTTCTGATTCTATTATCACTGCATGTTTCGTTGGGAATACGACTCCTACTGTACCATTTACTGGAGAATATATTTCTCCATCATTAGATTTTATAGCAAATCCATCTCCCATTAATCTAGTTGAGAATACTTCATCTGGAACTTGTGATATATCCATTAATTCACCATTCACTAAAGATATTATTTCTTCCCCTGTAGAAGTTAATTCTACTTCATCTTTAGCCTTAGGCTTATCTTCTTTTACTTCAGCCTTTTTGATTTCACCTTTTTTAGGTGCATTAACTTTTACTTTTCCAGATATTATTTCATTTATTTCTGATTTTAATGTATCTGATTTTGGCCCAAATATAGCTTGTACATTGTTACCAACTACCATAACACCTGCAGCTCCAAGTTCTTTAAGTCTTGCTTGGTCTACTTTATTTATATCTTCAACAGCTACTCTAAGTCTTGTTATACAAGCATCTAAACTTTTTAAGTTTTCTTTGTTTCCTAATGCTTCTAGTATACCTACTGCTAATTCACTGTTGTTTAATGTTGTATTTGTGCTGTCTTCACTCTCATCTTCTCTACCTGGAGTCTTTAAATTAAACTTAGTTATTAAGAATCTAAATCCGAAATAGTAAACTACTGCAAATACTGCACCAACTAGTATTACTAAATACCATGGCGTTCTATTTGGTAATACTCCAAATAGTAAGAAGTCAAATAACCCACCTGAGAATGTCATACCTATTTTAACATTTAGTATTTGCATTACAGCAAATGATAAACCAGCAAATAAGCAGTGTACTGCAAATAATCCTGGTGCAACGAATAAAAATGCAAACTCTAATGGTTCAGTTATACCTGTTAAGAAAGATGTAAGTGCTGCTGATGCCATTATACCTGCAACATACTTTCTCTTTTCTGGCTTAGCTGTATGAATCATTGCAAGTGCAGCTGCTGGAAGTCCAAACATCATAAATGGGAACTTACCTGTCATAAATGTACCTGCTGTAAATGCTACACCATCTTTAAGTTGAGCAAAGAATATACTTTGGTCACCCATTACTAAGTTTCCTGCTTTATCTATGTATTCACCAAATTGATACCAGAAAGGATTATAGAACACGTGATGTAATCCAAAAGGTATTAATGCTCTTTCTATTATACCAAATACAAATGCTGCTAATGTTATGTTAGCTTCTATTACTGTTCTTGAGAAGTTTAATAATGCATTTTGTATAGGTGGCCATATAAATGATAAGGCTATACCTATTAATATAGCTGATGCTGCTGTAACTATTGGAACAAATCTCTTACCTGCAAAGAATCCTAAGTATTGAGGTAATTCTATTTTATAGAACTTCTTATAAAGTCCTGCTGCAATTATACCAATTATGATACCACCAAAAACTCCTGTTTGAAGAGTTGGTATACCAACAGTTGTTGTATACATTGGGTTACCCATCATATCTGGTGTTACACCAGTCATTATACCCATAGATGTATTCATTATTAAGAAACCAACTATTGCAGCTAGTCCTGCAACACCTTCACCTTCAGTTAATCCAACTGCCACCCCAACGGCAAATAGTAAAGGTAAGTTATCAAATATTATTCCTCCAGACCTTTCCATTATATTTATTATAAGTGGAAAAGCTCCCGTTGATAAAAACGGCATTTTTTCAACTAATGCCGGGTTAGCTAATGCATTACTTACACCTAGTAATATACCTGCTGCTGGAAGTAATGCAACTGGTAGCATTAAAGCTTTCCCTACTTTTTGTAAGACACCAAATATCTTTTTCATAATACCTCTCCTTTATATTTTTAATTTTAGAAAGTTTTAATTTTCATTGATTAAATAAAAAAGACTTAAATCTATAAAAATAACTTAAAGATAAATTATTGCAAATCCAATCAATATTATTATGTATATATTGATTGTAATTATTACATAAATTTAACTTATTATTACTTTTATAAACTTAAGTCTTGCCTGCTCAACCAGTAACAATCTTATTGTTTATACTTTCTATTTAATATATATATTATTAAAGGTTTAACCTTATAATATTTTACTTTATAGCTGCTATTACTCTATTTATATGTAGTGTAAGATATAAAAGCTCATCTTCTGTAACTATATACTCATGATTATCTTCTATATATTTTTTAATCTTACAAGAACAATTATATGGTTTTTCATATTGAATTTTTATAATTTCTAAAAGTTCATTGTCATTATTTTCTACTTGTTCTTTTTTTATAAGTCGTTTTGCAAAGAATTTTAAATGAGTTACTAATCTATCATAGTTAAAATCATCTTCTTTAAATTCTACTGAATAATAATATCTTATAATATTTAGTATTTCTTTTACTATCTTAGTCATTAAAAATGATTCTTTAGTGCTTTCTTTATAATTTGCATTTATAATATGCATAGCTATAAATGCTGCTTCATCCTTTGTGAAATTTACATTAAATTCTTTGTTTATATAATCTATTGCCCACATTCCTATTTGGAATTCTTTTTTATGAATCCTTTTTATTTCATAAAGTAAATCATTTTTAATTTCTATATTTTGATTATACCTTTTAATTGCAAATGATATATGATCTGCTAGTGCTACATATATATAATCGTCTAGTTCTGCATTTAAATTTTGTTTTGCATATTCTATTATCTTAGAAGTTACATTAAATATATCTTCATCTACTTCAGTAGCTATCCTAGTTATCTTTTTAGCCAAGTTTTCATCTTCCATAACAAATTTCTTTTCAATTTTTTCTTGGTCTACTTTTTCTCCAACCTTTTTTTTAAATCCAATTCCACATCCAGTGAGTACTAGTTCTTTATTAGTTTCATCATCTACAACCAATACTACATTGTTATTGTATATTTTTTGAATTAGCATATATACTCACCTCTATTCTTTAGATCAATCATTTTTAAATAAACTTAGTTTAAATTTTAGTTGTTTTTTATATATATTTTTACCTTAATTATTTTTTAACAAAATATATGTATAAATACAAAATACCTAAATTAAGACACTAAAATAAAGTCTCAACTTAGGTATTGCCTGCTCTATCAGTAACAATCCAAAGTATTGATAAGTAAATATTTGTATATTTTTATTCAAGTTTTATTTATATTATAATTTTATAATAGGTATTTAATTCTGTCAAGAATTTTAGGAAAACATTTATTTTTCTTTAATTAATCCTTTTCTATAAGCTAATAAAAGTAACTTTAAGTCTTTTACTTCTTGTTCTAATATTTTACCTGCATCAGTATCTCTTACTGTTTTACGTTTTGCTTTATGTTCTACTACTTCTGTAGTTGATAGTATATCACTTTCTTTTTTTATAGCATCTTCTGCTGATGTAAAAGGTTGGTGTGAAACTAATTGTAAACTATGAGAATTATATATTAAAGTATAACCTGCAAGTCCTGTTTTATTTTGGTATGCCCTTGAAAAGCCACCATCTATGACTAGTATTTTTCCGTTTGCCTTTATAGGACTTTCACCATTTTTACTTTCTACAGGAACATGACCATTTATAATATGGCTATCTGTTAGGTCTAAGTTAAATTCTTCAAATATCTTTTCACACATCTTTTCATCTTCTCTTAATTTGAAATATGGATTTTTATTTTCCTTGTGACTTTCTTTCTCCGCTATAAAATATCTTTCAAAAGTAGTCATGTCATCTTTACCAAATAATGATGAACACTTTCCTGTCCAAAGATACCACATCATGTCCATTCCATATTGCTTTTGAGTTGTATTTTCTTTAAAGAAATATCCTTCTCTAGATATAGCTTCCATCTTATCCATTAAAGCTTTACCCTTATATTCTTTACCCTGTATTTTCATAGACATAAAGCTCTTGTCTTCATTTAAAGGTACACATCCATGTATTAGTAAGTTAGAGTTTGCTGTTAAGTATATACTTCCTTTTGAGAATAAAAAAGAAATATGTTTTTGAAGTTTTTCGCTATTTTTAAAAGATGATACTAATTTTTCTATAACTTCATTTTCTTCTTTGCTTAACTCATATGGGTTATTTTTGTTTATAGTTGGGAAATTAGAATCCTTTAATTTATATACTTTACCCTTTAATTTAATAGTATTTTCTTCATAGTTTATATTATTAAGTAAAAGTCTATGCTGCATCTCAAACTCAGGCCTTCTATTTATAACTTCTCCTTCTAACTTAAACTGTATAATACTTATTGCCTTGTGCATTTTAGCTATTAATGATTTTTCTTTTGTTGATACATTTTGATCACTAATTTTTGGAATAAAACAATGGCAAGGGTCATCCTTATAAGTTTCCATAGCAAAAGTAGCAAGAGGAAGTAAATTTATTCCATATATATCTTCTATTATATCTAGATTTGCATATCTAGCTGATATCCTAAGAGCATTTGCTATACAAGTTTTTTCTCCACTTGCAGCACCCATCCAAAGTATATCATGATTTCCCCATTGTATATCCACTGAATGATAATCCATTAAAGTATCTATTACTACGTCTGGTCTTGGTCCTCTATCGTATATATCTCCTAATATATGAAGTCTATCTACTACTAGTTTTTGTATAACTTTAGATATAGCTATTATAAATTCTTTTGCTCTATCAGTCTCTATTATTGTATCTACAATACTTTGGTAATAACATTGTTTATGCTTTATATCTATAGATTCATGAAGTAATTCTTCTATTATATACTTAAAATCTTCTGGTAATAATTTCCTTACTTTTGATCTAGTGTATTTACTAGATGCATATTTACAAAGTTCAACTAATCTATATATATTTATTCTATAAAAATCTTCTAGATTTTCTTCTTTCTTTATTATCAAATCTAGTTTTTGCTCTGGATAGTATACTAAAGTAGCTAATGCTTTTTTCTCATTTTCTCTCATAGTATTTGAAAATAGTTCTTCTATCTTTCTTTTTATGACTCCAGAGCCATTTTTTAAAACATGAACAAAAGGCTCATATTCTCCATGTATATCTGTTATAAAGTGTTCCGTTCCTTTAGGCAAGTTAAGTATTGCCTCTAGGTTTATTATTTCAGTACTTGCTTTTGATATGCTTGGATATTGTTTTGATAGTAGTTTTAAATATTTTAACTCATTTTCTAATGGTCTCAACTTCTAATCCTCCAAACTTAAATAATTATATATTTATTGTATCACATTTATAATTAGTATACACTATTTAAGTTTATTATTATCACATAATAAGTCAAATACTTAATTAACTATCTTCATATCTCCTGTATAAATATCTATTTCATGAACTCCTATACTTTTTTTATGACTGTGTTCTTCATCATTTATAGTTATAAAAAGTTCAACCTTGTACTTGTCTCCAACTTTTTTTATATCATCTTTATTTACAGTTACAAGATCTCCATATTCTGCTTTTATTATATTCACAGCAGTTTCCTTTGATATTGGGTTAATCTCTTTATTGTAAGTTTTATCTGTAAAATAAACTCCGTCTTTTTCATCTTTTTTACTTGCTATAATTATTGATATTATTATAGCTATTATTAATAGCATTCCTATAATTATTTTCTTTTTCATTAAACTCTCACTTTCTTGAATTATTAGCTTACACATTATATCGCAAATCTTATTTATAATCTATATTTTAATATACGTATTAATTTAGTAAAGCTTAATAAAAAGATAGGACAAGCTCTCAACAAAACTTATCCTATCTTTTTATATATTTCAATCTATTTTATGGAGTATGTTCATTTACATTTACTATAGCCTAACTTTATGAATATTTTATGAATGTTTTATGTTTTTATGCTTTTTTGTATTTAATAAGCTATAAATATATATTTAAACTAAAAAATTCACTTAAGTTATGTATAATAAAACACTATTATATAAAAAAGGATGTACTCTAAAAGTACATCCTTTATATTAAACTATATTTATTAGCATTGTTCAGCTAATCTCTTATAGTTGTTGTATCTTTCATTAGCATTTTCTTCAGCCATAGTGAATAATTCATCAGCTACGTCTGGGAATTGCTTAGCTATTGCAGCGTATCTTACTTGACCCATTAAGAACTCTCTGAAGCTTTCAGTTGGCTCTTTAGAATCTAATGTGAATGGATTCTTACCTTGAGCTTTTAATGTTGGGTTGAATCTGTATAAGTGCCAGTAACCAGCTTTAACAGCTTTTTCTATGTTAGCTTGAGCTCTACCCATACCTTCTTTTATACCATGAGATATACATGGAGAGTAAGCTATTATTAATGATGGTCCATCATAAGCTTCTGCTTCTATTACAGCCTTCATTAATTGGTTCTTATCTGCACCCATACCAACTTGTGCAACATATACGTTTCCGTAACTCATTGCCATCATACCTAAGTCTTTCTTCTTAGATCTCTTACCAGCTGCAGCGAACTTAGCCATTGCAGATATTGGAGTAGATTTAGAAGCTTGACCTCCTGTATTTGAATATATTTCTGTATCAAATACTAGTACGTTTACATTTTCACCTGAAGCAAGTACGTGGTCAAGTCCACCGTAACCGATGTCATAAGCCCATCCGTCTCCTCCAAGTATCCATTGAGATCTCTTAACTAGGTAATCTTTTCTTTCTTCTATTTCATTAACTAAAGCTTTTATTTCAGCATTTTCTATATTGTGAGCATTAGCTAATACATCTAATACTTTTTGGCTTGCTACTTTTGAAGCTTCTCCATCTTCTTTAGCATCTAACCAAGCAGTAAATGCTTCTCTAGCTGCATCACATATATCCATTGTTAATAATGTTTCCATGTTTTCAGCTATTTTGTTTCTCATTTGTTTAACTGCTAACATCATTCCATATCCGAATTCAGCATTGTCTTCGAATAATGAGTTTGCCCAAGATGGACCTTTACCTTCATGGTTAACAGTGTATGGAGTTGATGGAGCTGATCCTCCCCAGATTGATGAACATCCAGTAGCATTTGCTATCATCATTCTATCTCCGAATAATTGAGTAACTAACTTGATGTATGGAGTTTCTCCACATCCAGCACAAGCACCTGAGAATTCCATTAATGGTTGTCTGAATTGACTTCCTTTAACAGTGTTAGGAGCCATTACATCATCTTTAGGAGCAACCTTTGTAGTATCTACAGCGAATGCCCAGTTTTCTATTTCAACTTCTTGAGTATCAAGAGGTTTCATGAATAATGCTTTACCTTTAGCTGGACATATGTCAGCACAGTTTCCACATCCTGTACAGTCAAGTGGACTTACTTGCATTCTGTATTGTAATCCTTCAAATCCTTTACCAATTGCTTTTTTAGTATTGAAGTTTTCTGGAGCATTAGCCATTTCTTCTTCAGTTACTAATACTGGTCTTATACATGCATGAGGACATACATAAGCACATTGGTTACATTGTATACAGTTGTTTACATCCCACTCAGGAACATTTACTGCTACTCCACGTTTTTCGTAAGCTGCAGTACCACATGGGAATGTACCATCTTCTATTCCATCAAATGCACTTATTGGTAAACTATCACCTTCTTGAGCATTCATTGGTCTTACTATATTTTTTATGAATTCTGGTTCGTCGCAGTTTGTTGTTTCTGCACTTTCAACAGCTTGATTCCAAGCAGCTGGAACTTCTATTTTAACTAATGCATTCATACCAGCTTCAACAGCTTCAAAGTTCATGTTAACGACTTTTTCACCTTTTTTACCGTAAGCTTTCTTTATAGAATCTTTTAGGTATTGGCTAGCTTCTTCTTGAGGTATTATCTCAGCTAACTTGAAGAATGCTGATTGCATTATCATGTTTATTCTATTTCCAAGACCTATTTCTTGAGCTATCTTAGTAGCATTTACAGTGTAGAAGTTTATTTCATTTTCAGCTATGAATCTCTTCATTTTTGCTGGTAAATGAGTTTCTAACTCTTCTGGTGACCATATTGTATTTAATACGAATGTTCCACCTTTTTTAAGTCCTTTTAATAAATCATATTGGTTAACATATGATTGGTTGTGACAAGCTATGTAGTCAGCTTCATCTATTAAATAAGTAGATCTTATTGGAGCATCTCCAAATCTTAAGTGAGACATTGTTATACCACCAGACTTCTTAGAGTCATAAGCAAAGTAAGCTTGAGCATACTTTTCAGTGTTGTCTCCTATTATTTTTATAGCTTGTTTGTTAGCCCCAACTGTACCGTCAGATCCTAATCCCCAGAACTTACATCTTATAGTTCCTGGTGTAGCTATTTTGATAGGTTCAGATGGCTCTAATGAAGTATTAGTAACGTCATCTACTATACCTACAGTGAAGTTGTTCTTAGGATTTTCAGAAGTTAAGTTATCAAATATAGTTTTTATATCTGATGGAGTAACATCTTTTGATCCTAATCCGTATCTTCCTCCTATTATCATTGGAGCATTTTCAGCTCCGTAGAATGCACTACGTACGTCTAAGTATAATGGCTCTCCTATAGCACCTGGCTCTTTAGTTCTATCCATTACACATATTCTTTCAGCAGTTGCTGGTATTTTTTCTAATAAATGCTTAGTAGAGAATGGTCTGAATAAGTGAACCTTAACTAAACCGTATTTTCCACCTTGAGCATTTAAGTAATCTATTGTTTCTTCTATAGCCTCTGTAGCAGATCCCATAGCTATTAATACATACTTAGCATCTTGTGCTCCGTAGTAATCAAATAGTCCATGTTCTCTTCCAGTTAATTCGCTCATTTGCTTCATGTATTTTTCAACTATTCCAACTATGTTGTTGTAATATTTATTTGAAGCTTCTCTTGTTTGGAAGTATATATCAGGGTTTTGAGCAGTACCACGAGTAACAGGATGATTTGGAGATAAAGCTCTGTTTCTGAACTCTTCTACTGCTTCTTTGTTTATTAATTTTTCATAATCTTCAGTGTCTAATAACTCAACTTTTTGTATTTCGTGAGATGTTCTGAATCCATCGAAGAAATGTATGAAAGGTAATCTTCCTTCTATTGCAGCTAAGTGTGCAACTGGTGCTATATCAGCAACTTCTTGAACAGAACCTGATGCTAACATTACACATCCAGTTTGTCTAGCTGACATAACGTCTTGATGATCCCCAAATATAGATAATGCTTGAGCTGCTAATGCACGAGCACTTACGTGGAATACCCCTGGAAGTAATTCCCCAGCAACTTTATACATATTAGGTATCATTAATAATAAACCTTGAGATGCAGTGAAAGTTGTTGTTAATGCACCAGCTTGTAATGAACCGTGGAATGCTCCAGCAGCTCCTGCTTCTGATTGCATTTCTACAACACTTACTTTTTGTCCGAACATATTCTTTCTGCCTTGTGCCGACCATTCGTCAACTACTTCAGCCATGTTTGAAGACGGAGTTATTGGATATATAGCAGCAACATCAGTGAATGCATAAGCAACATGAGCAGCAGCTGTATTTCCGTCAACTGTTTTCATAAATTTAGCCATAATTGTATCCTCCTCGTATATTACTCTTATGTACTTACATTTTATAAGTATTTTGTATTGTAGAAACAATGTACAAGGTTATACAACATTGCACATTGTTTCCCCCCAATACTATATTATTACATAATTCTAAATATTACATAATAAACAAAATATTCTTTATGTTTTGTAAAATTCCTTTATTTTGCTTAAAGGAAAAATCTATATGTTTATTAAAATAATATCCATATGTTTAATTATAAGTTTCTTTTACTCTTTCATTTATACCCACGATTTTGTAGATTAAACAAGAAATTTGTATTTTTTCTAATAATCGCTTTTTATAGAATTTTCCCCAGTAACTATGGCTATTGATGCACTTGCACCTATTCTTGATGCCCCAGCTTCTATTACAGCTTTTGCATCTTCAGCAGTTCTAACACCACCTGATGCTTTAACTCCTATATTTTCTCCAACAGTTTCTCTCATAAGTTTTATGTCAGCTGGAGTTGATCCACCTGTTCCAAATCCTGTTGAAGTTTTTACATAGTCAGTTCCTGCTTTAACTGCAAGTTCACAAGCTTTAACTTTTTCTTCATCTGTTAAGTAACAAGTTTCTATTATTACTTTAACTAAAGCTTCTTTATTAGCTGCATCTACTACTGCTTTTATATCTTCATATACTAAGTCGTAGTTTTTATCTTTTAATGCACCTATATTTATAACCATATCTACTTCGTCTGCACCTTTAGCTATAGCATCTCTTGTTTCAAACGCTTTAACTTCTTTAGTGTTAGCTCCTAAAGGGAAACCTATTACTGTACAAACTTTTACATCGCTTCCTTCTAATTCTTTTTTAGCAAGCTCTATGTTAGTTGGATTTATACAAACTGAAAAGAATCCATATTCTTTTGCTTCATTACAAACCTTTATTACTTCTTCTTTTGTAGTTACAGCTTTTAATACTGTATGGTCTATCATTTTTGCTATTTTACTCATTTCAAATTCTCCTTTTTTCTACACAAATATTTATATTATTCCATATTATGTTAGCATATTATGAGCATCATATAAACTTATTTTTTCCTTAGAACAATTTAAAATTCATAACTCTTTAATTTCAATCTGTATTTTGTATCCAGCTCACATATATAATCATATCTATATAGTTTTTGTTTAACAAGTAGGCACTTTATTTATATATAGTTTCAAAAAATATATACAGTACCTAAAAATATATATGGTATCAAAAAATATACTGTAAGGTTTTTACAATAATCTATTTATGATATAATAAATAGGTCTTCATTTTTAGAATTTTGAAACAGTACTTTTTTAATCTCATATATAGAAATTATATCTCCCCCATTTAAAATGAATGTAATTTCTTATTTTGATATAAAAAGTCTTAAGTTAGATATTTCATAGAAATACTTTATGATAAGTCTATATGACTATATTTTAATATTTTTTAGAAGTTTTTCTATGCTATTTATATAGAAAGAGGTGTATATATGATTCATACTCAATGTCACATGAGTCATAGATGTGCAAAATTTGAAACTTGCCCTATGACTTTATTTCATAAATTAGTTTCCGGTAAATGGAAAATTTTAATACTTTGGTATCTAAGTAGTGGTCCCCTTAGATTTAGTGAGATAAAAAGAAAGCTTCCTGATGTTACTCAAAAAATGCTTACAAACCAACTTAGAAGTTTAGAAGATGATGGACTAGTTCATAGAGAGGTGTATCCTGTTATACCTCCTAAAGTCGAGTATAGTTTGACAGATCTTGGAGAAAAATTACTTCCCCTTCTTGAGCAGATGTACGAATATGGAGTGGAATATTCAAAAGCTATGAAAATATCTGCTACTAAGTAGATTTTTAATAAATACATAAATAATAAACTATATAACTAAAAAGGTAATCTCAATTTTGAGATTACCTTTTATTTATAATATAAACTAAAATTATTCAGCTATTAATTCTACCATATCTCCGTTTCTAACTGCTGCAGCGTTTCCTTCTTCAACGTCTACGTGCATTTCTAAAGCGAAGTTTGCATTAGCTCTTACTAATACATTTTCAAATACAACAGCTCTTGGTCCGAAAGTTCTAACTTTTACTATTTGCTTATCTTCTACACCGAAGTTTTTAGCATCTTCTAAGCTCATATGTATATGTCTAGATGCTACTATAACACCTTCTTGTAATTCAACTTCTCCAGCTGGTCCTACTAATTTAACACCAGGAGTTCCTGCTATATCTCCAGATTCTTTTATTGGAGCTTTTACACCTAAAGCAAATCCATCTGCTAAAGATATTTCAACTTGAGTGCTAGGTCTAGCTGGTCCTAAAACTCTAACTCCTTTTATAGTTCCTTTTGGTCCTACTAAATCAACCTTTTCTTCACATGCATATTGTCCTGGCTGAGATAATGGCTTGAAATGAGTTAACTCATGTCCTGCTCCGAATAATGTTTCTATATCAGCTTGACTTAAATGAACGTGTCTGTTTGATAAAGCTATTGGTAATTTCATAAAAAACCCTCCTACATAAATTTTGTATACAACATCCAATTATACATAAATTTTTTAATTAAATCAAATTCTTTTCTCAAAATTTGATAATTTTCTTAATATTATTTCTACTGAAATATTAGAAAACCCTTTTATTTTCATTCATAATTAGTATTTCAACTTTTACTTATCTTATTATAATTTTTTATTTATTTTAACCATATTAATATTAACTTTAAATATTAGTTTATATAAAAATTTTATATTGATAGTTTTTTTAATAAGTCAAAGTAACCAGGGAAAGATATATCTATACACTCTTTGTCATCTAATACTATATCTGTATCACAGATTAAATTAGCTATTGAAAATGCCATGGCTATTCTATGGTCTTTAAAAGTAGTTATACTAGCTCCATTTAGCTTAGTTTTTCCTTTTATAACCATTCCATCTTCTAGTTCTTCTATATCTGCACCCATTAATTTTAAGTTATCTACTACAGATTTTATTCTGTTACTCTCTTTTACTTTTAATTCTTTTGCATCTTTTATTATAGTTGTTCCTTCTGCTTGCGTTGCAAGTACTGCTATAACTGGTATTTCATCTATAAGCCTTGGTATTATAGTTTTATCTATTGTTGTAGCATTTAAATCTTTGCTGTACTTTACTAATAAATCTCCAACTAGCTCTCCTCCAACGAATCTTTGATTTATTATTTCTATATTTCCATTCATATTTTTAACAACATCTATTATTCCAGTTCTAGTTTTGTTTAGTCCAACATTTTTAATTAAAACCTCTGAGCCTTTAGTTATTAAAGCTCCTACTATTATAAATGCTGCTGAAGATATATCTCCTGGTACATATATATCTTGATTAAATAACTCTTTAACTGGATTTATAGTTATATCTAAATCATTTACATTTATGTCAGCTCCAAATGATTTAAGCATTATTTCTGTATGGTTTCTACTTTTAACTTTTTCTCTTATTATACTTTGTGAATCTGCATATAAGCTTGCAAGTATCAAAGCTGATTTAACTTGTGCTGATGCTACTGGCATATTATAGTCAATTCCTTTTAAGTTCCCTCCATATATTTTTATAGGAGTATAGTTTGCATCGTCTTTTCCTTCTATTTTGCATCCCATCATTCTTAAAGGATCTGTAACTCTTTTCATAGGTCTTTTTCCTATTGATTCATCTCCAATAAGTGTTGCATCAAAGTTATTTCCTGCTAGTATTCCACTTAATAGTCTTATTGTAGTTCCAGAGTTTCCTACGTCTAGTAAATCTTTAGGTGCCTTTAGACCATATAGACCATTTCCTTTTACAAAAACTTCATTTCCTTTTATGTCTATGTCTACTCCCATTTTCTTAAAGCAAGATATTGTGCTTAAGCAGTCTTGCCCCATTAAAAAGTTGCTTATTTTATTATGTCCTTTTGATATTGATGAAAACATTATGGCTCTATGGGATATAGATTTATCCCCTATAAGTTCAAAACTTCCTCTAAGCATTCTGACTCTCCCTTATTATATTAAGTATTTTTTCTTCATCTATATTATCCATTAAACTTACTTTTCCTAGTTCTGTTGGAAGTATTAAGTTTATTTTACCAAAGCTATTTTTCTTATCACTCTTCATTATGTATAGTATCTCTTTTGCAATATGATCTTTATCCATATTTTCATTTAAATCATATTTTAAAGGTAGTTTGTATAAATTTATAACTCTTATAAATTTATCATAATACTCTTTGGATATTAATTTTTCATCTAATGAAAGTTTAAATGCCATAGCCATACCTATACTTACAGCCTTACCATGGCTAATTTTTAATAGTTTTTCTACTCCATGTCCAAAGGTATGTCCAAAATTTAGTATTTTTCTAAGTCCACCTTCTTTTTCATCATTAGATACTACTTCTACCTTTATACCTGCGCATTTTTTTACTATATAGTATAAGTATTTTTCTTCCTTATTTAATATAGATTCACTATTTTCTATTAGATAATCTAGAAATTCATAATCATATATTGCACTATACTTTATAACCTCTGCCATACCACTTATAAATTCTTCTTCACTTAAACTTTTTAAAGAATTCACATTTATATAAGTAAGTTTTGGTTGATAAAAACTTCCCATTATATTTTTAAAATTGCCTAGATTTATACCTGTTTTTCCACCTATAGAAGAGTCGACTTGAGCAAGTAAACTTGTAGGAACTTGTATAATGTCAATTCCTCTCATATAAGTAGATGCTATAAACCCTGCAAGGTCTCCTACTACTCCACCTCCTAAGGCTAATATTAAAGATTTTCTAGATAAATTTATTCTTATACAGTAGTTCATTATTTCCTCATAAACATCTAAAGATTTAGATTGTTCTCCTGGTGACACTATATATTCATATATGTACTTAGCTTTTATAGAACTTGTAAATTCTTTCATCATATGTTTATATACATTATCATCACTTATTATAAGTACTTTGTCGTATATATCATTTAAATCTATATCAGCTTTTATTAAACCTTTATTTATATCATTTGAGTTTACTAATTTTACAGCTTCATTAAAGGATTTATAATCTTTATCTATTACTACACTACAAATAGCAGTTTCTATCTTTTCCATCCTCTTTCACCTAACCTTTTTATGTATGAATTATAATTTGATTTTAAGTCATTTAAGTTGTCTCCACCTATTTTTTCTAGGAAGTGATTACATATAACAAAAGCTACTACATTTTCACAAACTACACTGCAAGCAGGAACAGCACAATTATCTGAACGTTCAATACTTGCACTATAACTTTCCAGTGTATTTATATTTATAGAATTTAATGGTTTATATAATGTAGGTATTGGCTTCATTGCACATCTTATTATAATCTCTTCTCCTGTAGTCATTCCACCTTCTATTCCACCTAGTCTATTTGTAGCTCTTTTTATACCTTCATTTTTGTCATAGCTTATTTCATCCATAACACAAGACCCTGCTAAAGAGCTAACATCAAATCCAATTCCTATTTCTACTCCTTTTATGGCTTGAATAGCCATTAAATGCATAGCAAGTTGTCCATCTATTTTCTTATCAAACTGAGTATATGAACCTAGCCCAGGAATAATATTTTTTACTCTTATTTCTACAACTCCACCTAATGTATCACCTTCTGATTTCGCTTTATCTATTCTTTCTATGATTTTTTCTTCTAGGTTTTTATTTACACATCTTATTTGACTAGTATCTACATTTTCCTTTATATAATCAAATTCATATAAATTTTTATCTTCTACACCACCAATATTTACTACATGAGATGTAAATTCTACATTAAAATTTTTAAGTATTTGCTTGCATATAGCACCTACAGCTACTCTACTTGCAGTTTCTCTGGCACTAGACCTTTCAAGTACATTTCTAGCATCTTTAAAGTCGTATTTTAAGCAACCTACCAGGTCTGCATGTCCTGGTCTTACATTACTTACTTTTCTAGTCTCTAAATCAACTTCCTCCATTGGATTCATGTACTTTGTCCAATTTTCATAATCTTTATTTTTTATTTCTATAGATATAGGTCCACCTAGGGTTTTTTTACCTCTAACTCCACCTAATATATTTATTTTATCTCTTTCTATTTGCATTCTGCCGCCACGACCGTAGCCACCTTGTCTTTTTTTAAGCTCCTTGTTTATTTCTTCAAAATCAAGTTCTATATTAGCTGGTACTCCATCTAGTATAGATATTAAGCTTTGCCCATGAGATTCTCCACTTGTTAAATACCTTAGCATATCATTCTCCTTGTTAAACTTCATTTATTATATATATTGTATAATATTATTTAAGTAAAATACTCTAATTTAAATATTTTTTTATATTATGTTTTATTCTAACTTTTTTGGGTATACATATAATTAGATTTCTAATTTTATATTTTTATTATTTGATTTTCTAAATATATTTACAATCAAAAGAAGCTTGATTAATCAAGCTTCTTTACATCACATATATAATTTTTTATTGCCTTATCTAGTTCATTTTTAAAGTGTTGATTTTCACTATACCCTAATTTATCTGTACTATTTAAGTAAATATTATATTTTAATTTATTGTTTACACTTTTAAAGAAAAAATCCATGACTATTTGGCCACCCATAAATTGAGTTTCATATGGTGTTGAACCTCCAACAGCTATGTACATTCCTATACGAGTCTTATCTCTATCTATTGATGGCTTATTAAGAATATACTTACTTGCATATATAGCCTGAGTTCTATCTACTACTGTTTTTAATTTAGCAGATACGCAATCAAAATGTACAGGGCTTATTACTATAACTCCTTTGGCTTTATCAAACATTTTATACATAGGGGTCATATCATCATTAAATTTGCAATAACCTGTTTTTTCGCAAAATCCACAAGCAGTACAATACTCAATATTCATATCATATATGTTAAATATTTCGTAAGTTATATTATTTTCTTCTAGTTTAGAACTTATTTCCTTAGATATCGAAAAACAATTTTTATTTTTTCTTGGGCTTCCATTTATTATTAATATTTCTTTAAACATTAATTATCCCCCTTTATCTTTTAGTTATAATAAATACTATTTATCCTTTAACATAACTACTAATATATCATCATCAAAGTTATCTTTACCTGCAAAGTCTATTAACTCTTCTTCTAGCTTTCCTTGTAAAACTTCATGACCTATTTGGTAATTATCTTGAAGGAATTTCTCTAATCTAGATACCCCATATTCTTCTTTTGACTCATTTTTTATTTCTAAAATTCCATCTGTGTACATGCATAATAGTGAATAGTTTGATATATCAAAAGAGTTGTTTGCATATTCAGCTTCATCCATTATCCCTATTGGTATACCTTTTTTACAGTTTAAATTTCCTTCTATTTCTCCATTATTCTTTATTATTATAGGACTATAATGTCCTGCGTTGGATATTGTTATTTTATTTTCTTTTGAATTTATAACACTTACTAAACATGTAGCAAATACGTCCATTTTATCAAATTCATCATATAACATTTTATTTAACTTTGTAAGTATTTCTCCAGGTGTTTTATAATGATTTGCTAATACTTTAAAGGCACCTTTTATCATAGCAACCATATAGTTTGAAATCATACCATGACCCATAACATCTGCCAAAATATAAACTGTATTATCATCATCTACCTTCATAGCATAGTAGAAGTCCCCTCCAACTACTCTTGCTGGTCTATGATAGTAATCTAACTCTTTATTGTTACTTAATTCTAATTTAGCATCATCCATTATTAACTTTTGCTGTTTATTTAAAAGGTTTAATTCATTATCAAGTACTTTATGCTTTACTTCTTCTAAATTATATTTATACAGTTGCATACCTACTGATACTTGTTTTGCTAATATACTTAATATATTCAAATCATCTTTTGTATAGTTTTGACTATTAGCGCATACTATACATCCGATAACTTTATTTCTATATCTTAACTTATAATATATATAACTTTTTATAGTATCTTCTGACTCAGATTTTATATTTACATTATTGTGATATTCCCCAATTGATTTTCTCGCTTGGATACTTTCTAACATTGGATATAAGTTTATTTTATTTTTATCTTCAACATTGTAATAGTTAAATGCTCTATCTTTATAATCATTATCATCTACTAATATCAAAGCTTCTTTGCTGTTTGTCATATTACAAGCTTGTTTACTTAATTGCTCTAAGAATACTGTTATATTATTACTTGAATAAAGCTTTTTAGTTGCAGCATTTATTGAATTTATAGCACCTCTTAATTTATGTACTAAAAATTGCATATTATTGTTTTTAGTAGTTATTTCTATTGATAAACTAAGCAATGATGCAACAGATGATATAAAGTCTATATCTTGTTCACAGATACTATCATTTTTTGATAAAAAGCAAGTCATAAATCCAACTACTTTATCGTTTATTATGAAAGGAAATACTATTCTTCCCGTATAACCTTCTTTTATAGCTAAATCCCTTTCGTCTTTTGCTCTTTCCTCTTCAAAGACATTTTCTATATATATTATTTTCTTTTCTTCTACAGCTTCATGAACATATTTAGGATATTCATTAAAATCTATTTTAATACCTATTGGATTACTCATAGATTTTACTGGTGGTACATGATCCATAGGGAATACTTGTGGTATATACTCTAAAGTCTGAGAACACACCAAGTATGCGTATTTATAGTCATTTCGATAAAATAAATTAACACAAGCCTTAGTTGGATGAACAACTTCTAACATCTTGTCTACTATCTTATCTTTTATAGAATAAAAATCTGTTGAACTAGTTACCATAGCTGATATGTCTACTAAGTTTTTCATTCTATGGCTATCAGTATTAAAATTTTGCATATCACTACTTACCCCCTAATTTTATATAGTCTACTTTATATTACTATATATGTTATTTATAGTAAATATAAAAACTATTATAAAAGTTGCTATTATAATGGCATTAAACCCTGTTAATAATCCAATTATAAGCAAAGTAACTAACACATTTAATCCTGATTTTCCTCTCTCATCTATAGTTGGTATTTTAGGCATTTCTATATTATTTTTTATATTTTCAATACTTTCTCTCACTTGAGCTTCTAACTTTATCTTATATATTAAATAAGTCAATTCTACTAACAACATCCCCATTCCAAATAAAATCTCTATATTAAAAGATATATATAAAATAATTATTGCTAATAGTAGCTTTGTAATCTTTAAAAATACACTATCTAACTTTAATGTCATATTTCTTATTTCTCTACACTCTTCTCTGTAAGTATAGTCTGATGAAGGCATAGATTTCATCTTAGTTTTTACTATTTCAGAATAAAATAGCTTTATTATTCCATTTATCATATAAATTCTCCTTATCAAGTTACTTATTTTTATATAATCTATATTTCATCCATATATTTGTAATTTTTACAATTATAATATTTTTTATACTTGTCAATAATAAAATATATAGACTAATATACACTTTAAAAGGAGTGGTTTTAATGCAAATGGCTAATCTTGATTTAGAAACACGTAGTAAAATCTATAGCCACACAAAAAAAGTCCTCAGAAAATATCAAAAAGGTATTATAACTGGTAAGCTTACAGCTGATAAGTTTGCTGAAAATATACTATCTAATGAATCTATTAATGACATTTTAGATGAAAATCTTTTATCAGATGAAACCTTCAAACTATCTTATATAGACTATATAGATAAATTAATAAGTATGCAAAATGCTAATTTATCAAAAGGCAAAAAACATAAAAATAAATCTATCCCTGAAAAACCAAGTATTTCTCAAAAACTAAAATTAAAGAATTTGCTAAGCTCTAGTGAATATACATTGTCAATTCCTATAGAATACCTAAATGCTTGTGATGTTGATAATTTAATAAAATTCATAAGCACTGGTATTATAGATTTAGGTAATGAAAGAATTTATAATTATGTACATAAACCAGAGAAAGTAAATTAATCTAATATCATATATAAATTATTTTGATATTTTTTAAATAATAAAAAGTCTTCACCTAAATATTAAGTGAAGACTTTTTATTATTTATCCTAATGCTTTTTCTAGCTTAGATAAATGCTGTATTGGATAATATCTAAGAAGCTCTCTAAACTGTTCTACTGTAAGACCTTCTGTTGTTGTATAAATACGTATTTTTTCATCTAAATCTGCATTTATAAATTTAGTTTTTATTTCTTCAAAATTAACAGTCGACATTTATATTTCTCCTTATGTAATGTATTTTATTGTTATTTTATCCATTCAAAAATTTTTTATCCAATATATAAGTCATGTATTTTTTAATTTTATATAAAACTAAAGGAGCATCTAAAAGATGCTCCTTAATATATTAAAATAATATATTATTGTTGTTGTTGTCCTGACATTTGTTGTTCTGCCATTTCAACTAACTTTTTAGTCATGTATCCACCTACATAACCATTTTCTCTTGCAGTAAGATTTCCTTTGTCCATTTGTTGGTAATTTGTCATTCCAAGCTCATTAGCTATTTCTAATTTCATTTGATTTAATGCTTGTTTAGCTCCTGGAACTACTGTTTTGTTGTTATTGTTGTTGTTTGACATTGTTGACTACCTTCTTTCTTTTGATTTTGTTTCTTGGTAGTATTATATGAATTTATAGTTTTTTAATTCTAGGTAATATTTGTAACAATATCTAAATTCTTGCTAACAATAATATCCGGCTAAATAACCTGTTGAAAATGCTATTTGAAGATTAAATCCCCCAGTATAAGCATCAACATCAATTACTTCTCCTGCAAAAAATAATCCATCTATTAGCTTTGATTCCATTGTACTTGCATTTATCTCCCCAACTTTAACTCCACCTGAAGTTATTATAGCCTCTTCTATTGGTCTATATCTTTTTACTGTTAAATTAATATTTTTTAATAAATGTACTAATGCTTTTCTTTGTTCTCTAGATATTTGATGAACTACAGTATTTTCATCTATGCCACTTAACTTTATTATTACTGGTATTAATTTTTTTGGCAATAAGTCATCTAAAGAGTTTTTAAAGGCCTTGTTAGTATACTTTTGGAAATCTCTTTGTATTCTTTTATCTAATTTTTCTTCATCTAGTGCTGGTTTTAAATCTAGAACTATCTTATAAGTATTTTTTGATAAATCTTTCATCATACAACTAGCTGACTTTACAACTGGTCCATCTATACCATACTTTGTAAATTCTAATTCTCCAAAGTCATCGTATATTTTCTTATTTTTTCCGTTATATAACTCTATTTTTATATTTCTAAGAGATAATTTTTCTAATTCACTTACAAAACTTTCACATATTTCAAGCCCTATTAAAGAAGGTTTAGGATCTATTATAGTATGTCCATATTTTTTAGCAAATTTATATCCATCTCCAGTAGAACCCGTTAGAGGATAACTAACTCCTCCAGTAGCAACTATTACAGCATCGCATTGTATTTCTTTTTTGTTGTCTAATATTACTTTTTCTATTTTTTTATCTTTTGCTATTATTTCTTCTACTTTAGTATTTAATAACAATTTTACTTTTTTATCTATTACTTGTTTATGAAGTGCATTAGCTATATCATGTGCCTTATCACTTTCTGGAAATACTCTATTTCCTCTTTCTGTCTTAGTTTTTACACCTAAACTTTCAAACATATTTATAACATCTTCGTTTGTAAATGTATAAAATGCACTATATAAAAATTTACCATTTGTAGGTACATTTTCTATTAATTCTTCTATATCACAGTTATTAGTTATATTACATCTACCTTTTCCTGTTATTAATATTTTTCGCCCTACTCTATGATTTTTCTCTACTAATGTTACGTCTAATCCTCTATCTGCTGCAGTTGCCGCTGCCATCATACCAGCTGCTCCAGCTCCTATTACTACTACTTTTTTCAAATTTACACCTCTTCTATTTTAAGTAAGCTTAACTTTTTAATAGCTTTAAGTAACTTACTTTGCATCTAATTAATATATACTCATATTCATGTTTTAATTAATCTTATTCAATAAATAATAAAACTTACTATAGCTTAAATATCTTAAACAGAAATGGCACTCCACAAACTCCATAAAATACTACTATTGTATATCTTATATAATCAAATAAGTTGTTACTTGGCATAGTATATTTTAAGCCTAAGTAAACTAATCCTAAAGTTATTATTCCAAGTAAAAATCTACATATATTTTTAGCTATTTTATTATCTTTTTTGTTACTAAAGTTTATTTTATTTTTATTTTTTGATACTGTTTCAAACTGTATATATCTATCTTCTACTATATACCCTAGTACAAATCCAGTTAATAATCCAAATGATTTTATATAAGACGAACTATTTACTAAAAATGCAACTAATGCAAATGGTATTAACATTAAAATAAGACTTAGATATTTTTTTTCATTATCTACATAATCAAAAAATTTACTAAATATTACAGTAAATATTATCCCAAATCCCCATCCAAATATTACATCTATAGGCCAATGAACTCCTAGGTATAGTCTAGATATGCCTACTCCTAAAATTATAATAGCTCCTATTATACTAATCCATGTATTTTTGAATATAATTATTATACTTGTCCAAAATGAAGTTGCAGTTTGAGTATGTCCACTTGGAAATGAATATCCTGTTGCTGTTGATACTCTTTGAGACGTTATCCCTTCTATTCCTATTGGCCTTTTAGCCTTTATTACATCTTTTATTCCTGAATTTATGGCCACGTTTCCTACTAATGAAAATAATATCTTTTGACCATACTTTTTATTTATACACCAATACATTATTGTTGTTAATAAAACTATTACAGGTATTTCTGTACTTATAGTAAGTATTAAAAATAAAGTATCTAATACGCCAGATCTTAAAGACTGAAAAAATTGTAGTATACTTAATTGAATATCCATTTTATTTCCCCCTCCTAAGTACTTATCTTTTATGTAATTATACCTAACTTTCTTATTTATTTATACCCTTTACACAAAAATAGACTTAGCAACATTGCTAAGTCTTCTATATTATTCTTCTCCAACTATTCCTATATAAGGTAAGTTTCTGTATTTTTCTGCCCAGTCTATTCCATATCCTACTATAAAATTGTCTTCTATAGTAAACCCTACATAGTCTACTGGTATATTAGCTTTTCTTCTTTCAGGCTTATCTAATAGTGTACATAATTTTAATGTTTTTGGATTTCTAGTTTGTAGTACATCAACTAATTTGCTTAATGTTAATCCTGAATCTATTATATCTTCTACTACTAATACATTTTTTCCTTCTATATTAACATCTAAGTCCTTTAGTATTTTTACAACACCTGAACTTTCAGTTGATTTTCCATAACTTGATACACTCATAAAATCTATATTAACATCTAAGTCTATTTTTCTTATTAAGTCAGAAACAAACACACTAGCACCCTTTAGTATCCCTACTACTAATAATTCTTCACCTTTGAAGTCTTTTTCTATTTGTTTTGCTATCTCTTCTACTTTTTTAGCTATTTGTTCTTCTGTTAATAATACTTCTGTAATTTTGAACATTTCAGTCCTCCTGTTGTTTACGTATATTATAATAAAAACATTATACCATATAAGCACAAATATTAGAACATTTTTATAATTTTTTTAGTAATTGTTCAATATTTTTTTATTATTTAAATTTTTAAGTATATTTTTATTATTTTCTTAAAATTTCTTGCTATACATATTTTTCTATATATAGCTTTATCATTCGGTATTATTGTTTAATATTTTTATAAAAGCTACTAATAATTGATTTTTATATTATAATTAAATTGTAACTATTAACTACGGAGGTGTTTTACTTGAGTTTAAACCATGGTGCTAATTTATATGACTTATCAAAAAAATATGGATTTTCAAAAGAAGAATTTCTAGATTTTAGTTCTAATATAAATCCTTTAGGTGCATCTAATGCTGCTAAAGACGTTGTGATTAAAAATATAGATCAGGTTTCTATATATCCAGACCCTGATTACACAAATTTAAAAAATTCTATTTCTTCTTATTGTCATTGTAATAAAGAAAACATAGTATTAGGAAGTGGTGCAACAGAGCTTATTTCTTCATTTATAAAAACTATAAATCCTACTAAAGCTTTACTTTTATCACCTGCTTATTCTGAGTATGAAAAAGAATTAAAAAAGATAAACTGTAATATAGACAAATATTACTCAAAATATGAAAATGACTTTAAGATTGATATTGATAAATTAATAAATCACATAAATAGTAATAAATATAATTTGATTATTATCTGTAACCCTAATAATCCAACTGGTTTTACTTTCTCAAAAGCTGAGATAAAAACTTTACTTGAAAGTACTAATACTTTCTTTATGATTGATGAAACTTACATAGAATTTACAGATACTAAAGCTTTTTCTTCAACATCTTTAGTTGATGATTATAATAATATATTTGTTATAAGAGGTACTTCTAAGTTCTTCTCAACCCCTGGTATTAGACTAGGATATGGGCTTATATCTAATACTAGTGTAAAAGATAGTATATCATCTCATCTTGATTTATGGAATATAAATATATTTGCTACATTAATGGGTGAGGTTATGTTTAAAGATACACACTTCATAGAAAATACTATTAATGTTATGACTAAAGAAAGAGATTATTTATTTGATAATTTAAGAAATATAGATGATTTAAATGTTTATGATAGCCAAGGTAATTTTATATTATGTGAAATAAAATCAAAAAAATTAACTGCAAGTGAATTAAGAGATAAGCTTATTCCACATAAAATAATTATAAGAGATTGTGCTTCTTTTGATGGACTTAACGAGTATTTCTTTAGAGTTTGTATTTTAAAACCTGAAGATAATAGACTTTTAATAAATTCTTTAAATAATATATTTTAATAAAAAAACAAAAGTTATCTCAAAGTAAGAGATAACTTTTATTTTATTTTATTTTATTCTAGTTAATTTTACCTTTTTCCTTTTTCCTATTATAATAGGAACTTTCTCAACTTCAACAATACTAGTATCTATACCAAACCTCTTAGCTGGAGATACTGTTATTTTTTTTATAAGTATCTTAAAACCTATTATAAAACTATCCCATTTTGAAAGGTTACTTTCATTAGATAAATTTTCTTCTAACAATACAAATTTAAAATCTCCAACATTTTTCTCTAAATTGTTATCTATCATATATTCCTTTAGTGTAATTTTTAATTCTTCTGTAGATATTAATTCTTCTATTACTTCTCTTAAAAATATATTTACTGTTTGATTTACTTTAAATCCTAGTTCAAATTCTATCTTAAATATTTGATTAGGTATTATAGTATGAACCTTATAACTCATAGTATATGGCTCGTCAGTTACTCTTACGTTAACAAACCAATAGTATTTAGCACGTTTTGGTGATTTATTAAATATAGAATATAATATATTATCTTCTATATACCCCCTAGTGCTAGTTTGAGTTAAATACACTAGATGTGTTGAATATAGGGGCAATGTTGTATCTTCTATTATAGATTTAAATCTATCTTTATATTTAGATAGCTTGGTAAAATGATTGTATCTTTCCTTTATCTTTAATCCATATACCCATGAATACATAACAAACATTATAATAAATCCTATTAATACAGTTATATATCCTCCTCTAAAAAACTTAGATAAATTTGCATATAAAAAACTTAATTCGATTATTCCAAAAACAATTAAAACTAATACAGATCTTGTAGCTTTTCTATTGTTATATTTTTCATACTGAGATAATAATATGGTTGTCATAAGCATAGTAACTGTGATAGCAAGTCCATATGCAGCTTCCATATTCTCAGATTTTTTAAAGTATAAAACTAACAATATACAGCCTATTCCTAATGTAAAATTAATTACTGGTATATATATTTGACCTTTTTCCTCATTTGGATATTTAATTAATAATCTAGGAAAAAGATTTAATTTTATTGCCTCTGATATTAATGAAAATGCCCCAGAAATAAGTGCCTGACTTGCGATAATTGCTGCTATTGTCGCTATTATGACCCCTGGTACAATAAACCACTTTGGCATTATTAAGAAAAATGGATTATTTATTACTACATCTCCTTCTCTTAACATAAGCCATGCTCCTTGTCCTAAGTAATTAAGTATTAAACATACCTTTACAAAAAACCATGTATAGTATATATTTTTTCTTCCACAATGTCCAAGATCAGAATATAACGCTTCTGCACCTGTTGTACAAAGAAATACTGCTCCTAAAATATAAGTACTTTTGGGATTTTCAATTAATAATTTTATTCCATAATAAGGATTTATAGCTTTTATTATTTGTGGATTATTAATTATTTGAGATATACCAAGTATAGCTAACATAGAAAACCATAAAAACATAATAGGACCAAAAAGCTTTCCTATCTTCATAGTTCCACAGTTTTGAAAAGAAAATAATAATATTAATATTGATACTACTATAATTAATATCATATTAAGACTTAGTGGAAATATCATTTGTAACCCTTCAACAGATGATGTAACAGTTACTGGAGGTGTTATTATCCCATCTGCTAAAAGTGATGCTCCGCCTATAACCGCTGGTACAATTGCCCATTTAGCTCTTTTTCTTACTAAAGTATATAATGAAAATATTCCACCTTCTCCGTTATTATCCGCTTTAAGAGTTAATATTACATATTTTATAGTTGTTTGAAGTGTTAATGTCCAAATAACAAGTGATATTCCTCCTAATACTAAATCCGTAGAAACCTGTCCTTTATTAGTTGATAATATTGAATTCATAACATATAAAGGTGATGTACCTATATCTCCATATACGATACCTAATGCTACTAATAACGATGCTATACTTACTTTTTTGCTTTTCATAATTGATTTACCTTCTTTCATAATCACAATCCGCTAGTTTCGTCTATTACAAGTTATTAAAAATAACCTATAATAAGGCTCTCATATCTTTGTTATTAATTTAATATGTTATGACTATACCTTGATAATGGACTTAGTCTAGCAAAGTAGTCTTCTTCTGTCAAATGTCTCTTTTGTTAAGCATTTCATAATTTTTAATTATAAGAATATAGACAAATAATTTTTTTAGTTTTTTTAATATTTTTCAAATTTAAATTTAAGTTTAACATTGCAAAAGCTAAGTTTAGCTTGTTTTAAACAAATAAATATTTAAATTGATGATTTTTAATATTTTCAATATGTAAATTAAAGAATTTTTAATTATAAGGTTTATTTTTATAATATAATTAGTTTAAATATAAAAATATTTATGACTTTTCATACAATATTAATTTGTTAGGTTTATATTTTATGATTTTTAAGTGAAATGTTTTATTAAATAAAAAAGGCTACCTCATAAGAGGTAGCTATTTTTTTTAATTGCTTAAGCAACTTTATTTGCTTTTTTAGACATTTTAGTGTTTATATGATCAACAACTGCTGCTATAGCGTTATCTCCAGATACGTTTGCAGCTGTTCCGAAACTATCTTGAGTTAAGTATAAAGCTATCATTAAACTTGCAAGTCCACCATCTGATGGTATACCTATCATTGGTAAGAAAGGTAATGCACTCATTATAGCTCCACCTGGTGCTCCTGGTGCTGCAACCATTGCTATTCCTAACATTAATATGAATGGGAATAAAGTAGTAAAGCTATGATCCATATTGTTCATCATAAGTACTGCAACAGCAAATGATGTAACTGATATTATACTTCCTGATAAGTGAATTGTTGCACATAAAGGTACACAGAATTCTCTTATTTCTTTGCTTACTCCATTGTTTTTAGCACATTCTACATTTACTGGTATAGTAGCTGCTGAAGATTGAGTTCCTACTGCTGTTAAGTAACCAGGTATTTGGTTTTTTAACATTTTGAAAGGATTCTTCCCTGTAACTATTCCTGCTGCTGTAAATTGTATTGTTAAGTATATTAAATGTAGAGGTATTACTATTAAGTAAACTCTCCAGAATACTCCTAATATAGACCAAACTTGTCCAGCAAAAGTTATATTAGCAAATGTTCCTGCTATATATATTGGTAATAAAGGTATTATTATTGTTGATAATACTTTCGTTACAATTTCTTGGAACTCTTGGAATATATTATGTAAAGTTTGCCCTTTACCATTGTTTCTAAGAGCAGATATACCTAGACCCATTGTAAATGCAAATACTATTGCAGCAGTTACATCTACCATTGGTGATAAAGGTATACTAAAGAATGGTGATAACATACCTGCTTCAGGATCACCTATTTGTGAAGCAACACTTGCATCTATAAAAGATGGGAATATTAACGATGCTACAGCAAATGCTAATGTTCCGGCTACTATTGTAGACCCATATGCTATTCCTGTTGTTATCCCTAATAATTTTCCTGCACCTGTTGCTAAATCTGCTATACCTGCTGTAACAAATCCTATTATTATAAATGGTATAACGAATTTTAAGAATGCAGAGAATAAACTACTTGCAGTTACCAGAGTTTTAACTATAACTTCTGGTGCGAATTGTCCGATTAATATACCGGCTATGATACCCATAATAAGTTTAGGAACTAATCCTATTTTTTTCATACGATCTTTCTCCCCCTGTCATTTTTTTCCCCTTGCAAACTTATAATAAAACATTTTTCTATTCTAGTCAACGTTTTCCTAGATATTTTTTTGTTTTTTTTGATTTTTTCTTTATTTTATTTTATTTCTAACTTTTTATACTTTTTTTATTAAATCGCTTTTCTTTATAATTGAAATTTTCTTAATTTTCTTTCTATATAGTGTTAATTTCAATATTATTTTTTTAAATTTACTTTTAAATTTTTTATAATAAAAAAAGATAATTTCATAAAATAGAAACTATCTTTTTTATTCTTTTCACTTATTCTTTATAATTTTAAATAATTTTTATTTTATATCTACATATATATATCTGATAACTCTAATTTTACCTTTTCTTTTAATTCATCTTCTATTATATATTTATCACATCTATTTTCACTTATTTTAATTATAGGTATTTTTATTTTAAAGGTTGTGCCTTCATTTAATTTTGATTTTATATCAATTTTTCCTCCATGTGCTTCTACAAATAGCTTAACAATAGATAATCCTACCCCACTTCCTTCATTCTTTCTAGTCATGGTATTATCTATTTGATAAAATATATCAAATATATGCTCTAACTCTTCCTCATTCATACCTATTCCTTTATCTTTTATTTCAATCTCAACATTATCTTCTAACGTTGATACATTGACATTTAAAGTTCCACCATTGTATGAAAATTTAATTGCATTTGACAATAAATTAAGTATTGCCCTTTCCATTTTATCAATATCAACAGCTGTTATAATTTCCTCGTCAGTAGTATCAAATATAATATCTAAATTTTTAGATTTTGTATATGGTATTACAGATAAAGTTATATCTTCGATTAACTCAACTATATTTACATTTTGTAAATATGGTTTTGTATCTACACATTTAAATTTTTGAATATCAATTAAATTATTTATCAACCTTAGCAATCTATTACAATTACTTTCTATAATTTCATAATTATTATTACTTATTATGAATTCATTGTTTTTAGATTTTGATTTTGAAAGCTGCATTACTGATGAGATAACAGTAATTGGCGTTCTTAGTTCATGACTAATATTAGATGTAAAGTGTGCCTTTAATCTGCTTAATTCCTCGCCTTCATCAATTAATCTTAAAAGTTCTTTTTCATATTTCATTTTATAGTTAGTATAAGATATTAAGGCTATTACCATAGCTACTAGAACTAAAATAATAGAAATTACTACTAGTATATAATTTTCATGTTTTTTATAAATTTCTATTGGATCATTTACTATTACAGATCCGTCTGGTAAATCATGCTTTTTTATACCAAATTCTTTCATTACCTCATAATCAAATATATACTTATTTGCATTGTCATCACCTATATAAATTTTTTTATCACTTTTCCCAGATAAAATTGAATTTACTATTTCCCCAGCTTTTTTAGCCTGATTATATGGACTTACAACCTTACCACCTATAGTACCTTTCCCTATACTATGTTCAAATGAACTATATATAGGAACATCTTTAGTTAATGATTTTATAAGCCCAATTGTATCTTCGTGTCCTAAATTAATATTTTCAAAATACCCTGGATAAAAAGTTATAATTGCATCACTACTTTCTAGTTTTTTTAACTTTTTCTTAAAATCATTAACATCTATATTGCGAGTAACTACCTCATGTAAATTAATATTATTTTTTTTATATTTATTTTCATAATAAGATATATCTTCTTTTGTTAATTCACTTTTATATCCAGACATAAAGTAAATATTTTTTACACCTTTGTGAAATTTAGATATTAGCTCTATATTTTTATCTATTGATGATACTTCCTTTACCCCTGAAACCATATCATAAGACAAAGCCTTTTTTATAAGTTCTTCATTTTCTATTGCAAAGAATACAATAGGAATATCCTTAAATAAATCTTCTCTATATTTTATAGCAAATTCTAATGCATCATCATTTTCTACAATAATACCATCAAAATTTTTATAATTTCTTAGTCTATGGCTTAGTAACTCATAAAATTCTAATTCATGCTTTGGGCTATAATTATATTCTGAATTCATATACTCAGTTTGTAAATTTATATCATGGCCTAACCCACTTACAATTCCACTCATATATTCATCAAAGTTTAAAAAATTAGGATTTCCTGAACTAATAAATAAAATATTTCTTTTTCCTTCTGAATATATATCTTTTGTATATATTCCCAATATCAAAATAGTAATAAACAAAATAGTAATAAAAATGAAACTTAGGTATTTACACTTCCTCATGATTATCACCTACTTTTGCCAAAATTTTAATTTATATATATTAACTATATGTTTTGTTAATTTATATTTTTTCGACTTATGATACTTTATTATATCATCTGCATTTATATTTTTTTGTCGAAACTTGTATTCAAAAATATATATAATACTATTTTCACAAGTTTTTGTATAAATTAAAAGAAACGGCATAATAGCCGTTTCTTAATCTTTTATATTAAAATTGACATCTTCTATGATATTTGAATTCTTATCTGTTTTGATGATAACTTTATATTTTTCTATTTCTTCATTTATTATTCCCAAACTCCATATTAAAATAAATAAATCATCAATAAAACCAAATAACCCAAGTATAATCTCTGGTATAAAATCTATACCTAATATTAAGTAAAGTAGTCCTACTATTAATGCAAATATTACCTTTGCTTTACTCATTATACTAACTCTACTTTCTTTTAATAAATCTGGTAATTTAAATATATTTATAAAAAACATAAAACCAAATTTAGCTTTTCTAAATCTTACTAATGTTACCTTTAAAAAATTTAATATTTTATCTATAATATTCATAATATTATCACTCCTAAGTTATAAAAAATATTTATTATCTATATATTAGCATTATTATAACTTATATGATATTTTATATAAATATATTAGACTCAATTTGTACTATAGTAAACTTATTCCAGCTTCGTAACATTCTTCTATCATTTCTTTTGGCCAAACTCCAACTTGTACTTCTCCTATATGAGCTTTGTTTAAGAAATACATGCATATTCTAGATTGACCAATTCCTCCACCTATAGTATATGGTAGTTCTCCTTTTAGTAATGCTTGATGATAATCTAAGCTTCTTCTATCATCGCATCCACTTTCTCTTAATTGTCTATCTAAACTTTCTTCATCTACTCTTATTCCCATAGACGATAATTCTAATGCTCTACCTAATACAGGGTTATAGAATAATATATCTCCGTTTAATTCCCAATCATCATAATCAGGACTTCTTCCATCATGTTTTTCACCATTTGAAAGTACTTTTCCTATTTGCATTAAAAATACTGCCCCTTTATCTTTTACTATTTTATCTTCTCTTTCTTTTGGAGTTAACTCTGGATATAAATCTAATAATTCTTGAGATGTTATAAATGTTATCTCCTCAGGAAGTATTTTTTGTATTTCTGGATATATACTTTGTACATGTTCTTCAGTTTCTTTAAATACTTTGTAAATCTTTTTAACTACTTCTTCTAATGTTTCTCTATTTCTTTGTTTTTTATCTATTATAAGTTCCCAATCCCATTGGTCTACATATATAGAATGTATGTTATCTAATTCTTCATCTTTTCTAATAGCATTCATATCTGTATAGATTCCTCTTCCTGTAGGTAATCCATACTTTTTAAGAGCCATTCTTTTCCATTTAGCTAATGATTGAACTATTTCTGCCTTTTTACCTATATCAGGTACCTCAAAGCTTACAGCCTTTTCTATTCCATTTAAGTTATCATTTGTACCAGTTTCAGGTAATACAAATAATGGCGATGATACTCTAGTTAACCTTAGCTCTTCACCTAATCTATGTTCAAAAAAGTCCTTTAAATCTTTTATAGCTTCTTGCGTTTGTATTATACTTAGTTTTGTTTTATATTGTGTTGGTATTATTAAACTCATTTTTATTATCTCCTTTTATTTTTTTATTTAAGGAGTATGACGTCATACTTACTTTAAAACTTAATTAACTATACTTAAGTTTAGTTATTTTTATCCATAGCCTGGCCTTGGCTACATACAAATCTATGAAATTCGGCATATAAAAAAGCCCTTCATCCACTATATATAAAATATAGGGACGAAAGGCATATCTTCCGCGGTACCACCCTGATTAGCTTAATAATAAGCTCACCTTAATAATGTAGCAAGAATAATCTTAGTACATTCCAATTCGATAACGGGTTGGTTCCGTCTAAGCCTACTTTTGTTTCGGTTAGCAACTCCAGGATGTTCTTCAATATAGCCTTCGTGTTGGACTCTCACCGCCACCAACTCGCTTTGACTACGTACTATATCTACTCTTCCTTTCATAGTCTTTGTTATGTTATTGTTAATGATATATTATTATAAATTTTCTGTCAAATCTTTTTTTTATATATATTTTTTTACTACTTTTTATTTTTAAGTATTATATTAATAATAGCTTTATTTTTATAGTAATTATTTATTTAACCTTATATTTAATTAGAAAACTAATATAAAATGTAAATTAATGATTTTTTTAATTAATATTTTTATACTAATTTATATACTAATAAACACAAAAGTTTAAATTATTTCTTATTATATACTATGATAATATTGTAAAAAGTTTCATACTTTATTTAATAAATTTATTATTAACTTAATTTAATCATTATCATTTATGACATCTCCTCTTATTTTGTCAGCTCTTACTATCTTGTAGTTTTTGAATAAAGCATATCCTATATATCCACCTAAAACACTCACTACTATACATCCTGCTGCTGCTATTAAAACTTGTATTGGTGGATTGTAAGCAAACATTATAGCAAACCCAGCTATTGGTGTTGCTGTACCTGGAGTATTATTTACTAGTTGCATTAAAGCTACTATAACACCAGACATTGCCCCTCCTATAAAGTTTGTCGTATATACTGGTATTGGATTTGCAGATATTATATCTGACTGTGTAAGTGGCTCTATTGCTACTGATATTGTATCTTTTTTAGAACCAAATTTCATCTTTGAGAAGAAAATAAAATTCATAAATGAAGAACCAAATACTGCTAATGCACCTATGGCCATTGGAAGTCCTGTAAGACCTATTATAGATGTAAGTGCCATAGAACTAAGTGGTGCTGTTGCAACAACTGTTATAAGTCCACCAAGTATAATACCCATTATTATTGGTGATGTATCTGCTGCCTTTATTAAAACTTGACCTATTTGAAGTAAAGTATTATTTACTATAGGGTCCATTCCCATAGCTATAGCTCTACAAAGTGGTGCTCCTATAACTATGATTACTATTAAATCAAGTCCTGCTGGTACTTTTTTCTCAAAGAATCTAACCACAAAAGATGTTAAGTAACCTGCTATAAACCCTGGAAGTATACCAAATCCTGATACAGATAAACCTACAAGTACAGAATATACTGGTGATACTCCTAAAGCTAGAGGAACAAGTATTGCAGCTGCTACTCCTCCCATAGAACCATTTGCAGATCCTACACTTTCTAAAAACTTAAATCCTAATACTTCTCCAAAAAATGAGAAGTGGAATGCTTCAACTAAGAAACTTGCGCAAGCAGCACTAGCTAATGCTCCCATGGCTTTCATACCATATGGTGCTTTGTAGCTAAATAGAGTAAATAGTGCAAGGACTACTAAAAGTAATCCAGTACCCATTAATATTTCCATCATATTATTTGCCTCCTAAGCTGTCTTTTTTCTTAGTTTAGTTTTTACATTATTTTATTACTTATTCCTCTTTCTAGTAATTAATTTTAAAGTAAATAAAAACAACCCATATATGAGTTGCTTAAGAATTTTTCTTTATATATATTTTTAATAATTTTATAAGTAATATAAGTGCGTATAATACTAATCCTAAAATACCTATGATTATAGCAAAGCAAATTAAAACTATAGGAACAGCTACCATTTGTATATCCATTTTATTTTCACATGTAAAAGGATATCTCTTAAATTGAGATATCCTTTAAATTTTAGCTTTAATATTAAAATTAGAAATTAAAAGTCTTATCTACATGATTTTTTATTTCTTCTGCTGTTGATAATGATAATACTTCATCAGCAAATTTTTTCATATCTTCATATTTAACTGAAGTTATGAATTTTCTAGCAGGAAGTATTGATATTGGACTCATTGAGAATTCATCAAGTCCCATACCTAAAAGTATTGGTATCATTCTTTTATCTCCTGCAGATTCTCCGCACATTCCAACCCATTTTCCTTCTTTGTGTGCATTATCTATAACCATTTTTATAAGTCTAAGTACAGCTGGGTTGAATTGGTTGTATAAGTGACTTATCTTTTGGTTCATTCTATCTACTGCACAAGTGTATTGTATAAGGTCATTAGTTCCTATTGAGAAGAAGTCTACATGCTTAGCTAATATATCAGATATAACAGCAGCTGATGGTATTTCTATCATCATACCTACTTCTACATCTTTAGAATAAGCTATACCTTCTTTATCTAATTCAGCTAGTACTTCTTTTATAATTTCTTTAGCTGATAATAATTCTCCTAATGAAGATATCATAGGGAACATTATTCTTAATCTTCCGTGTACACTTGCTCTATATAATGCTCTTAATTGAGTCTTAAATATTTCAGTTTTATCTAAACATATTCTTATAGCTCTATATCCTAAGAATGGATTCATTTCTTCATCCATTTTAAAGTATGGAAGTTCTTTATCTCCACCTATATCTAATGTTCTTATAACTATAGGCTTATTATCCATTCCTTCTAAAACTGCTTTATAAGCTTCGTATTGCTCTTCTTCAGTTGGGAAAGCATCTTCCTTGTCCATATATAAGAACTCTGTTCTGTATAGTCCAACACCTTCAGCATCGTTATTTATAAGACCTTCAACATCCTTAGGGCTTCCTATATTTCCAGCAAGCTCTACATGCCTTTCATCTAAAGTTATAGATGCTTTTCCTTTTAATTGTTGTAACTCTCTTTTATAATCTTCAAATTCTTTTTTAAGTTTAGTATATTTTTCTATAGTTTCTTCATCTGGATTAACTATAACTTCACCAGTATCTCCATTAAATACTACAAAATCTCCATCTTTTATAGTTTGTGTTGCATCATTAAGTCCTACAACTGCTGCTATTTCTAATGTTCTAGCCATTATAGCAGTATGAGAAGTTCTTCCTCCAATATCTGTTAAAAAACCTAATACCATTTTTTTGTTCATAGTGGCAGTATCTGAAGGTGTTAAATCGTGAGCTATTAATATAACTTCTTCTTCAAGACCTGCTAAATCAACTACTTTTACACCTAATATATGTCTAAGTACTCTATTTGTAACGTCTTTTATGTCTGCTGCTCTTTCTCTCATGTACTCATTGTCCATAGATTCAAACATAGCTACAAACATTTCTTTTATTTCATTTAATGCAAAATCAGCATTTACTTTTTCATCTCTTATTTTATTAGCTGCAGAATCTACTAATTCTGGATCTTCTAAAACTAATAAATGAGATTCAAATATTTGGGCTTCATGCTCCCCTAATTCCTCAAAAGCCTTTTCCTTGACCTTAGTTAATTCCTCTTTTGAAATTTCTACAGCCTTTTGTAACTTTAGTACTTCCTCTTCTACATTATCTATCGACTTTTTTTCTATAACTAATTCACTATGTTCTACTATTAGTGCTTTTCCTAGAGCGATTCCAGGAGATGCTCCTGTTCCTTTATACATAGGTAATCCTCCTAACGATGCATTTTGAAATTTATATATTATTTATTTTCTATACCAAAGAAAACCTCGGCAAGTTCCCGAGGTTTATTTAACTACTCCCCAAATCCACTTTCTATTAATTCAGCTAATGCATTTACTGCAGCTTCTTGATCTTCACCATTAGCAACGATTGTTAACTCGTCTCCTTGAGCTAATCCTAAACTCATTATACCCATTATTGACTTAGCGTTAACTGTCTTTCCTTTAGCGTTAACTTCTACTGTAGATTTGAACTCAGCAGCTTTCTTTACAAACATTCCTGCTGGTCTAGCGTGTAATCCACTTGCATTTGTTATAGTTACTAATTTTTCCATTGTGAAACCTCCAATAAATTTCTTCTTTAAATATTGTTTATAGCTAATTTTTGCTATAATCCTTAATAATTATTTGTTATGCATATAATTATTTTATATGCCCTAAAAGCCTACCTACTAAAATTTTTAATAAAGACTTTTTAGTTTTTTAATTAATAGTATATTTATTAAAAATTCTCTTTAATGGTACTTTATTATTTTACAACAATGGAACGATTTTGTCCAATGGTACTTTTTATGTCCCACCCTGAGAAAATTTAACTAACCTTGTGTTTTAAAATCTTTCAAGAAATAATTGGTAATTATTTTTGCCAATTTATTTTTTTGTAAAGAAATTATAGCTAATGTTTCTGCATTTAATTTATGGCTATTATTATCTGTTATATTTTTATTAACAGTTTCTACTAATTTATTAAAATCATATAATTTTACTCTGCTTATATTATTTTCTTCAAGTTTCTTTTCATATATAGCATAAAATAAATCTTGATATGAGAATTCTTTTTCTAAATTAAGTAGCTCCCCAACTCTAGGTATAACACTTTCTAATAGGCATCTAGTACTTGCCTCTCTTTTTATACCTAGTACTGTACAAAGGTTTTCTATAGTTTCTTTATCTATATGTTTTAATTTATAAAAACAATATTCTTCATCATACTTATAATCTGCATTAAAATAGTATTTAATACCTTCATATCTATTGTAGGCTTTCATAGTGTCTAAATATCCTAAATCTATATTTCTCTTTACACTATCCTTGTCTTTATTTAAAGAGCCTCCTAAATACTCTGATGGTATTATTGTTTTTATATTTATATCTTGATGCTTGTTTAAATTTTTCTTACCCAAAAAGTCATCTAATAATCTTATTACAACTAAATCTTCATATCCTTTATCTACTAAAAGGCTTATTGGCATATTATCAAAAAACATACCATCTAAATAAAGCTTATCATCTATTTTATCTAATTTAAATATAGGTAAACTTGCACTTGCTATTAAGTAATCTACTAATCTACCTTTTGGTATTTGTTCTAAGTACATAGGATGAGGATTTATTTTTTTATCCCAAGTAACTGTAACTAATCCAAAGTCACGTTTAGAGTTTCTAATTGCATCTTCGTTTAAGGTATCTTGGAGTAGTTTTTTAAGTGGACTTATATCAATACCTTCATTTTTTCTAGCTTTATTCATAAGCTCAATTACAGTATTAAAACTTTTGGTTGTAAAATCTACATTTTTATATTTTTCATATGTTTCTTCGTCTATATTCATAAAATGAGTATAGTCGTATTTCAACCAAATTTCCTCCATTACTTCTATGTCATTTTGAAGTATATAGGCTCCATTTAAAGCTCCTATTGATGTACCTGCTACACCATTAAATTCAATACCTAAGTCTATTAAAGCTTTGTAAGCTCCTATTTGGTAGGCACCTTTGGTACCTCCACCTTCTAAAATTAAACCCTTCATTATATCACCTATTTTATAAAGAAAGATATATACTTTTAGTAATTACATTTTATCATAAAAATAATAGAAAAGTATATATCTTTCAAATATTTTATCTTACTTCACTTATTGAACCTATTGTCTTTACATGCTTGTTAAACATTCGCTCTTCTATTTTAGATAAACTTACTTTATCCATTATATAATTATTTGAATCTATTAAATATATTCTCTTATAACCACTCTTAAAAAACGACATACATATTTTTTTTATATCATCATCTTCTTCACATTCAAATATATATGGCTCAACAACTAAGCTATATTTACTTCCCCTTAATTCTCTTGTCATTTGTTTATAATTATTTAAAAAATCTTTAGCTTCACGGCTACTTATATACCCACTAACTTCTATATGAACAATTTGCCTCGTCTCATCTATATTAGCTTTTATCATATAGTCCCCTCCTTAAAATTAAGTTTTATACACTATATGAATTTCAAACTACATTAGTGATTTTATGTCTAATGAGTCTTTTATAAGATTATCTATTTCTAGTTGTAAGCTATCTATTTCCTTATTGTTATTTATATTATGTATTATTAATTTTGATAAATTTTCTATTTTATGATAATTATCATCTTTAAATATTTTTATTTTCATTACTTTATTTGGATAATAATCATAAATATTTTTACTTATCTTTTTAGCATTTATTTTATAATATCTATCATATATATTTGAGTTTAATATGCCAACTATATACTCTTCTGAAAACTCCTTTTTATATTCTTCTTTTATAAAAAATGAGTATACATCTGCACTACAAAAACTATTATTGTAATCTATTGCAAATTTATTTTGAGAAGATTTATAAGGATACATTATTTTTATTTGTTCAAATAAATTTTTATCTCTTCCCCATTGAAGTTTATACCACTTTCTTGTGTTGTTTACACATTCTCTTCTTTTGCATAGTTTATCTTTATATTTTCCTATTATTTCCCCTATTTCTAACTTATAATCATTTTCGTCTTTTATATCATCTGAATATATTAGTTTATAGTTGCTACTTGAAATTGTGTATTTATTTATATTTTTATTTTTTATCCAGTTTCTTAATAATTTCTTATCTACCTTGTTTATTTTTTCATCTTTTATATCTAGTACAAAAGCTTTGTCACATCCTGTGATTATCCCTTGAAAGCTTGTAACTATATCTTCTAGAATATAATTACAATTATTTTGTATTTTATTATATAGTTTTTTATCATTTTCATTTAATATAATCCAATTTTCATCTAGGTTTTCTTGGTCTATGTAAAATTTTTCGAATTTATTATTTTTTAGTAGATATCTTAAATCTTCTATTTGCATATTTTCATTTACTGGTTTTAATATATCTATTTTGCTATTTTTATTTAAATCTTTAACTAAAGTTAGTATACAACTACAAATTCCTATATTTTTAAATACAGAAACTCCTAAAAAATCTATAATTTCTTTTATGTATGTATTTTTTGATATATATTTTCTTAAGTGTTTTCCTGACGGGCTTTCTATAAAGTACCTAGGAGTTATTAAGCTACATACTCCACCTTTTTCTAGTAAATTTATGCACTTTTCATAAAAACAAAAATATAAATCAGATTTATCTCTATATGTATTTTTATATTCTTTAAGTAGGAATTTTTTATATTCTTTATCTAACTTTTTATGACCTATATATGGAGGATTTCCTATTATGTAATCAAATTTTTCATTAAAGTTATGCTTTAAGCTATCAGTACAGTATATATTTAAATTTTTAACCAATATGCTATCGCTCTTTTTATTTAGAGACTCTATTAGTATATCTATTGCATCTTTATCTATATCGTATCCATATATACAATTACTTAATATATGACTATGAATATTTTCCAATATAAATTTATCTCCATATAGTTCATTTAATTTTTCTATGTTATTTTCTATTAATTCATATAGTACATCATAAGCTTTTAACAAAAAATTACCGCATCCACAAGATATATCTAATACCTTTGGACACGGGTTATCTATTATATCATGTTTTTTTAATGTATTTTCAAGTATATAATCTACTATTTCTCTTGGTGTATAGTAAATTCCCTTTTCTTGTTTTTTTAATGTATCTAAGCTATTTTCATAGTTTTTAGATACTACAAAATTATCCCCCTTAGTGTGTTTTTCCATCTTCCCCTCCAAATTTTAATATCCCCCTTTTTATTGTAGCACATATAATTTATTTACTTCCATTTTGTGTTTAGCCAGTTAATAATATCTTTTACATCGTAATCTTTAGAAACTTTATTTAAATAATCTAGAGCATTATAATTATCCATGCCTATATCTATATCTGTCTTAGGGTTTACTCTAAAATAATTATCTTCTAATAGCTTTTTGCAAAACTCGTTGCTAGTACTTAAACTACTTTCTAGTACTACAGATATTATTGGAAAATCAGGTTCATTGCTTAATATCCAATCTAGTGCTCCCCATTCACTAGTATCTTCTATTATTTTATCAAATTTATATCCTGTACCTATTGATAGTATCCTCATATCGTTTATACTTTTATCAATCTCTTTTGACATTGCATATATCAAACAAGCTAAACTTGGGTTATTTGCCATTATCCCGCCATCTATATGATTTTTATAGGTTGGGAAAAAAATTAAAGCTGCACAGCTTGACATAGCAACATCTACAACTCTTGCATTTTCTGTTTCTGAATTTGGTAGATTGTTGTAATATATAGCTCTCCAAGAATTATTGTCATCCCCTATATAAAAAGTAGGAATTACAACGAGTTTTTTTAAGTCCTTCAATCTTAAATCCTCTGGAAATATACTAAGTAGTACTTTTTTTAAATTATCATTATTATATTTTGGTCTAAATATTTCTTGTTGAGGATTTTTAAATATATATTTAGCATATTCTAATGAATATAGTTTTTTTATACTTTCACAACTTAATCCATAAGAAAGACCTAGAGCTATTAAGCTACCTGTTGAAGTTCCCCCTAATAAATTAGTTTCTTTTAATATATTTGGGTACTCTTTTTGTATTTTGTCAAATAGTCTTATACTTAAAGATCCCCTAAGACCACCACCATCAAATGTAAGCATATTAAAAGTAGATTTGTTCATATTTTCCCCCATTAAAATTTACTTTAATGTAAATTATGCAAAAATAAATAGGATGGTACCATCCTATTTATCTTTATATAATGATTTATCTTTAATCAACCTATTAAACTTTTCTTCTTCTAATGGCTTTGAATATACATAGCCTTGCACGACCTCTGCATTTATATTTTTTAATATCTCTACTTGACTTGTATTTTCTACACCTTCGCATATAGTCATTAATTCTAAATCCTTTGATAAATTTAATATAGACTTTACCATAACTTGAGTTTTTAAATCTTTTTCTATATCATTTAAAAGTGATTTATCTAATTTTAAAACATCTATACATATATCTTTAAGGCCACTTAAGTTTGAATTTCCAGTACCAAAGTCATCCATAGCTATCTTTATACCTAAAGACTTTATATCACTTAATTTCTTGTTTATAAACTTTAAATCCTTTAAAGCTGTAGTTTCTGTTACTTCTATCTCTATTAAATTTGGATTTATTTTATATTTTTTTAACATTTCTTCAATAAAATCTACTAAATCCTTTTGGTATAACTCTACCCTAGATAAATTTATTGCTATTGGAACTACATCTAATCCTTCATTTTCTTGTTTCTTTATAATTTTACAAGCTTCTTCTAATACCCAACGACCTATTTTATTTATAAATCTAGTTTTTTCTGCTAAAGGTATAAATACCATCGGACTTATCATACCTCTTGTTGGGTGTTCCCATCTTATTAGAGCTTCTGCCCCTACTATATCTTTTGTGTGTATATTAAACTTTGGCTGATAATATAATCTAAGTTGATTATTATCTATAGATTTAAATAAATCCCTTTCTAACTCTATCAACTTTTTCTTTTCTTGTTTTAACTTTTCATCAAAGATTACATGACTTATATTATTTATCTCCTTAGATTTAATTCTAGCCATATCTGCATTACTTATAATTTTTTCTATATCATCTTCACCTTGTTCTACTTCACATAACCCAATAGAGACATTTACACTTATATTAAAATCTTTAAGATTTACATTTATAATTTTAGTTTTTATTAGTTCTAATATATCCTTTATATCTTCTTTTGATTTTATCTTAGTAATTATTATAAATATATCTCCTGTAATTCGACCGTAGATTCCTCTATCTTTGAAGTATTTATCTATGTTAATAGCAATGGAGTTTAATACTTCATCGCCGGCTTTATATCCATATACATCATTTATTATTTTAAATTTATCTATATCAAAATTTATAGCTATTAGATTTTCATTTTTATTATCTGATAAATATTTTTTACCTTCAATTAAAATTTCATTATATCTTACGAACTCATGCATTTTCTTATAAGATTTTTTACCTAAAAATGTTTTTATTTTCTTATTTATGATTATAATTATGTAAATTATTATTAAAAAAATAATTATTCTTATTATTCCTATTTTTATAATATTACTTTTATCTAAGTAACTATATTTTATATAATTTCCATCTACATCATTTATTTTTAAAGAGAATATATGATTATTATCTCTAACGGCTTCGTCTAATTTTTCTATTGCCAATTCTTTTTTAATACTGTTTTCTATACCTTTTTCTGAGTGCAATATCCAAGAAAATCCAATTAGTAAAGCAATCAATATAAACAATATAATATTACTACAAATATACCTTTTATAATTCCCTCTTATTTTCATCTACTTTCCCCTATTTTTTTAATTCATTACTATAATATTGTAAATTAATTTTAAACTCAAATCAACCTAAATCGACATATACCTATCTAAATAGCTATAAAACTTAATTATAGTATCTTATAATAAAAAAGTAGCTAACTAATAGTTAACTACTTTTTACTATTTTTATCTAAAAATGATAGTATTCCTTGAGCAATTCCCTCTGATAATCTATTTTGATAAGTATTATCTAAAAGTTTATCTCTCTCTTCTTTATTACTTATAAATCCACATTCCACTACTACTGATGGCATATATGTTTGTTGTAATACTTGTATATGCTGTTGCTTTACGCCTCTATCTTTCATAGTTACATATGCTTTCATAGTGTTTTGTATAGTTTCTGCTAATTGCTTAGATTTATCGCTAGGGTCTGCATCTTGTCTATAATAAGTTTCTACCCCATTTGCAGTATTACCACCTGTTTCTGCATTCATTTGTATAGATATAAATGCATCTGCATTTTGAGAATTTGCAAGTATTGCTCTATCTGAAGTATTTAAAGTTTTATCATCAGTTCTTGTTAGTATTACTTGTATATCATTTTGATTTGATAAAACAGCAGCTACCTTCTTTGATATGTCTAGAGCTAGATCTTTTTCATATACTGCTTCATTGTCTCCTGGTGACTTAATTCCAACATTTCCTGTGTCATCTCCACCGTGACCTGGGTCTATTACCACAGTATGTTTTGCTTCTAGAGGTGTACTAGATTCTGACTCTAAATCAAATTGCTTATTTTCCTCTATTTCCTTTTGTTTTTGTATTTCTTGTGATTTAGCTTCTTTTATATTCCCTATAAGTTTAGAAGTAGATGCAGCAACTTTACTTATCCCAAATATTAGTGCTATGAATATACAAATTACAAAGATTAGCTTTTTCTTGTTGATTCTTCTTGTTTTAGTTTTTCTCACACTTTGCTTTCTTATATTCCTTCTTTTTGACATTGCTATCCCTTCCTGAAATCATTTTGAATTTCTCTAATGTATTTTAACATTTAAGAAGGTTAAATTGCAACTTAATGTCCTTATTTAATTGATGATTTTATCCTCCAAGGGTTATATCTTGTTGATCATACCAAGCTAATGCTTCATTTATATGATTTTTGTTAAAGTCAGGCCAATAATCATCTACTACATAAAAATCTGCATATATAGATTGTACTGGCAAAAATCCACTTAAACGTCTTCTACCACCCCATCTAATAATTAAATCTAACCTAGATACATCATTAGATTGTATATTGTTATGTATATTATTTTTATTTACTCCTTTTGCATTAGCTAGTGTATTTAAATCCCAATACCAACCATAATTAACTAATAAATTAGCTCTTATCTGACCTGGCTTTTCTTTAGTTCTTGTAGTGTATGGTAAAAGTTCTTTGGGAAACATTTTAGAGTCGGAATTTCCTATTACTAATAAAGATGCTCCTTCATCTAAAAGCCTATTAGCTGCCTCAATACACGCTTTAGTAAATGACTCTGTCTGATAACTAGGTCTTCTTGTATTATCTGTAGTAAATCCATAAAAGGTTACTTCTTCAACTCCTAAATCTCTTAACTGTCTATAACTTTCAATACCAGGATCTAATCCATTTTCATATCCTTTATCTTTTCCCATTCCTTTATCTTGTGCCCATCTTCTATTACCATCTGGTATTATCCCAACATGTTTTGGTATTCTCATATGCTTCACCTCTCTATTGGAATTATTTACAATTTTTCTAAAAATTACTCCTTATATATTAAATTTAATGTTCCTTACTTTTACATTTAATTGTGTATATTTTAAATTTAAATGGTAATATATACCAATAATTTTAATATTAAATTAATTGATTTTAACTATTACATATAGTAGACTATATTTAATATGGATAAATTTGGGAGGTTTTCATGAAAAAATTTTTAGCACTATTTACACTTATTTTTTCTTTAGGCTTAGTTGGATGTTCATCTAAAGCTGAAGTTAAAGATGTCCCTGTAAATGATATAAAAGATGCTATAAATAATGAAGCCACTTTACCTGTTCAACCAGTAGCTGATGTAGATGCAAAAAACTTCTATATATTTGAATCTGTAAAAGATAATATACAAGAGGGCTTTGTATTACAGTCTATGATGAATGTCAATCTTCAAGATGTTTTTGTGGTTAAGACTGACAATGTTGAAAAGATTAAAAGTGCTATTGATGAATATAAAAATGGCGATTCATTTAAAATGTTTGCAGATGGTTATGGTGGGGAAAATAATATAACTGCTGCAGCTAATTCAATATTAAAAAATAAAGGGAATTATGTTTACTTTATAGCTACTAATAATGCAGCAGATGTAGAATCTAAAATATTAAAAGTAATAGAAAAATAAAAATATAAAAGCTGTCTCAAAATAAATTGTGACAGCTCTTTTTATATAAACTTTAGGAGGTTTATTAATTTGGTTTTTAGCAGTATAACATTTTTATTTTATTTTTTACCATTAGTTTTATTTTTTTATTTTATATCTCCTAATAAGATAAAAAATTTAGTACTTTTGGTTTTTAGTTTAATATTTTATGCATGGGGAGAACCTGTATATATTTTTATAATGTTGTTTTCTTGTATAGTTGACTATGTACATGCTCTAATAATTGATAAATACAGAGGAACTCTTAAATCTAAGTTAGCTTTAATATCTTCTATTATTATTAATTTAAGCTTACTTGTTTTTTTTAAGTATAGTGATTTTTTTATATCTATACTAAATAGTTTAATCAATTTAAATATACCTTTATTAAATCTTAGTCTTCCTATTGGTATTAGTTTTTATACATTTCAAACTATGTCTTATAGTATAGATGTTTATAGAAATGATTCTCCTGTTCAAAAAAATATAATAAACTTAGGTACTTTTATAACACTATTTCCACAGCTAGTTGCAGGACCTATAGTTAGATATCACGATATATCACATCAACTTATTAATAGATGTATTAGTTTTGATAAAATTTATGAGGGCGTTTATAGATTTATAATAGGTATATTAAAAAAGGTAATAATTGCAAATAATCTAGGTGCTATATGGTTTAGTATTAAATCTATACCTTTTTTTGATTTATCTAATTTAACGGCTTGGCTTGGAATAATCTGCTTTACCCTTCAAATATACTTTGACTTTTCAGGTTATTCTGATATGGCAATAGGTCTTGGTAAAATATTTGGTTTTGACCTTTTAGAGAATTTTAATTTTCCTTACATTTCGAAATCTATAACTGAATTTTGGAGAAGATGGCATATAAGTCTTGGTATATGGTTTAGAGATTATTTATATATTCCTCTTGGCGGTAATAGATGTAGTAAGAGTAGATGGATTTTTAATATTTTTATAGTTTGGTTTTTAACTGGGCTTTGGCATGGGGCTAGCTTTAACTTTATATTGTGGGGACTTTACTTTGGTATTATTCTAATAATTGAAAAATTATTCTTATTAGAAATTCTAAAAAAACTACCTAAGTTTTTAAGTCATATATATGTTATGTTTTTAGTTATTATAGGATTTGTTATATTTGAGATAACAGATATTAATAGTATTTTAATCTATCTAGGCTCTATGTTTAACTTTAATAATACCTTTGTAGATAGTACTTTTTATTATTATTTTATACCTAATATAATTTTAATAGTTTTTTCTATAATAGCATCTACTCCTATTATAAAAATAATTCTAGATAAATATGAAATTTTAAGATTTATAACTTTAATTGTTGGATTTATAGTGGCGACTTCATTTTTATTAGACTCCTCTTTCAATCCATTTCTATATTTTAGGTTTTAGGAGGTAAGCTTTGAAAAAGAAATATAATATTTTAAAACTTATGACTTTAATTTTTTTCTTTGCTTTTATATTTATAGTACCTTTAAGTACATTGTTTACTGAAGATAAAAAAATTAGTGAAATAGAAAATAAAATACTTAATCAGTTTCCACAAATTTCTCTAGAAGATATCTATAGTAAAAGATTCTTTAAGGATTTTGATAAATATACTTCTGATCAATTTCCGCTTAGAGCTAATTTTTTAGAAATAAAAAATTCTTTTAGCTATTTAGTAGGGCAAAGAGAATTTAGAGAAATATATCTAGGAAAAAAACATAGACTTATGGAAAAGTTTGTATTTAATAAGGATATAATAGATAAAAATATTTCCCAGGTCATAAATATGTCAAAATATGTTTACGATAAATATAATATATCTTCTACCTTAATGATAGTACCTAATTCTATAGCCTTTTATAAAGATGAACTTCCTTCTTGGGCTATAACTGATAATCAATATGATACCCTAAATTATATAAATAATAATATAATCTCTATTTCTAAAGACATAGAGCTATCTAATGGTAATAGTTTTATTAATTTTTATACTCCTTATAGTGTTTTAAATAAATATAAACAATTACCAATATACTTTAATACAGACCACCATTGGACTCAGCTTGGGGCAAAAATAGCTTATGATGATATGAATAATACACTTAATATAGATAATATTTTAAAAGATTATAATAAAGTATCTAATAATTTTTATGGTACCTATTATTCAAAGGCAATGCTACCTATGATAAAAGGTGATGATATATACTCTTATGATAAATATAACAATTTTAATATAGCTATTGATTTTAATAAAAAATACAATACTTTGTATGATAAGGATAAGCTAAGTGGAAAAAATAAATATCAATACTTTCTTCATGGAGATCCTGGTATATGTCTTATAGATGGTAGTGGATATGGTGAAATTTTAATATTTAAAGATTCTTATGCTCATAACTTTATCCCCTTTTTAGCTTATGATTATGCTAAGATACATGTTATTGACCCTAGATATTATAAGGTAGATATAGATAAGTACTTAAGTGAAAATAATATTGATAAAATTCTTTATATACATAATCTACAAAGTATAAATACTTATAATCTCTATAGAAATATACTTTAAAATAAACATGATTAAAAAAGCTATGAAATGTATAGTTTAATCTATACAGTTCATAGCTTTTATACTATCTTAAATATTTATTTATATATTTAAAATATTCCCTTTATGTTTTGCTATAGTACCCCTGGTGATAAAATACTGTCTATAAAATTTATGACAACTATATTTTATACTGAAAATAATATTTTAAATTCTGTATAATCAACATTGCTATCTACATAAATCTTTCCTTTGTTCTTTTCCACTAATTCTTTTACTATTGCTAATCCAAATCCATTTTCTTTTTTATTCATATCTGTTTTCGTTGTAAAACCTTCATCAAAAATTTTATCAATTATTTTATCTTCTATTTTAGGTCCATTATTTTTAATACTTATGTATATATTATTAAATATTTTATATGTCTTTATAATGATTAAACCATTATTGCCTAATGCTGTTATAGAATTACTTATTATATTTGATAGTATTTTTTGCAGATCATACTCTGATATATTTAAGTTTTGGATGTCGCTTTCCTCTTCTACTATTATGTTTATATCTTTAAAATCGAAAGAATTAACTATACATGTAATTATAGAGTTTTCATTTGATATAATTTTTATATTACCTGATACTTGATTATTTCCATTTATTATATGTTTTAGAAGATCACCTAATCTTTCATATTGTTCCATTATATATAGTCCATTTATGTAAGAGATTTGTGAACCATAGTCATGCTTTATTTTTTTAAGTTCATTATTTTTATTACTTAATGCTATATTTAACTTTTCTATTTCATTAATTTTTTTATTTATACTTAAAACATACATAAATAGTGATATTAAAAATACAATACAACTAATTATTATTAAATTTTTAAAAACAACACTATCATTTCCATGTATGATTAATGATAAAGAAAGTATATAGTCAAAAGAAAGTACGAAAAATACTCCAACTTCAAAGCAATATTTATATCTACTAAAAATATTATATATTGAATATATTTTATTTTTAAATACCAATATAAGTATTTCTATTGTATACATTGGTAAATACATAGTCAATATTGTAGATAATTCAGGATTATTTAATAGATCTTGTGTATATGACCAATGTATATTCCCAGCTATTATCACAGACATTTGCATTATAATGTATATTATAAAATATGAAGTTATTGCTTTACTATAATGGTTAAAATAAGAACATGCTATTATAACCATGTTAAGTATATTCATTATAATTATAGATAAAGATGTTCCTCCTATTAATTTAGTTACTATAATTATATTTGCAAATATAACTATAGCTGTAAGTATAAATTTAATAGTTCCATCCTTTTTGCTAATTAGTCCTTCTTTTTTCAAACAGTAGTACGGAAAATAACTTATTAATATAGACTGTATTATAGAATTTGTTATGTCTGCTATATTTAACATATTACCTCTTGTTTTTCATTGATTCAGGCATTTTCTCAGTCCCTACTAATAAAAGAGAAGCTGCTCCTGTATTCATAACAACTATTGATAATAAACACATTAACCCACCTATTATTTTTTTCATTTTGCTAGTCCCCCTTAATTTTGATTTTATATTTTTTGTTAAACATAAGACATGAGTCTATAACTAATGTCCATGTTATCTGCTATAGTTAGCATATTACCTCTTGTTTTTCATCGATTCAGGCATTTTTTCAGTTCCTACTAATAAAAGAGAAGCTGCTCCTGTATTCATAACAACCACTGATAATAAACACATTAATCCACCCATTATTTTTTTCATTTTGCTAGTCCCCCTTAATTTTGATTTTATATTTTTTATTAAACATAAGACATGAGTCTATAACTAATGTCCATGTTATAATACTACTATAAATTCCTTTTGAGCTTAATATTAAAGCTATTATAAAGAATATAGTACAACTTATTGTTGCAATAATTCTATTTTTTCTTATTAAATCTTCCCTAGTAAGTGGCATATCTTCATTAATTATTGGTGCTTGATGATATACACTAAATATATTTATTAAATTTAATAGTATAATACTAATAAAATTTAAATTATTATTTATAGATAAAATAATAATAATCCCTGATAGAATAATTGTTGCTACTAGGCATTTAATTTGTGTACTTTCATGATATCCACCTGTAAATGGTTTTGTAAGTCCCATGACAATCATTACTAAAGATATCTCTTTAAAAAGACCTAATAAAGAAAATAATAATATAACAATAAATATTTTTGTTATTTCAAATAAAAATATACTTAATGTATACTCAATTTCCTCTTTTACTTCGTTTGTGTATCCATTATGATCACAAACATCTTCTGTAAAACTTCTTATTTTTTCTCTAATCATTTATATTCCCTTTTTATATATTTTAATTTTTTTATAAATTAATATTTTAAAATAAAAATGTTCTCTGTAATATTATAGCTAGAGAACACTTTTATTTCAACAATATATTTCATATTATTGGTAATATCCTAATATTTTTATATATCTTCTCTCTCCCTCTTTTAAACTAAGGGGATAATCTAGTAAATCATAAGTATGTTGACATATAAGGTAATCTAATAAATATTCACCTTCTAATATTATGTCTGTAACTATCATTGCATGATATGCTACATTATCATATACAAGTTGCACTATATCTCCTAGCTCTAATTCATTATATACTGCATCTCTTGCATATACTCCATAGTTTTCAGTTGAGATGCTATTATTACCTACTACATATTTATAAAAAGGCTCTGCTGCTGTCCAAGTTGGAGTTCTTGAATATTCACTATACCAATACCATTTTTTAAGTACATGTTCTCCAATATTATCAAAAGGAATATTCCCAGCCCTTAGGCACTGTGATATATAATTTGTGCAGTCACCTCCATAAAGTTCATAGTTTGCATAAGTAGGATTATGATCTAGTGCCCATTTTCTAGCATAAGCTACTGCTTTTTCTCTATCATATTCTTTTAGCATATTATCCCCCTAAAAATTATTTTCTGCATATTTTTTTCTTTGCATAATCACTTAAATAATCTTCAAATTCATAAAAACTAATCTTAAATTCTATCGGTGTAGATATTAATTTATCAAACTCATAACTAGAAAAACATATGACCACTGCATTTTCTTCTATATAAAAAGATTGGTCTTTTGTTATTCCTAAAAAACCTTCAATATCTTCTTCATCATAACAATACCTCTCTAGTATAGAGTCTATATTATCTATTATCTTTTCATTTATCCTTTTTATATAGTAGCTGTCTTTTTTAAATAAATCATCTAATGTTATATATTTACCTTCTTTTAAATCATAGTTATATGAATTTATATAACTTATTCCATATAGTCCAGCTATTTGAGAAAACTCTATAACTATACTTATCATATCTTCAGTATTTAAATGTACACTATACTCTGACATTATGTTTTTGTTTATGTTTATATAGTCAAATTCATTTTGTAATTCTATAACTTCTTTAAATGTTTCTACATCTTCATACATATCTTTGTTAAGTTTATTTACTTTATTATGGTTTATACCTTCAGTTTGTATAATTGGATAGTTCAAGTTATAAGATATTCCTTTATGCACTTCGTTGATTTGGTTTTTATCAACATATAACATTTACTTCCACCTCTTTATTTTTACCTTTATTACTTTATATGAATAGGTTCTTTATTTTGATATATATTATATATAAAGTTATATTTGTATATTTTTTGTTACATATATACTATTGAATATATTGCTATACTTTAATATAATAAGTATATTATTGGAAAATGATAAAGAAAGAAGGGATTATTTTGTCGAGAAAGAAGAATAAAAAAAGGCTTTCACCTTTGGCAAAGTTCGTTATATTCTTGGCTGTACTAGTTGTTGCTTTTCCTTTAGCAGCCTTTGGATATCTATACTTTAAACTAAATAGTATTCATGATTCTAGTGTAAACTCAGATATATTGAACAACAATCAATATAAAAATGAAAAAGGAATTACTAATATACTATTAATCGGTACTGATGAAAGACCTGGTGAAAAAACATCAAGATCTGATACGATGATGATACTTACTATTGATAACAAGAATAAGAGTTTAAAACTTACATCACTAGCTCGTGACGCATATGTTGATATTCCTGGACATGGAAAACAAAAACTTACACATGCTTATGCATATGGAAAAGAAAGCTTACTTATAGAAACTATCGAGAAAAACTTCGAAGTTGATATTCAAGACTATGCTACTGTTAACTTCTATTCATTTATGGATATAGTTGATGCATTAGGTGGCGTTGAAGTAGATGTTAAAGAAAATGAAATAAAAGAAATGAATAAGTTTATACCAGAAACTTATAAGTGGGATAATGACCCTAATAAAGGTGAAATTAAGTATATAGAACATGCTGGTAACCAAAAACTTAATGGATACCAATTACTTTCTTACTCTCGTATAAGAAAGAATGACTCTGCTTTTGAAAGAGATAGAAGACAAAGAAATGTTATACAAGGTCTAATAAACGGAGTTAAGAATTTACCTGTAACTAAATACCCTGAGTTATTAAATACTATACTTCCTTATGTTAGAACTAACATGAGTCCTACTGAAATAATAGGATTAGGTACTAAAGTTTTAAGTATGGGTAATTTAGAGTTAAAGCAAATGGAATTCCCTATAGATGATGGTGTTCACAGTACAGGTCATATTATAAGTCATCAAACTGGATGGGTACTTGAATTTACTCCAGATAGTTTAGATATACTACATGACTTTATCTTCAAGGATATAATGCCTAAAGATAATCCTAATATGAAATAGATTTTTAATTAAAAACACCCTATAAACTTTTATAGGGTGTTTTTATTATAATTATATAAATAAAAGAGTTATTCTAGTTAAATAGAATAACTCTTTTTTATTAACAATCTACTATTATTTAACTAAATTTACTACATTATTAAAGGCAGTATCATTTATTCCCCCACCTATTTTGTGTATGCTTTGTGTATTTTTTACACCTAATACAGTCTTTTGAGTTTCACTAATAGTATCTCCTAAGATAACAATAGGAGAATTAAGTTTTGCAGCTAATGGTCCTGCTGTTAGTGCATCTACTAGTGGGTTACTTTTTGTTACTAGTAATGTGTTGTATTTATTTTGAGGATAAAACTTTCCTATTATCTTTGCATTAGTTTCTTGTCTATCATCACCAGATATTCTATTATTTAATACATTATTTAAAGTTATTTTATTTACTTGTTTTATAACTTCATCAGATAATACAGTTTTTCCTCCTACAAAATAAGCCTCTTGTATACCTTGTGATTTTAACCAATTATATATATTTTCGCTTAAACTATCTTTTCCAGATAATATTATAGGTTGTTTATCTATACCAGCTTGTGATGCTATAGATAGTGCATCTACTTCACCATATCCACCTGCTAAATATACCTTATTTATATCAACTTTTTCTGATATTTTTTTAGCTATTTGAAGAGATGTTTCATATCTATCTATACCACCTATTCTAGTTAATGACACACTTCGTAATATAGATTTTAATTCATCCATTATTTTATTATTTACAGAACCTTCTCCACCTATAACTATTATATTACTTGGATTTAATCTTTTGATTTCATCTTTTGTAGAAGTTGGTATACCGTCTTTTTGAACTAGTAATATTGGAGCATCATTTACTGATGCAAGTGGTGTAGCTGTTACTCCATCTACTACTGAATTACCATTTGTAAGTATTACAGTTTTTGCTCCTTCTTTCCATCCTTCTTTGCTTATTTTACACGCTGTTTCGTATCTATCTTCTCCTTTAAGCTCTGTTATTTTTATATTATTTACATAAAGGTCTTTCATGTCACTTTGAAGTTTAGAATTTTTTACTATATCACGTGCTGAGAAATACATACTTCCTTTTATATCACTGTATTGTCTATTTAAGTTTATTTGTTCTTTAATTTCTCCTGCTACATCTTGACCTGGGTAATCTCCTGTCCCATTTTTGTATACACCTTGTCCTATATATAAATCTACATCGTATCCTCTTACTTCATTTGCCCACCAGCTAACTAATTTTGAATAATCAGCTGCAGAGTATCCTATTGGCCAATAAAGCTGAGGAACTACATAATCTACTAGGCCTTGTCTTATCCAAGTTCTAGTATCTGCAAAGTCCTCTGAATAACTCTCTGCTCCTCTTGTATCTGAACCTGTTGGATCACTATCTTTATTTCTCCATATACCTTTTGGGCTTACTCCAAACTCTACATTTGGCTTTATTTCTTTTATGGAATTTTTAACTTCTTTTAATAAAGTATTTACATTTTCTCTTCTCCAGTCCTCTATACTTTGTCCTGGCTTTTTATATTTATTATAAGTGTCACTATCATCTATACCACTTCTATAGAAGTAGTCATCAAAGTGAACTCCATCTATATTGTAATTTTTAACAACCTCATTAACAGAATCCACTACATGCTTTCTAACTTCAGGAAGCCCTGGATTGTATATAAGCGCTTCATTGCTTCCATTTTTACACTTAAGTACCCAGTCTGGGTGTAATCTAGCTGGATTGTTACTTGCTAGTTTACTTAAGTCTGTTCCGCTAGTTGTTACTCTATATGGATTAAACCATGCATGAAACTCCATACCTCTTTTATGTGCCTCATCTATTAAAAATGGTAATGGGTCATAACCTGGGTCTTTTCCTTGAGTACCTGTTAAATATTCTGACCAAGGATTTATATTTGATTTATAAATAGCATCTGCCTTTGGCCTAACTTGAACTACTACTGTGTTTATTCCCACAGATTTTAGCTTATCTAATAATTCTATGTACTCTCTTTTTTGAGCAGTTTCATTATTTTTACTACTAGGCCAATCCATGTTGTAAACTGTTGATATCCAAGCTGCTCTCATCTCTTTATCACTTGCTGATGCATTGACAGTTGATGCTGATAGTATCATTAAAAAAGATACTATAAATGCTTTTAGTTTCTTCATTTCTTCCCCCTATTATATAAAATCCAAATTTTAAACTTAATTTATAGTATATAGAAACATATCTATACAGTCAATTAATAGTATTTATTGTATAAATTAACAATATATTATAATTCTAAGTAATTAATTTAGTACATACTTTAAAAATTTATACATAAATTATCTTTTCTATAACTTTTCTATAACTTTTCTATAAATATAATTATTAGTATCATAAAAGAGTATATAAAATGAAATTACCTATTTATATACTCTTTTATTGTTCATATTTACTTTTATTATAATTCAAATAGTTTTTTAACTAAAGGTATTTTTTTCATAGTTAATGTTATACTTAAACATACTAACACTATAAAAGTTGCAAATACTATATTCATAATTAAGTTAGAATTAAAAGGTATTTGCATATAAATTGGTTTGAAATAAGCTCCTACCATACCTTGTAATAAGTATATTCCAAGAGTATTAGTTCCTATTAATTTAATAATATTGCCTACTTTGGCTAATCTTTCTTCATATCTAAAAGAAAGTATAAATATCACAACACATATAAAAAAAGTCATAACTGTGTCATATCCATTCCATACAGTGTCATAAAGGTAACTATTACGTATAGTCATAATATAACCATATAAAAATAATATTAGCAAACTTATCAGCAGTATAAATATAAGCTTACTATTACTTAATTTAAACTTTTTTTCTTCAATAGCCTTAACTATCAAACCTCCACTAATAAAATATATTAATGAATATGCTCTAAATCCCTTAAATGGATTAAATGGATCTGTCAATAAATTTATAAAATTTCTATTTAAATTTTCTTTTCCTACAAAATATTGGATAACATTTATCCCCATATTAATAAGTACAACTCCAAAGGTAAAAAAGCCAACAATTATTAATGTATATTTAAGTAATGTCTTATCTTCTTGGTCATATATCAACTTAACCACAGGGAAAATTATATATAGACAAATTAAAGTTTGTAAAAACCATAAAGAGTCAATCCTTTCTCTTCTCCAATCTAAAAGAGCATATATAAATCCTTTTATTGTATAATTATCACCTTTTATAGTTGCATATATTAACAATTGAATTGATCCCCATAAGAAGATTAATATTACTAATGTTGTTAACTTTTTTAAATGTTTTTTTAAGTCAAAATCTCTATTCAATGTTAATGCACCATTAACCATAAAAAATAATGGAACGCAAACACTTCCTATTCCATATACATAATAATTAATATGAGCATTTATAGATTTATCTACCGCAAGATTACGACTTATAGTAGTAAAATGATAGAAGCATACTAAAAAAATAGCTATTATCTTTATAAAATCTAAGCTATAATATCTTTTTTTATTTATCATTTATTCACTCCTGTATTTAATTTCAAGCAAATTTTAGAATTTTAAATAAAAGCTGTCTTATACGCCAACGTTTAGTATATTAAAATAACATTTTTTTGTCAAGCAATTAAACTTAACCTTCTGGAAAAAATCATCTCTTATATATAAAAATGGATTTATCATAAATTAATTAACTAATAAGAATTTTTTCTTTATAAAAAAACACCTCAAAGTTAAACAACTAACTTTGAGGTGTTTTTATATTATAATACAGCTCTTGCTGTAAAATAGTTTTTCGCATAATATCCAGAACTTATACTATCTATTCTAACATTCTGACCTGGCTTAGGAGAATGTATCATTTTCGAATTTCCTATATATATACCAACATGATTTATAGTCTTTCCATTTGATGCAAAGAATACTAAATCACCTGGCTTTAAGTTAGCTTTACTAACATATCTTCCAACAGTACCTTGAGATTTAGATGTTCTAGGTAATTTTACACCTGCTGCATTTTTGTATACATATGATGTTAATCCTGAACAATCAAAGCTACTTGGGCCTTCTGCACCCCATACATATGGCTTTCCTAATTGCTTATGAGCTAAATCTACTATTTTCTTAGCTTTATTATTATTTGTTACTTGATTATTTTGATTGTTGTTTTGGTTATTATTTGATTCTTGTGTTTTTACATAAGATCCACTTACCCAACCTACTTGGCCGTTTGAAGTTTTTACTTTGTACCAACCATTACTGTGTTTTTCTTGTATATAAACACTATTTCCTGAGTATACCTTTGTTATAATCGAATTTGATGCTCCTGGTCCTGTTCTTACATTTAATGAACCACAGTTATATACCACTCCATTTTTATTTATAGCTTGAGTAGGTTGGCTGCTAGCTACACTACTACCTTGGTTATTATTTGATGCTAATCTTATATAAGCACCACTAACCCAACCTATTTGACCATTTGGAGTCTTTATTTTATACCATCCATTGCTATTTTTCTCTTGTATCTCAACAGTGTTTCCTGAGTATACCTTTGTTATAATAGAATTTGATGTTCCTGGTCCTTTTCTTACATTTAATGAACCACAGTTGTATACTGTTCCTTTTTGTATAGTACTTTTTATATATGATTGGCTTGATGCTGTATCAGCATAAGCTTCTTGATTATTAGCAGTTATAAGTAAGCTACCTGAAAGTATCATCATACTTGTAGCCTTTGTTATTAAATTTCTCTTCTCTTTTCTTATCCCCATAATTCACCCCTCATTATTTTTTATAAATTAATTGTATCACTATTTTACATTTTTTTCAAATAAACGGTAACAATTTTGTTACTTTTTTATAATACATTTACTTCTTCTGGATTTTTATATGTTGATACTAGCTCTTTCATAGCCTCTTCTAATCCATCTTCATCTTCTTCTTTAACTAAATGATAAAGCTTGTCCAATCCTTCAAATAGCTGCATTGTATCAAATTCTATTCTACTTCCTATGAATATTTTTTTATGTCTTGTATCACTTAATCCTTCTTCTTCTAGTAAAAGTTCTTCATATAACTTTTCACCTGGTCTTAATCCTGTAAACTTTATTTCAATATCTATATCTGGTTCTAATCCGCTAAGCTTTATTAAGTTTTTAGCAAGGTCTAATATTTTTACTTGTTCTCCCATATCAAGTACAAATATTTCTCCTCCTTTTGCCATACCACCTGCTTGTATAACAAGACCTACTGCTTCTTCTATTGTCATAAAGTATCTTATTATTTCTGGATGAGTTACAGTAACTGGTCCACCTTCTTCTATTTGTTTTTTGAATAATGGTATAACACTTCCATTACTTCCTAACACATTTCCAAATCTAACTGCAACAAACTCTGTATCACTTTTTTCATCTAGAGTTTGTATTATCATCTCGGCAGCTCTTTTTGTAGCCCCCATTATATTAGTTGGGTTTACTGCTTTATCTGTAGATATTAATAAGAATCTCTTAACATTATATTTACTAGCAAGCATAGCTACATTTAAAGTACCAAATATATTGTTTTTTATAGCTTCTCCTTTGCTAAATTCCATTAAAGGAACATGCTTATGTGCTGCTGCATGAAATACTACATTTGGTCTATACTTTTCAAATATTTTTTCCATTCTTTTTTCTTCTCTTACAGATGCCACTATTGCTTTTACTTTTAAAGTGTCTCCATAAGCTCTTAGTAGCTCTTGTTGGATATTGTATAGGTTATTTTCGTATATATCTACTATTATAAGTTCTTTAGGTCTTAAACGAGATATTTGTCTACAAAGCTCTGAACCTATTGAACCGCCCCCTCCTGTAACTAATACAGTACTATCTTGTATATATTGACCCATTATCTTAAAATCTACTTCTATAGGTGTTCTTCCTAGTAAATCCGTTATATCTACATCTCTAACTTGCTTTATATCAACTTTTCCATCTATTATCTCATAAATCCCCGGTATTGTTTTTATTTTACATTCTGTATTTTTACAGATGTTCATTATTTCTTTTTTCTCTTTTTTTGATATATTTGCTATTGAAAATATAATTTCTTCTATATTGTATTCTTCTATAACTTTATCTATATCATCCCTTGTTCCAACTATTTCTATATTATTAATCTTTTTGCCTATTTTAGATAAATCATCATCTATTATTGCTATAGCCTTTTTGTTTAATTGTGGATTTCTTTCTAGTTCATGTATTACCATCTCACCAGCACATCCTCCACCAATAATTAAGACTCTTGATATATTATCTTTTGATAAATTCATACTGCTCAAATAAATCCCCTCCATACTACAAATTTTGCAAAGAAATTACAAAATAAGGCTTAGCCCCCTATAAACAGCGTTTATTTAAGACTAAGCCACTAACTATGCTTATTATATCATTAATAATAAAAAATGTATAATTTATTTAGATTTATTTAATATATTCTCATATATCTTAGCTATATCTCCAAAGTTTAGATTTATTTCATAGTTATTTTTAACAAATTTGCGGCCTTCTTTTCCCATTTTTATTCTTAAATCTTCATCATTCATAAACTTTATTATAGCTTCTTTTATTTGTGTAGGGCTTTTAGGCTCAACTATAAATCCTGTTTTATTGTTGTCTAATGATTCAGGGTGTCCCCCTACATTAGTAACTATTACAGGAACTTCACAAGCTTGAGATTCTATAGCTGCAACTCCAAATCCTTCTCTTAATGATGGGAATACTGTAACATCAAAAGATGAGAAAGTCTTAGCAATATTATCAGGTGCTATTCTCCCTAAAAATTCAACACTGTCTTCTAACTTTAATTCTTTAGTTAAATTTCTTAGGTTTTCTTCATTTTTTCCTGAACCACCTATTTTTAATGCTAGTTTTTTATTTGGATATTCATCTTTTAATTCTTTAAATGCTTTTATAAGATATTCTATTCCATACTTTTTCTCAAGGCTTTTTATTATTCCTATTGTAAATGTGTCATCTTTTTTAACATCTATAGGCTTAAATCTATCCATGTCTACACCAAAGAAAGTTACATCTACATGTTTGTTTGTATATTTATTTGCTTCCTTTGCCATATCTCTACTATTTGAAAATATATAATCACATTTTCTAAAATTATGCTTTATAATTTGCTTTTGTATTATTCCATTGTTAGGGAAATCATATATATCTGTTCCCCATACAGATATTATGTATGGATGATATCCTAAAAAACTTCCTATAAATCCATAGCTACTTGCATATTGTGCATGTAGTATATCTGGCTTTATCTCATGTACAAGCTTTTTAATTTCACCTATATACTTTATATAGCCTGATTTTTTTAATATACTTTCATTTCTTAATTCTTCTACATTAGCGCTAAAGTCATGTACCTTAACCCCATCTATTTTTCCACCATTTAAGGATATAACATGTATATTATATCCTCTTGTTTTAAAGTAATCACACCATTTAATAGTGTGTGGATTTGACCCATCTGCTAAGTAACATATAGTTTTCATATTATTTACCTTTCTTGATTTATACTAATATTAAAATATCTCTACTTAACGACCTATAGAGTAGTATTCTATACCTAAGCTTTTCATATCTTCCATTTTGTAGCAATTTCTTCCATCAAGTATTAAAGGTTTATTCATTTTTTCTTTGTATTTAGATATATCATAATTTAGAATATCTTTCCATTCAGTCATTATGAAACAAACATCTGCTTCTTCTATTGCTTCATCTATACTTGTAGAATAAGATATATTATCTTTAAATATCTTCTTAGCATTTTCTATACCAACAGGGTCATAAGCTGTTATCTTGGCACCTCTTTCTAATAAATATTCAATATTTACTATAGATGGTGCTTCTCTTAAATCATCTGTTCCTGGCTTAAATGTAAGACCTAATACAGCTACCTTTAGATTTTCAAAGTTATCAATTAACTCTGCTGATTTTTTTACTAATCTAAGTTTTTGAGCTTCATTTACTTCTATTGCAGCTTTAACAGTTTTTAGCTCATATCCATTATGAGTAGACAGCCAGTGAAGCGCTTTTGTATCTTTTGGAAAACAAGAACCACCATATCCTATACCAGCTTTTAAGAATTTATCTCCTATTCTTTCATCTAGGCTCATTCCTTTAGCTACATCTTCTATGTTTGCTCCTACTATTTCACAAAGGTTTGCTATATCATTCATAAAAGATATTTTAAGCGCTAAAAAGTCATTAGATGCATATTTTATCATTTCTGCACTATTTCTATTAGTGACTACTATTGGTTGATTAAATGGACTATATACACTTTCTAATATGTCTTTAGCCCAGTCACTTTCTACACCTATTACTATTCTAGATGCATGTAAAGTATCTCTTACAGCAGTTCCTTGTGCTAAAAACTCAGGATTTGATGCTACTTCTACTTTTACATTATTTTTTAAGTTATTTTTTATAAACTTTTCTATTTTTTCATTAGTCCCTATTGGAACTGTAGATTTTATAACTACTAAAGTGTCTTTTTTTATTGAGTTTGCAATTTGTTTAGATACCTTCTTTATATAATCTAAATTTGCAGAGCCATCTCTTCTTTCTGGAGTTCCAACTGCTATCATTATTACATCGGCATCTTTATATGCTTCTTTGTAGTTAGTAGTATAATCTATTTTTCCTTCTTTATAATTTTTCTTCATTAAACCTTCTAAGTCTTTTTCATATATTGGTGCTATACCTGACTTCATAAGATTTACCTTTTTTTCATCAACATCAACACATACTACATTTTCATGTCCTACTTCAGCTAGACATACTCCTGTCACTAAACCAACATATCCTGTTCCAGCTATTGCAATTTTCATGACTTTCTCCTCCAAAATGTATATAAAATTTCCTTCACTTAAATTTGTTTAAGGGAGGAAAATTTCAAATTTCTTTATAAATATAATTTGTGTATATTTTATAATCTTTTCCTAATTGCATTAATTACATAAAAACAAAATACATAAGAACTTTTAAGTACACTTAATTTTTCTACGTTTCTATAAGTATTCCATGTTCTTTTAAGTGCTTTTATTTTATTACTTGATAAAGAATCTCCCACTAGCCTATAGTTTACTAAATCTTTTTCTATACCATAAGCATAATCTTGTGTTTTAAGTATTTGTAACCAAGTTGCCGTATCTTGACCTCTTCTTACTAATGGCATACTAAACGCTCCAACTATTTCTTTATCTATAACTACAGTTGAACATCCTATTATTGTATTTTTTAATAGTCCTTTGTAGTTTATTTTTTTAGGTGCCTTTGCAACCTTTTTTGTTAATCTCCCGTCTTCTTTCATATATCTATATGATGTAAATGTAAACCCTAATTTATTTTCTAGCATATATTCTATTTGTATTTTTAACTTTTCTGGTTGCCATATATCATCACTATCTACAAATGCAATAAATCTTCCTTTTGCATTTTTTATTCCTGTATTTCTCGATACAGATGCTCCTGAGTTTTTCTCAAGCTTTATATATCTTATTCTGTCATCATTAGCTTGAAATTCTTTTATCATATCAGAAGATTTATCTTTTGAACAATCATCAACTAATACAAGTTCCCAATTCTTATATGTTTGGTTTTGTATCGATTTTATTGTATCACCTAGAAATCTTTCTGCATTATATACAGGAGTTATTATCGATACTAATGGTTCGTTCATATTTTATACTCTCCTTATCTAGTAGCAATCTTATTTGCTATTAATAAGTTACTCCTTTACAAATTTTCTTTGCTTTAAATATTTGTAATAACCTAAAGGGAAGCATAGTATATACATTATTTTATCCCCTATTTTATTTATTTCTTTAAAATACTTGCTATCTGATAATAATGAATATCTAGCTAAGTTTATATAATTCTTAATCCACATGTATGGAAAATCTTTTATTGGATAAGTATTTTGATTTGTTAAATATAAATACTCTAAAGCTCTTCCTTTTAAGGCGCTTTTTTTAAGGATATTTTTAGTTAATCCATCTTCTAAATATTCTCTTATTATCATGTGTTTGTTTATACATGTTACCTTATAATATTTAGAAATTTCATACCATACAACACTTTCTGGCAGGAATTTAATTCCTTCTCTTTCAGGAAATGGATACTTCTTTAATATATCAGTTACAAATACTATAGTTTTATCTCCCTTTACTCCAAATTTATAATATAACTGAGCAAAATGACTTATTTTATGCTCTTTTGGAATCTCAGTACCTAGAGTTTGTCCGTCTTCTTTTCTAGCGCAAAGACCTACTACACCACAAAACTCTTCCTTGTTATCTAACTTTTCCCATTCTTTTTCTACTAATTCCATAGAATCAGGCATTAATCCATCATCACTATCTACTATAAAGAAAAACTCTCCGTTAGCTTCTCTTACCCCTGTATTTATAGCTGTATGCTTTCCACCATTTTCTTTCTTTATATATCTTATATTTAATATTCCTTCATTTTTAAATTCTTCAACTAATTCTTTAGTGTTGTCTGTACTACCATCATCTACTATTAGCCATTCGAAGTCTTTATATGTTTGCTTTTTTAAGTCTTCATAAAGGTTAGCTAATATATACCCTCTATTATAAGTTGGTGTAAAAATAGTAAATTTATATTTATACATTTATCTTATGTCCTTCCTAACTTTTTTTTATCCCATTTATTCCGTAGTTTATAAAGTAGTATATAGATTTATGTAGTGGTATTTTTTCTATATTTCTGTATATGTTCCAAGTCCACATTGCTGATTTTACTTTATTTCCACTAAGAGATGTTGCTGATTTTCTGTATTGTGCTAAAACTTCATCTATTCCGTAAGCTAAATATCCTTTTTTAAGTATAGATAACCATAGTACATAATCTTCATGTTTAGCACCACTCATTTTTATCTTAAAGTCTAATTTTGATCTGTCTATTACAACTGTCAAACAACCTAGTATATTTCCTTTTAGTAGGGTTTTGTAATCTACACTTTTTGGTACTCTAACAACCTTATCTAGTTTTTTATTTTCTTCATTTATAAGTTCGTAAGATGTAAAAGATATTACACAATTATTTTTCTTCATAAATGATATTTGCTTTTCTAATTTATTTTTTTCCCATATGTCATCACTATCTAAAAATGCTATAAATTGTCCTTGCATTTGACTTAATCCTATATTTCTTGCATTAGAAACTCCTTGGTTAGTTTCTACTCTTATATATTTTATTCTTGAGTCTTTTTCCATATATTGTTTTACAATCTCTGGACCATTGTCAGTCGAACAATCATCTATTATTAGCATTTCCCAATAATCATAAGTTTGATTTAAAACAGATTCTATTGTATATTTTATAAACTTTCCTGAATTGTACATGGGAGTAATTATAGATACTAAACTTTTTTTCATATCGTCTTCCTCATACTTTTATATTATTTGTTTAATTTCTTTATTATACAGTTATAAATTCTTTCACAATTTTGATTATCATTATATGCAAAGAATTTATTTCTAGCATCTTCTTGGTCTTTTTTAACTTCAAAATTGCTTTCTATTAATTTTATTAATTCATCAACTGCTTGGTCCTTATTGTATGCTAGGTATCCAAACATTTCATTATCTAGATCTATATATGAATCTACCTCTTTTTTATACTTATCTACGTCAAATTGGTAGAAAAGTATCGGTCTATTCATATATAAAAAGTCCATCGCCACTCCAGAATAATCTGTTATATTAGCTATTGAAGATGTTATTTCATCTGCTACTGTTACATCTTTATCTAAAAATACTATTCTTTTACCTGTTATATTGGATTTTACATCATCTATAAATTCGTGCATTAAATGGTGCATATAAAACTTAATATTTACATTTTTTTCATCAAGCACATTGTTTAATCTTTCATCATTTAAAAACATCATTATATTTTTAAAATATTCTGTGTCAGTAAATTTACCTTCACCAAATTTTATCCAATCTCTCCAAGTTGGCATATACAATATGTCTTTACTTTTAGCTTCTTTATTTAGTGGAAGGTTGTCCTGTCTTGCGCTACCTAAAACACAAACAGCTTCATCATCCATCATCCACTCATTTACCATTATGTTTCTTTCAAAATCAGATATTGCTGTTGCCATATTGTAGCTTTTCATTAATTCATCTATTAATTTTTTAAGCTTTGCATTCATAGGCTTTCTCTTTTTAAAGCTTATAGCTCCATGATTTAAAAACACTTTAAATGTTTTTTTGTGGAATCTATTTAGCACAGGTACTGCAAAGTTATATGGTGCTATATCTGCTGATGGTGCATGCGAGAATATTATTGCTTGTGCATTGTAATAATATAAATAATTTTCTACGCTTCCTTTTATAAGCTTTTTGCCTGGTATTTTATTCTTTACCTTACTACTTTCATCTATCACCCAATAAATATCTATTTCTTTATGATTTTTTAGTATATATTCATATAAAAACTTTGAGTTATCATCATATATATCACCTGCATGTCCACCAATTAACCAAATATTTTTTCCTTTGAAATTAGATTTTTTAAATGGGTATATTGCTGCAGCCACAACCATGTTCATTAGTATCTTTATTTTGTTCATAAATTTACCTCATCGTATTTTTACAATTTGTATTGTCTAAATCCTTCTATTCTGCCCTTTATAGTAGCATCATGATAGTCTCTATCTTTATTTAATATGATACCACCAATATTTCTTATTATTTTATATCCCATTACTTTTATAAATTTATAGTTTTTTCTATAAACTATTTCCTTTTTACAAAGTGCTCCAAATCCTCTACCATAGTTAAAGTCTCTTTGGTATTTTTCCTTAGATTTAGAATGCTTTTTTGCTGGGTGGAATATTATCTTCTCACCAAAATATCTTCCTTTATATCCTTTGTTCATTAGATCTAGTACATAGTCTATTTCTTCTCCTGAACCAAATATCCCACCTACACCTAGCTTTTCATCAAATTTAGTATACTTATCATTTTTAAAGTTTATGAAAAATGTTATAGATGTTAATGTATCCATTATATTAGTAGTTGTTATTTCACACTCACCATCATACATCTTTTTAAAATAATCAACTTTATTAAAGTCCATAGTTTTGCAACTAAATAATCTATAGTCTTCGTTTTCTTTGAAAAAGTTTACTACTGTTTCTAAAGTGTCATCTTCATAGGCACAGTCATCATCTGGAAATCCTATTACTTGACCCTTAGCCATATCAATACCTATATTTCTATTTAAGCTTAATCCTGGCTTATCACTTTTTACGTATTTTATATCCATGTCATTAACATAGTTATCTATTATTTCTTTAACTTTATCATTTTTATTTTGGTCTATTACTATCAATTCAAAATTTTTATAAGTTTGTCTTTTTAAACTATCCATTAATAAATATATTTCATCATATCTATTTAAAGTTGGCATTATTAATGATACTAGCATATTAAATTCTCCTATCTCCTTATTTTGTCAAATATAAATCTAAATTTGTCTTCTAATATAAGTTCCTTTACTAAAAGCACTATCCCAAAACTAAATGCTGAGTTTACAAGCATATTTTCTGTAAATCCATACATTAAGAATATAAATACTACTACTAAGTACTCTTTTTTAGATTTTTTTATAAAACTGTCTATACCATGATATAATAAAAACATTAAAAATGCACATCCTATAACTCCAAGTGTACATAATATATACACATATGAACTATCTAGAGCATTTAATGCTATGGTAGTTTTGCTATATTTATTACCAAATAAACTTAAGAAATTACCTTGTTGATGTAAATATACATTCCAAAGTTTTGGTCTACTTGATAATAATTTATTTAATAAAACATTGTCTGTAAGTATAGTACCTATTGCTACACTTATAATAGTTAATAAAATTGGAGTAACCTTAAAAAGATTTGATAATATCTTATTGTTTTGTATATCAATTCTTTTCATTATCTCAACAAATATTAGCCCTCCTAATAATGAGTAGCATCCTGTTCTACTATAAGTTATAGAGTATATAAAAAGTATAGAACCAAACATAATTATTCTATCAATATTATTATAATTTTTAAATCTTAAAAATATATATGCCACGTATATTGGAACCATAAATAAGTATAAGAAGTTAGGATTTCCAAGACCAAAATCTAATCTAGGTATGAATATATTTAAAAACTTTATATATTTATAGTGAACTTCACTATTAGTTTGTAGCCATGGAAATGCATTAAATACAATAAGAGTAATTATCAATAATATAGTCGATATAATTAAATAATTCTTAGCTATATATTTATCACATATTTTCTTTCCAGCTATTGCTAGAAGCACTAGCACCAATATAGCTCCTTCTCCATTAAATACATATATTACTGATGATATTAGCACTAAGATTATTTCTGTTATATTTTTCTTAAAATCCATAAAAAACATAAGCCCTAGTATAGCCATAGAACCATAAAATAAAAGTGAACCTAATGGACCTGTATTTACTACTCTATTTGCAAATGTCATTATATATTTTCTAGATATTATAGCTATTAAAGCTAAAGTAAATAATATCTCCTTTATATGAAATTTCTCTAATCTTTCAAGCATAATTATCTTCTCCTTTTAATACTTAGTAAAGTATTACTTGCAAATATTTTTGCACACTTAACAAGTTTGTCTACTCCTTTTAAGTGTTTACTCTCTAAGAAGTAACTTCTTTTCTTAGCCCAACTTTTTCCCCACCAATGTATACTATAAGTATTTTCTGTTATACAGTCATAATAAAAATCTTCTTTATAACTAAATGGATAGAAAAATTCTTCATTGTATACTGCTATATTATCACTAAATTTATTTCTATCTATTTTTTCATATTTATTCTCTAATATGTAAGTTATTATTCTAGGAATTGTATAAAAATCTACATTCATAATATCTTCTTCATAGAAATCAAGCAATTCTTTTAAGAACTTGTGTCCTTTTGTAGAACCTATTATTGCTCCATTTATATATTTTTCGCACTCATACCCAAGTAATATATCACTCTTTTCAAGTAAAGGCGTTATATCTTTTAATACTTGCATATCAGTATCCATATAAAGACCTCCTTGTTCATAAAGAGCCTTTATTCTTAAATAATCTGATATAAAAGCCCATAATTTCTTTTCATAACATATTTCTAAGAATTTTTTCCCTTTTATGGCTTTTTCTATATCAACATTATGCTCATTCCATTCTACTATTTCATAGTCTGGCATTTTTTCTCTCCAAGAATTTATACATATATTCTCTATGTTTCCTTTAGGTCCACCTATCCAAACATAATGGATTTTCTTTGGTATCAATTCTATCACTCCTTTTATACACTTAAAATGTTAGAGATTAATCCCTAACATTTTAAGTTTTTATTTTATTAAATTATATCGATTCCACTAATGTGCTTATAGCATTCATTATATCTTCAATTTTCTTATCTGATTTTTTATGGCTATCTGAATTTACTCCAACATAGAACTTAATTTTAGGCTCTGTTCCTGATGGTCTTACTGCTATCCATGTTTTATCTTCTAATATAAACTTAAGTACATCAGCTTTTGGTAAATCATCTATACCTTCTTTGTAATCTAGAATTTTGTCTATCTTTATATTAGCTATTTCTTTTATATTGCTAGTTCTGAAATAGTTTATTATTTCTTTAATCTTCTCTATACCTTCTATGCCTTTTAAAGTTAGGGATTTTAAAGCTTCTTTATAGTATCCAAACTTTTCGTATGTATCTATTAAAGCTTCATATAAACTCATTTCCTTTGACTTATAATAAGCTGCCATTTCACATATCATAAGAGACGCTACAACCGCATCTTTATCTCTTGCATGAGTTCCTATTAAGTATCCATAACTTTCTTCATATCCCATTATGAACGTCTTTTCATTAGTTTGTTCAAATTCACTCATTTTTTCTCCTATGAATTTGAATCCTGTTAATGTATTTAAACAATCAACATTGTAATGCTTAGCTATTTCTGCTCCAAGTTCTGATGTTACTATTGTTTTTATTATTGTTGGATTAGATGGTAATTTGTTTTTATCAACTAAACTTTCAATTATATACCTAACTAATAATGAACCTGTTTGGTTACCATTTAATACAAAATACTCTCCATTGGTATCTTTAACTACTACACCAACTCTATCGCAGTCTGGGTCTGTCCCAAGTATTAAATCAGCACCATCTTTTTTAGCCATTTCTATTGCTATATTAAATACTGATTTTTCTTCTGGATTTGGATATGTTACTGTAGAGAAATTAGAATCTGGCTTTTCTTGTTCCTTTACTACTTTAACATTTTCAAAACCAACTTCTTTTAAAGCTCTTCTTACTGGTTTGTTTCCTGTACCGTGTATTGGTGTAAATATTACTTTTAAATCTTTTCCATATTCATTTATTATGTCTTGTCTTAAAACTTGCTTTTTAACTGCATCTATAAAAGCAGTATCTACATCACCATTTAGTTCTACTATTAATTTTTCATTTACAGCTTTATCAAAATCCATAGCTTTTATAGTGCTATAATCTTCTATTTTATTAACTTCAGCTATTATATCATTTGCCATATCTATACAAACTTGTCCACCATCTGGACCATACACCTTATAACCGTTGTATTCTTTTGGATTGTGGCTAGCTGTTATTACTATTCCAATTGAACAGTTTAAATATCTTACTGCAAAAGAAAGTTCTGGAGTCGGTCTTAACTCATCAAATATATATGTTTTTATATTACAAGCTGCTAAAGTTTTAGCTGCTTCTAATGTAAATTCTCTAGACATAAATCTACTATCATGAGCTATTACTACTCCTTTTTTAGCACCTTCTTCTCCCATATTTTTTAGTATATAATTAGCAACTCCTAGAGTAGCTCTTCTTATTGTATATATGTTTATTCTATTTGTACCAGCACCTATTATACCTCTTAGTCCACCAGTTCCAAATTCCAAGTTTTTATAAAATCTTTCTTGTATTTCTTTTTCATCATTTTCTATTGCTCTTAACTCATTTTTTGTTTCTTCATCAAAGTAAGAACAATTTATCCAGTTTTTATATGCTAATTTGTAGTCCATAATACTGACCTCTCTTTATGTCCATCTTCTTATATGTTATTTACGACTACCTTTTATCTTTTTATAGTCTTCTTTATTATATCAAATACTAATTTAACTTCATCTACTTTAAATAGTACTATTAATGCTGCATAAACTATTGCTCCTATTAAAACAGATAAGGCAACTGCTATTATTTCTTCTATTTTACTAGTTCCTATAAATGCATATAGGTACTTATATGAGACTATAGTTATTCCACCCATAATTATAGAAGCTATTAAGCTCTTTATACCTGTTTTTGCTATCTTATCTCCTCCAAAATATCCTTGCTTTTTCTTTAGAGATCTAAATAAAAGTAGTACTGTTACTATGGATGCAATACTTGTTGATAGTGCTAGTCCTGCGTATCCTAAGAACTTTATAAGTATAAAGTTAAGTACTATATTTATTAGTAAGGCTATACTACCATTTATCATTGGTGTTTTCGTATCCGCTAAAGAATAAAATGCTCTTATAAGTACATCTCTAATTGCTACTGCTATTAATCCTAATGAATATAATTTTAGTGCAATAGAAGTCATATGTGTTGATGTTGCATCAAATGCTCCTCTTTGGAAAAGTATCCTTACTATTGGTTCTGCAAGTACTATTGCTCCAACTGATATTGGAAGTACAATTAATGTTATACAATTTGAAGTTTTTACAATAGTGCTTACAAAACCTTCTTTATTATTTCCATTAGATAATCTAGAAAGTTTTGGGTATATAACAGTTATAATTGAGGCAACAAATAACGCCATTACAAAGTCATTTAATCTTGATGCAAAGTTTAAAGCAGATAATGGTCCGTCTCCTAATGTAGTAGCTAATGCTCTATCTACTGCTATGTTTAATTGACCTATTGCAACTCCTATAAGCATAGGTAATACTAATGCAGATAGTTCTTTTATATTTTCTTCTTTTAAATTGAAATATGGTTTATACCTATATGAACTTTTAAATGCAAAAGGTATTTGGAATATCATTTGACTTGCCATTGCTAATAGTGCACCTATTGCTAAGAATTTAAAATCAGTAAATGTACTTACTACTATTGCTAATATAATTATAAGATTATAAGGTATACCTATTAACGCTGGTACTGTAAACTTATCATTAGCTTGTAAATATGAGCTAAGTAATTTACTAGCACTTAAGAAAATAACTCCTGGCATCATTATTCTAGTAAATTTGACTGCTGTATCAAATTTTGCACCAGTAAATCCACCTGCAAGTACATCTATAAACTCTTTTGTAAATAATAATCCTAATATGGCTATTATAATTGCGATTACACAACAAATATTTAACATATTATTGGTAAACTTTAGAGCTTCTTCTTCACCATGTTTTTCTTTGGTTGAAATATATACTGGTATATACATAGTTGCAATAGCCGATCCTATTACTGCTATTATAAGACCTGGTATATTTAGTGTTACTAAAAATACATCAGTATGTGCACTCGTACCATAGAAATTAGCTAGTACAATCTCTCTAAAAAATCCTAATATTTTAGAAAGCATAGTACCTATCATAATCCATAAAGTTGCCTTAGCTGTTTTTGACATTTTTAAATCTCCTTACTTGTATATATACTAGGCTTTAACTCCTCTTATAAGAATTGCTATCATAGCTAAAATTATTATATAAACTCTTATAAACGATTTATTTTTTAATGTATCGATAATACTATAAGGTTCTACTGCTTCTCCAACCTCTATTACTTTATCTACATTTTTTTTAATAAATTCTTCTTGAGGGTATGTAAAGTTATCGTTACAAACTAATATAGGTATATCTTCCTTTGCTGCCACTACTGGTAATGATACATATTTACTTATATCTGCACGGTTCCCATAATCAATATTAACTGTATAAATCGTATCTAAATTTTTATTATTTTCTTTTATAGTATCTATGTTGGTTTCATATCTACTCATTTCTTTTATTATTTTAACATTGTTCATTTCATTTTTACTTGCATAAGTAAATCTAGCTGAATTTCCAACTGCATAAACATTATCATATTCTTGCTCTTCAACAAAATCTGAAGTATCTCTAAAAGAGTTATCATCTGCCCAAATTATTGGAGCATTCTTTTTACAAGCAAAATTAGATATTGCTATGGCATTTTCAAGACCTGCAGTATTGCTTATAACTACAACATTTGATATATCTTTTTCTTTTCCCATTTCTTCAGCTATACTTTGAGAGGTTTCATATCTGTTTTCTCCATGAATTCTATTAATATTTATTCCCATATCATGTAATTGTTTTTCAGCAGATTTTGAAACATTTTTAACGCCTCCGATTATAGTTACGTCTTTAACTTCTAATTCTTTAATATAATTAAGTATATCATTACTAATTTTTTTTCCATCTACAGCTATAATAGGCGCATCTTTTAAGTATGCTAATGGAGTTGCACTTATAGCATCTACTCCTGCGTTTTCATTTATAATTATTGCTTCATCAGCTTTTTTAAAATAACTTTTATTAAGCTCCATAGATATTTGCTTGTTATCTCCATTTATAAGTGTCTTTTTATAATTAGAGTCTGCATATACATCTATATATGTAGTAGCAAACATAAAGCCTACCAATAAAGTTAGAATTTTTTTCTTTATCATGTTAACCTCCTATCTTTTTTATAATTTAAAAAAAGCTCTTTAAAAAAGAGCTTTTTAGGTTAATAATCTAAGTTTTAAATTATCTAGCTCCATCACCTGTTAGTACGACCTTAACAGTTTTAAGAAGTATTTTCATATCTAGTAGTATGCTTCTATTTCTTATATAGTATAAATCTTCTACCAACTTTTCTTCTGGAGTAATATCGTAACCACCATTTACTTGAGCCCATCCTGTAAGACCAGGTTTTATCGCTAATCTATTTATAAATCCAGGAATGTATTCATTAAACTCAATAGTAAAAGACGGTCTTTCAGGTCTTGGACCTATTATACTCATATCACCTTTAAGTATGTTAAATAGTTGAGGTATTTCATCAATTCTAGTTTTTCTGATGAAACGTCCAACTTTAGTGATTCTTGGGTCATCTTTTTCCGCCCACTTAGCACCAAATTTTTCAGCATCAGTTCTCATAGATCTTAATTTATATATATAAAATCTCTTACCACCTTTGCCCATTCTTTCTTGCTTATAAGTCATTGGCCCTTTATCTTCTAACTTTATAAGGATACCAAATATGATCATTATAGGCACACCTACTAGTAATCCAATTAAAGATAGTACTATATCTAAACTTCTTTGATATACGCTAAATAATACTGAACCTTTAACTAAGCTGTAATCGATATCGTTGAATAATTGCTCTTTTTCACTATTATAAGTAGTTACATTCATTTCATTTCCCTCACTAGTATAATCATCCATATATTATGCCTCCATATATTGTTATTTTGCATAAAATATAATTCGACTCATTTTTATATTATACTCAATATTTTGTAGTTAATCAATAAAATAAATGCTTATTAGTTCAAATTATTCTTGATATTTCAATACTTTTGCTTATTTTCTTAAATTTTTCGACTAAATTTTTACTTTAAAGTTTGTTCTATTCCTTTACCTATTTGAACACCTAAAGTCTTTCTTTTTTCTAATGTATTTAATTTAGATAAATCACTAGAGTTATCTAAGAATGCACTTTCAACTATTACAGCTGGTGCATCAGTTCTTCTTATTACAGAATAGTAATCTTGACCACTATCAGTTGTTCTAGTTTTTACTCCTCTGTTTTTAAAGTCAAACTTGCTTAGTATACTATTTAATATATTAGTAGCTAGTGTTTTACTAGTTCCACCATTTCTGTCTTTATATTTGTAGTAAACTTCTGAACCACTTGCTTGTCCATTAAAAGAGTTAAAATGAACACTTACAAATAAATCTGCACCCATTGCATTTGATATGCTAGATCTTTCTGCTAGAGTTATATATTTATCAGTATCTCTTGTTAGAACTACATTAACATTTTTTGATCTTAGGTATTCTGTTGTTGATAATGATGTATCTAACGTATAATCTTTTTCTAAATTACTAGTTCCTGGGTCAGATCCACCGTGACCTGGGTCAACAACTACAGTTTTACTACCAGCATTATGAGGTGATAATCTATAAGCTATATCATCTATAACGCTTTGTCTCATTCCATCACCTATTTGATAAACCATATCTGCATTTTTAGCATCTAAGTTTGCTTCATGGTATTTTGATAAATATGTTTGTGGAGTTATAAGTACTGGTGAACCTAATTTTACTCCAAGTGGTCCTGCTACTAATGCATCTGTAAGCTTATCAGATCTTGCTACTAACATAGCATTTAAATTTGCTTGTGGATAGAATTTTGATATAACTTTTGCGTTAGTTTCATTTCTATCTGCACCATATACTCTATTTTTATATACACTTTGTCCACTAGCTACATTAGTTATATCTGCTATTTGGTCTATAACCTTAGTATCTAATGTTTCTGGTCCACCTATAAAATAAGCATTTTTTAATCCTTCATTTTTTAACCAGTTATAAGTAGCAGTTGGAACTTTGTATTTTTCTGTTAATATTACTGGTTGCTTATCTTGACCTGCTTTTGTTGCTATAGATACAGCATCTATATCTCCTTTAAATCCTTCTGCTAAATAGACTGTTTGAACATCATATTGATTATCCATAGCTTGTGCTATTTTTAAAGATGTATCGTGTCTATCTACTCCACCAATACGACTAATTCTAGCATTGTTTATTCCTGCTAATTGATTTTGTACTGATGTTGTTATAGTATTTGTTCCACCTACTATTATTATTTCACTTGGATTTAAACGCTTTATTTCATTTTTTATAACATCTGGTATATTATTTTGGCCAACTGTTAATATTGGTGCATTGTGTACTGCAGCAAGTGGTGTTGCAGTTATACCATCAGCTACTTTATCTCCATTTATTACAACTAACTTGTTGCTTCCATTTTTCCATCCTTCTTGACTTATCTTAGCCGCTGTTTCAAAATTATCGCTTCCTACAAGCTTTTTAACAGGTGATGAAGTTCTTTGTATATAGTTTGCCATGCTAGGTAAATCTGATACTATATATTCTTGAGTTATTTTGTAATCGTCTAAGTTTAATCCCATTTCTTTTAATTTAGACTTATCTAAAGTTTGTGCATTTTCATCACTATTTACTACTATATTTTCAATTTGCCAAACATTTAAATATTCTGGGTCTATATTGAAATTTATAGTTCCCTCATAAGATTTAGTTTGTGGATTGTAATTTAATGTTGTACTTAAAGTTTGGTCATAACATAAATAATTTAAAGTTATGCTATTTGCTTTTAAGTCTTCTTTAAAAGATATGCTTATTTTTGAAGTGTCTCCATATATAACACTTCTTTTTTCTAAGTTTATATTTATATCTGAACTGTTAACATTAGTTTCGTTAGCAAAAGCCATTGTTGGCACAGCTAACATAGTTGCCATTATTCCTGTTGACAACATCTTTCTTCTCTTCTTCATTAATATTCCTCCAAATTTACTTAATTAATATTCTCTCCAAATTTTGTAAAGCAAAAATTCTCCAAATTTTACTCAATATGTAACATTATATCATAACAACGTTGAAATTTACAATTTTTTACACACTTTTACTAACTTATCAAACTTTCAAATTTGTTCAATTTTTTTTCTAATTTATCGTATATTTATAAATTTTATAATTATATTTTTATATTAATAAAAGTAGGATAATTAATAAATTAATTTATTTTCTCGATTTATTTAAGTAATTTATTTAATGATATTTTGTTACATTTTTGTAATTAACTAACATAAATATTTACTTATTCACTCGACTTTTAAAATAAGTTATAGTATAATTGTCTTAGGAAGAAAGAAATTTCTAACATCTCTTTTTTCCGTATTTCTCACATAAAAGAGGTCATAGACTTAGTCTATGACCTCTTTACTTTTATAATATAAAAATAAAATTCCCCTAATATATAAAAAATTATATCTTAGGGGAATTAGCAAATTAGTTAAATTTATATAAATATTTTACAGTTTCAATTCTTATTGTTCTATTTAAATCTTCAAACATTTCATAACCTTGAATAGTGTATTCTTTAACTGGGTCTTTTTGACCAATAGCCGAAAGCCCTATAACTTGTCTTAACTGATCCATTGTATCTATGTGATCTATCCAGTTAGTATCCACGACTTCTAATAATACTTTTCTTTCTAATTCTTTAAGCTTATCTGGCCCTATCATTATTTTCTTTAGGTCATACACTCTCTTAGATAAATCATAAGTGTAATCAATTGTTTCTTCAACTGTCATTTTGTCCATACCAGGTATTATTAAAGATTCTTTTGGCATAAAACTAGCATTTAGACTATTTAAGAATCCATAGTAATCCTTTTGATGTCTTAAATATCTTTGTGCAGTTTCTTCTATTATATCTTTTACCATATTTTGTATTGATTCGCTTAAATCATCTTTATCTAGGACTTTGTTTCTTTCAGAATATATTACTTTTCTTTGCTCATTTATAACATCATCGTATTTTATTACGTTTTTTCTTATTTCAAAGTTTTTACCTTCTATTCCTCTTTGAGCTCTTTCTACTGCTTTAGATAAGCTCTTTCCTTCTAATGAGCCATCTTTATTTGGAGTAATTTTTTTAGCTATTTTTTCTATACTTCTTCCACCGTATAGTTTTATAACTTCATCTTCTAAACTAACAAAGAATCTTGAAGTACCTGGGTCTCCTTGACGACCAGAACGTCCTCTTAGCTGATTATCTATTCTTCTTGTTTCATGTCTTTCTGTACCTATTACATAAAGACCTCCAAGTTCTTTAACCTTAACTTCTTCTTCTTTATCTTCTGCTCCTAAAGATATATCTGTACCACGACCTGCCATGTTTGTAGCTATTGTAACTGCATTTAATTTCCCTGCATTTTTAACTATCTCAGCTTCTTTTTCATGATTTTTAGCATTTAATACTTCATGCTTTATACCTTTTTTCTTAAGTAAAGAAGATAAATATTCTGATTTATCTATAGAAACAGTACCAACTAATACAGGTTGTCCAGTTTTATGTATTCTTTCTATTTCATTAACTACTGCATTATATTTGTCTTCTTCTGTCTTAAATACTAAATCATTTAAATCAGCTCTAAGAATTGGTTTGTTTGTAGGTATTGTAACAACATTCATATTGTATGTTGATTCAAACTCACCTTCTTCTGTTTTTGCAGTACCAGTCATACCTGAAAGTTTTTTATACATTCTAAAGAAGTTTTGGAATGTTACTGTTGCTAGTGTTTTTGATTCTCTTTTTATCTCAACACCTTCTTTAGCTTCTATAGCTTGGTGAAGTCCTTCTGAATATCTTCTTCCATCCATTATTCTTCCAGTAAACTCATCAACTATCATTATTTCATTATCTCTAACTACATAATCAACATCTTTATCCATTAACTTATGAGCTCTTAGTGCTTGGTTAATATGATGATATATTTCTATATTTTCTATGTTAGTTAAGTTTTCTATACCAAAGAATTTCTCAGCCTTAGTCATACCACTATCACTAAGTGATATAGTGTTATCTTTTTCTTCTATCTCATAATCTTCTTCTATTAAGGTCTTAACAAAAGCATTTGCTAATTCGTATAGCTTATTACTTTCATCTCCAGTACCAGATATTATAAGCGGTGTTCTAGCTTCATCTATAAGTATAGAATCCACCTCATCTATAATAGTAAAGTTTAATTCTCTTTGTACTTTTTCTTCATTATTAGTTACCATATTATCTCTTAGATAATCAAATCCATACTCATTGTTAGTACCATATGTTATATCACAATTATACTGTGCTTTTCTTTCAGATGGATCTTGGTTTGCAAGTATAACCCCTACACTCATACCTAAAAACTCATACACAGGTTGCATGATTTCTTTATCACGCTTAGCAAGATAATCATTTACAGTAATTACATGTACCCCTTTGCCTTCTAGAGCATTTAAATATACTGGTGCTACTGCAACTAATGTCTTACCTTCTCCTGTTCTCATCTCAGCTATTTTACCCTGGTGAAGAACTATACCACCTATTAGCTGAACTCTATATTGACGCATACCTAAAACTCTCTTTGATGCCTCGCGACATACTGCAAAAGCTTCTACTAATATATCATCTAATGTTTCGCCTAATTTTAACCTTTCCTTGAATTCTTTAGTTTTTCCCTTTAATTGTTCATCACTTAAGCCTATCATACTTTCTTCAAGGCTATCGATTTGATCTATAATTTTATTTAATGATTTTATTTCATTTTCATCAGCTTTACTGACTAATCTATCTAAAATTGACATATATTTTTACTGCCTCCCCTAATATTCAATAGAATTCGTCTAGTTACATACATTTTTATCACTAGTTTTTTTAATTTATAACCTTATTATACCATATATCCCAAAATTACTTAATATAAGTAAAAACTATTAATTACATACCTCATTTTATTTTTTAATAATTTTTATATTATATATTTTAGTTTTTATATAGACATATATGTTTAGGTGGTATATAATGTAAATACTTGAAAAATTTAAAACATCTCTTTTTTCAAGTATTTCTCACACTGAAAAGGAGCAGACAATGTCTGCTCCTTTTCGCTTTATATTGTTGTTTTATTAACTTTTTGTTATTTCCTTATTTTAATCAAATCTATATCCTCTTTTCTCTGAGGCTTTGCATAAAAATATCCTTGTATAAATATATTATCGTAGTCTATGTTTTTTATAATGTCTACTTGTTCTTTATCTTCAACACCTTCTAATACTATACTTTTGTTATATTGCTTGCATATCTTACTTAAAAACATTATAACCTCATGATTAAATTCGTTATTTTTAATCTCATCTATAAAATATTTATCTATTTTTACCATGTCAAAATTAAATTTGGATAATATATCTAGATTTGAATATTTAATGCCAAAATCATCTGAAGCTATTTTTATATTTTTAGTTTGTAAAAACTCCATACCTTTTTTTATTTCTTTTAAATTCTCTGATTCTATATTTTCAACAACTTCAAATACAATCTTTTTACTCTCAAAACTCTCATCCATTTCAATTATAAAATTGACTGTTTGTAAGAATTTTTTGCTTTTTATCTCATTAAAAGATATGTTCATAGAAATATAGAACTTTTCATCCTTTAGATTTGTGTTTAATTTAAACCACTCATAATCTCTTAATATGGTTTTAAACACCCATATTGATAACTCCTCAGTCATATTACTATTTTCAATATCATTTATAAATAAATGTGGTGGTACTATTTTGCCTTCAGGATTTATATATCTAATTAAAGCTTCAAATCCTACAATTTTATCATTTTTAGGATTAACTATTGGTTGATAATAAACTGTATATCTATCTTTTATTAAGTCATCTTTTATTTTTTTTCTTAGATTATTTTTCTTTTTAGCTGGTATTATATATTTTATTAATATAAATAATATAAATATTGAGGATATTATATATAATAAAACTTCTTTCTTTGCAATTTTATTGTGAAAGTATTTAAAATATATCTTTTCTAATTCCTCTTTCTCTTCTTTAGTATAATTGTCTATAGTGTTATCAATTTTATCTATAATCCATCTATTATCCTTTGATGCTGCTATATATACAGGACCTGATAAAAACTGCTGAATTTCGTTGTATCTATCAAGTTTATTTTCGTCTGATGGGGAAATTGTTGCCACTACAGATTTGTCATCTAACTTTTGTAATGCTTCTTTATAATCATTTACCCATATAGGTATAGGATTTATATTATATGATTGTAAACAATCTAATAACCATTGTGATCCATATTCTTCTTTTATAAAAGCAACCTTTTTTTTGTCTAGATATTTTATATCTTCAGGTTCAGAATCTTTATAAGTGTAAATTGATATTCTCTCTACTCCAATATAATTTTTAGAATAAATAAACTTATCTTTTCTTTCCTTTGTATACTGAAGGTCCATCATAATGTCTATTTTACCTTCTTCTAAATCTTTGATTAATGAAGATACCTTTCCTTTTACATATTCAACCTTTATCTTTTTATTACTAGTACTATTTTTATTAACATCATGAATAATCTTATCTAAAATATCTTTATAATACCCTTTAACTTCTCCATCTTTAATATAAAAATATGGTTCATAATTATATACCCCTAACTTTATGGTTATATCTTTTTCATTGGCATATAAAATACTGCAATTTAATGCAACTATTACAAGTAATATATTTACTATTAAGATTTTATAAAACTTATTTTTTATCACATTCAGTTCTCCCCTCTAAGTTTCAAATACTACTTTATAATTAAGTTCCTTGCATTTTTAAATTTAATACTATTTCCTATTTTAAATTTTTAGTTAAATAACATTTTATTAATCTCAATTCAAAATTATTCTATCATTCAAATATTTTTATTTAATTTAATTTAATTTTAAAATTATTTTATTTATATATTTATATATGCTTTTCTACAAAATTTCAACACTTTTTTGATATTATTTGTATTTTTTGTATTTTTTTGTATGTTTTAGTATTTTTCTTGCCTTTGTGCTCGTTCTATTTTTTTTACATTGTTTATCTAAAAAAGGATGGCTTTTACAAACCACCCTTTTACTACTATCTATTATATTTTTTATACATATTATTAATTTTATATTTCCTTTACTCTGAGGCTGAGCATAAAAATATCATTATCTAAATACATTATCATTATCTATATTCTTTAAAATATCTACTTACTCTTTATTTTAAACACCTTCTGCTATTACTTTAATATTATTTACCATACAAAATATAGAAACAAATATAATATGCAAGTAAAAGGATATGATTATACTTCTTGATTTATATATTTATCACTATCTTTTTCTTTTCTATTTTTTAATGTTATCCAATAAAAACCTATTACTAAAATACCTATTATTCCTACTACTAGAGAGTACTTATTCATTATATTAACAATTAAATCCATATTATCTCCTATAAAATAGCCAACTAATATAAGAACTATATTCCATACAGATATTCCAATTGCAGAATACAATGTAAACTGCCATACATTCATTCTAGTAACACCTGCTACTATAGATATAAAAGTTCTAGCTAATGGAACTAATCTTGATAACATAACAGATATTTTTTCATATTTTGCTAACCATCTATACGATGCTTTTATAGATTTTTTAGTTTTTGGATATTTATTTTTTATAAATGATAATAGTGGTTGCCCTAATTTGTATCCTAAATAATAATTTAATACTGATCCAAATACTCCACCGATTATTGATACTAGTATAACTAAAAATATATTCATATCAAATTTAAATGCTAGTATTCCTACAAACGGTAATACTATCTCACTAGGTAAGGGAGCATTTGCATATTCAAGGGCTACTATTATAAAAATACTTATGAGTCCATAATTTATTATAAACTCTTCTATCAATAACTTTAATTACATTAAATTTATTTCCCCTTATATTATTTATCATGAAAATTATATACTAGAATAATAATATAATAATTCATGTTACTACCCATAACAAAACATCTATTTTTAAACTAGTATCACTTAATACCACATCTGTTGGTTTTCCTTCATCACTGGTATTAATAATATAATTGTGTCTAAAAATACCATATATTACAAATACAGTTGTAAATATCATATTAGGATTATCTATATTACTCGCAGAATAAAGCGCATATCAAACTATTGTACAACTTTGAACTACCATAATCATTTGATTTATTATTTCTTCATTATAATCTTTAAGTATCTTTCTATGATCACTTGCACTACTTTTTAAAGTATTTATCTCTTTCTTTTTCCAAGACCTAAATATCTCTCTGTTGTTAAATTTATAGTCTAGGTAACATTTGTACACCTAAGTTAAATATTTTTATAAAACCTTGCCCATTACTTAATATCACTGTAGTCAAAACTATAATTAAAAATAAATTTACACTTTTTATATTTTCACTTTTAATATTCTTACAAAAATGTGCTAATAATATTATTATTGCAAAACCAAAATGTATAGTCATTATATTAGCATTTATTAAATTAAATCCAACAATTCCATGCATAAAAATATTAAATAGTATTATAAATATAAAATATGGTATTAATATTCTAGGTATCCTTGAGATAATATATTTACCATATGATTTTTTATTACTTAATGAATAACTTGCTCCAGTTATAAAAAATACAACTGCCATCTCAAAAAGAAATAAGGATTTAATTTTAGTTCCAAAATTCGGAAACCAATATAATGTATGTATAAATCCAATGATATACATCATAATTAAACCCCTATATATATCTAATTTTTCATCCCTCATAATTATCCTATATTCTTAACCTCCTATAATTTTTCCTGTACCTTAATTTACGTTGCCTTATTGAATAGCTTAGAATATATTTAAATTCCAACCTTAATTTATATAAGTATCTGTATAAGCAAATAAAAAGGATATAACTATTATTGTTATATCCATAATTAATTACAATTTATTTGAAATTTTTGATTTTCTCAAATCATATTAACATCTACTCTAGTAATTATTAGATACTAAAATCATTTCAACATAATTTTCCATGTTTTTCACTATTTTTTACTTTTGCCTTTTTGCTTTATTTAAAGTTTTTATGTCTAATCTTTTAAATATTTATTTCAGCACAAACTATAAATGCTATATATATCAATAGATTGTTTTTTAATGTATCTATATATCATTTACTAGGAATGAGTGATTGTTTTTACCAAACATTTGTTTTAATTTTTTTACCATTTGTTTCCATATTGTGATACAATTATTTATAGATAGGAATTTCTATTTGAGATTTTAATTTATTTTATATAGTTTTATAACAGGGGGATTATTATGTTTTTTAATGATATTTTTATGGACAAAGATGTTGAAGGGTCGTACTCTAATAGCTATGATAAGATGATAAATTTAGCTAGTAGGGTTTTTGTTGATGATAATGTGGATGCTGATAGGAAAAAGGAGCTTTATTTGTTGCTTTGTTGTGCTTATGGGCAGTTGGATGATTTTGATAATAAAAAGATCTCTATTTAGTTATTGTACTAATACACAAAATTGAACTTTATACTGGAATGAATTTTCATTCCAGTATTTTTACTTTATGCAATCTTTAATTCTTATTCAATTCTATAATTTTTAATACATTTCTTGTTTCATTATTTCAAAGAAGTTTTCCATCATCTAAATGTGCTTGTAACTACATGAAATATTACGATAATAGCTGCTATGGCTATTATACTAGTTTTATACTTAAATAAGTTAACTATAAGCAACTTTAAAAAGAGTATAGACTTTCGTCTATACTCTTTTAGGAAGATTGATGAAATTATATTAAACAAATACTATTTTGTGAATAAGTTATTTATAGTTGACCAAACTTGAGCAGCTATACCTTCACCTATTTGAGTCTTATTTGTTATAGTTGGGTTTTTAGCTTTTATTACTGATTGTTGCTCAGCATTTACAGCATTAGTTGCTAATACTACTGGAGAATTAGTTTGACCAGCTAATACACCTGCAGATAAAGCATCAACTAATCCTTGGTTATCTGATTTAGCAACATATAAGTTTTTCATATTATCAGCTGTAGCAAATTCTTTTATAACTGCAGCATTAGTTCCTTGTCTATCAGCACCTGATAATCTTTCTGTAGCATTAGTCATACCAGCATCTTTTAATTGAGTTTTTATAGATTCTGGAGCTCTATCAGCACCACCTATTATATATGATTTAGCAGCCTTATTTCCTGATATATAATTTATTTGATCTGTACTTAATCCAGTTTTATCATTAGCTAATAATATTGGATTAGTAGCTCCTTTTCTAGCAGCGATCGGTGCTATACTCATAGCATCTGGTTCTGCATATCCACCAGCAACATATATGTCTCCATTTAATGTTGGTTCCATAACTTTAGCTATTGCTAAAGATGTTTGGTATCTATCGTCACCTTGTATTCTAGTTACAGTATATCCTTTAGCTTTTAATTGAGTTTCAACAGATTTAGATATAGTGTTTTCTCCACCTATAACATATACGTTTTTAGCTCCATTAGCTGGTAATACTCTTGCTATTTCTGCCATAGTCTTATCATTAACTTTATCTTTTCCTGTTAATAATATTGGAGCGTTTTTACTTGCAGCAAATGGAGTAGCTGTTAATCCATCAGCTAAGGCAGTTCCTGAAACTAAAACAACATTTTGTGCTGAGTTATTAGCTGTAAATGCAGCTTTACTTACTTGTACAGCTGTATCATATCTATCAGCACCAGCTAATGTTTTTATTGGAGCATTGCTAGTTAATGCTTGTTTTAATGCATTTAAATCATTATTACTTCCTGATATAACTGTTTTAGCAAATGCACCATCAGCTTCATTTGTAGCTACACTAGCAGCACCAGTCATCTCTTTAGTTTTGTCTACTGGGAATGTTATAGTTAATGTACCGTTTGTAACATCACCTATAGTAGCATTTCCTGCTGGAGTTTTTATTGCATTGTAGTCTTGTATAAATTTATATAATTGATTTCCTGCATCTGTAAATCTACCTATTGAAGAATCATATAAGTCTTGTGCTTTATAGTTAGTAGTTGCAACTGCTTTATAATCAACACCATAGTTTCTATTAGCTTCAAAATCACTTGCTTGTCCATTTTGAGCTGTTTGTAAGTTTTCTCTAGCAACTTCAAATCCTGTTACTACTGTATTGTCATTAGTAGCAGCTTGTTCATTAGTTGTTACACCAGCTATTACTTGTCCATCTTTATCTAAGTAACTTCCTGATTTATCTTGAGAATATATAGGAGCTTGTAAGTTAAGTATAGTATCTCCTGTTTTTATAACTAATGGAGTTTTGTTATTTTTTAATGTTAATGATACAGTATTATCATCTACTTTTGTTACATCTTCTATACCTGTATTACTTTGAGCTTTAGCTACTGCAGCTTGAGCATCTGTTACTGCCTTATCTGCTGCTGTTTTTGCTGCTTGTGCAGCTGTTAATTCAGTTGCTGCATCTGCTGCTGCTTTCTTTTGTTCTTCTGTAACTGAACCTGCTGCCTCTGTTACTGCCTTATCTGCTGCAGCTTTTTTAGCTTGTGCCTCTGTTACTGCATTTGCTGCATTTGTTGCATTTTGTTGTGCAGTTGCTAGAGCTTTTTGTGCAGCTTCTTTATCTAATGGTGTATTTAATAAAGCTTGTACCTCTTCTTGAGTGTATTTTCCTTCTTTCCAGTTAACTATTTGTCCATTAACTGTGTTATGTCCATTATCTATTACTTCTATATTTAAAAATCTATTATCTGTATTATTTAGTTGTGCTAAAGCAACATCTAATTGATCCATATCTGTTAAGTTAGATATGTTATTTTTAGCGTTCTCACATTTTACTTGTATAGTATAAACACATTGTCCTGCTACAGCTTTTGTTAAATTTTGTTTTTCTGAATTTTGATATGTTACATCCTTTAACATATTTGCTTCGTTAGTATACTTAGTGTTTAAAAATCCTTGTATTTCCCCTTTTAATTGATTAACTGCGTTAGCATCAGTAGAAGCTATTACTTGATTATCTAAAGTATCAGCAAAAGCTAAGGCTGGAGCTACTGAAGTTGCCGCACTAACTGCAGCTATTGTTATAGCCATATTTCTTTTTTTCATAATATTTCCCTCCGATTTATGTTATTTTAACATCTCTCAGGTCTTTGTATCTCTCACAAGATTAATCATAGTCCAGGAAAATATTTATTTCAATGATTTTAGCCAATATTTCAAATTTGCGAAGCCCCCTTTTTTCGACATTTTCTAACATTCAAATCCATTTTTTTACATTTTAATTTCTCTATATACTGCCATTACATAGCTAAAGCTATCCCCTTTTTTCGACACCTTTCCCCTTTTTATTTGAAATCACTACATTTTTGAACAAAAGATTCAATTTCTAACTTTATCATTTCAAACATTATTCACAAATATTTTTCTAAATCTTAACCGCATTTAACTATTCTTCTTATATGATTTACGCTCATTTTATATTCCCTAGCTAATATAGATGCATTAACTCCATTAAATCTTTTAATAATTTCTTCATTCCTTTTATCCCTTATAGCACTACTATAAGTTGGAACATATAAACTGTTACCTCCATATAGTTTGCATATCTCTAAATATACTTCTTCACCAACTAACTCATATAAAGCCTCTAAGTCTTCCCTTATCATACTTTCCTCCTGTTTTTTATTATTTTCCTTACTTTTTCCTTCTATTTATATAGTAGTGTCACTAAATACCTCTTTCCACAAAAGTATTTGAGAAACATATATCCCTTACATAAGTTGTCAACCTACATTATAACTACATATAATTTTTCTCACCTATTATATAAGTATAAGCAAGGCAACTTGCTAAAATAACTTAGCTAATTGCTAAGAATATAAGGAGGATTATTATGGCAGTAGTAGTAACTAAAAACCCATCAGGACTTAAATTAAGATATGATTGTGGAAAGGATGATGAGACTGGAAAAAGCATAGTTAAAAGTAAAACTTATGCTAATATATCACCAGATGCACTAGACCAAGATGTATATGATGTTGCAGCAGCAATTTCATCACTTCAATCTAATACTCTTTTAAGTGTATCTAAAATAGACACTAATACCTTATCAGAATAAAATTACTTATTTTATATGTTATTTTAAAAATTTAATTATTAAAATTAGGGGGATATATTATGGAAATAAAAAAGAAACTTGTAATGACTTTTAAAACTTCAAATGGAAAAAATATTTCTTTATCAGTAGATGATCCTAGAGAAAATCTAACTGAATCTGAGATAAAGTCTGCTATGACTTTAGTTTTATCAAAAGGTGTATTTGTTGTAAATGGAGAGGAATTAGCTGCTTTAGTAGATGCTAAGGTAGTTCAAACTGATACTACTGAATACGACTTAGTTGTATAATTAGTTGGAAGAAAACTTGCAAAATCTGATTGCTAATGTTGGCTTTCCTATTGCTCTTTCTATGTATTTATTAGTTAGAATAGAAGGAAAGCTAACTAAACTAACAGATAGTATTAGTGAACTCTCTAAAAATATAGGGGCTGTCTCTAAATAGAGGATAGCTCCTTTTTATTTTTCCTCCACTAAATAACATTAATAATTAATAGACTGAAAATGAAGTCTTTTTCCATTGTAGCAATAATGCCTATATCCAGTTTCTCCATCTCTACATTTTGCAACTATTAAATCAACTAGCTTTATTCCATTTTTCCTAGAATTTATAACCTTATCTCTATTTGTACCTATAGCTTTTATAGCATCCTCAAAATCAGAATTAACAGGCTCATGAATATATACTACATTGTTACTATCGTGAAATATAGCCTTACTATCTCTCATTGGTCTCTCTCCCCAAGGTCTAAAATCCTTCATCTCATCATTTAATTGACTAAGCTGAATAACAGGTATATTAAAATCTAAAGTTATATTTTTAAGCTCCCTAGATAAACTAGCCACTTCTCTTTCTCTATTTTGCATAGTAGATTCAACATTCATAAGCTGAACATAATCTATAATAACTAAATCTGGCTCTAACTCTCTTATCCTTCTTTTTAATGCACTAATAGTACTTATCTTATCATTTATATACATTAAGTTTTGACTAGAGTACTCCTTAAAAGTATCTATAACCAATTTCCACTCATCATCTTCTAATTGTTTATTTTTCATTTTCTTAGTGCTAATTCCAGTTTTTTTTGTAATATTTCTCATAAAAACTTGCTCATTACTCATTTCCCTACTAATAAATAATACCTTTTTCTTTTGAAAAACACAGTTTAACATAATCTGAAGAGCTAGAGCAGTTTTACCAACACCACTTCTAGCAGCAATAGTTGTAAGCTCACCTTTAAATAACCCTCCTATAATATTATCCAAATATTCAACACCAAATTTTATTCCCATATCTCCATCATTTTCTAAATAATCAAGCAACCTTTCACAAATATCTTTAACACTATCATTATAGTTTTGAGTATTTTTATTTAAAATTTCCCTCATTCTTTTCTCAAAATTATATACAACCAAATCCATATCCTCATCATCGCCTAGGTCTTGAAAAAGATTAGTACAATTTTTGATAATCTCTCTTCTTAAATACTTGTCCTTTAAAATTCTAATATGACTATCTATAGAATAATTTTCTCCAATAGCTACCATATCAGTTAAATAACTTACCTCTATATTAACATCTCTGTCTTTAAGTTTTGTATATACACTTTGAATATCAATAGCCATATTATTTTTATACAAAACTTTCATAACATTTAAAATATACTTATGAATATTTATAGTGAATAAATCCTCATATAACTCTTCTAGCTTAAAATTTAAAGTATTATCACTTATCAAGCTCCCAATAATACTTTGCTCTATATTAATAGCATCAAACTTTTTCATAAATCCCCCTAATAGTCAAATTCAATATCCCATACTTCACTAGACTCTTCTTTTATATCTTCAAAAATCTCTTCATTCAAATATCCTTCAAATTTATTGCTAAACAAAGTCTCAGGTCTTAAATACTTTTGCATATCACTATACATCCACTCCTTTGACTTAATATCTATGACTTTCTTAAAATCATATAATTCAAATCCTTCATTTATCCTTGCATTGATAAGATTTTTAGTTTTATTGGTGGTTGGTTTAAAATTCTTTTTGCACTTTTCATTCAAATAATTTACTACATCAACATATATATTATTTATTTTTTTATTTATATTATCTTTTTCTAAGTTACCTTCTTTAGTTACGCATTTAATATCATTATTAGTATCATCATCTAAATAATCTTTAAAATTTACATCTTTAAAATCCTTAAAATCACTAATGTACAATTCTTCATCCAAATTTATATTAGTATCATCTTTAGTAGTTTTTTTAGTATTAATTTTAGTATCACACTTAAAATCAGTAATGTACTCATATACAGAACACTTATTGGTTTTATTCCCTTTAACTACCCTATTAATAATACCTAACTCCTCAAATGTCTTAATTAATCTTTGTACCTTGCCCTTAGAAAAGCCAAGCTCAATAACTGCCCCACTTATAGTAAATGTAAAATACCCAGCTTCAAGTTTTTTGTAAATATTATTAGCATTAACCCTCCTCATAAGATAATGATTAAATATAATCTTATCTACATCCTTAATTGGATTAAACCTAAGGACTCTAATATTTAACTTACTATACATAAAATCCCCCTTTAAGTTTTGTATTCGTTAATTAGTTTTATTTTTGTTATCTTTAATTAAATTGTAGTTCTATTTACGTTAACTTTCAATACATTTTTAATATTTTTTTCTAATATTTGTTTTTTAGTTTACACCAACGAAACTTTATACTATACTTTAAGTATGGTGAGGTGGATTTAAAATGACTTTTGGACAAAGATTTAAAGAACTTAGGATTCAAAAAGGTCTAAAACAACAAGAGTTAGTAGATGATTTTAATAAGATATATGGTTATACATTCACAAAGTCAGCAATATCTCAATATGAAAACGACAAGAGAAAGCCAGAAACAGAAGCACTTAGAGATTTCGCCCTGTACTTTAATGTATCTTTAGATTACTTACTATGTATAAATGAAGACAGAGATATTAATATAGATATAAAAGACCAGTTCTTAGATTTTGTTGAAGAATTCTTTAAAAACAAAGATATTAGTAGAGATGAAAAAGACAAACTATTTAAAGAGCTATCTGCACTTTATTTTGATTCATTAAAATAGGCTACGCAAAGCGTGGCTAATTTTTCAGCTTAGTGCAAAACATATATTCTATATATTTACGAACCTTTGCACTATATATACTATTTATTTGAATTTTTGCTTCTTTTGGTTATTTAATGTCATTTTAAACAATTTTAATTATAATAATAAACTCAGGGGGATTTTTTATGTTTAGTGAATGTAAGTTTCTTAAATTTGAAGGTGAAAAACCTACGTCTAAGGACTTTGATAAGATAATGGAAATTGCTAGTGTAGTTTTTTCTAGTGATAATTTTAGTTCTGAAGAAAAGAAAGATCTTTATATGAAAATTAGTCTTATGTATGAAATGTATAAATAAAAGCTAGGCAAATGTCTAGCTTTTATTTTACTTGTTTTAATTATATATTACATATCTTTATAAGATTGTAATAGTCTTATATAATAAATTACTGATGTTCGTGAACATGACATTTATGACAAAGTGCTATAAGATTTTTATCCCTACAGTCACTTTTGCAACTATTTATATGATGAACTTCTAGTTCCTATCTTCTGTTAGAAAAATCTTTGCCACATTTTTCACATTTCCAATTGACCTTTTTTCTATAGGTTCTAGATAATTCATTCCAATTCTTAGGATACTCATTATCCTCTTTTATTATCCAACTTTTAATTTCAACATCTTTTGGTAAAAAACTCTTTTTCCTTCTGTTTTCCTCTAAAAACTTTTCTAGAGAAAATCTATTATAAATTTTATCTTTTTTAGCATAGTTATGTCCCGCTTTTTTGTAACCTTCATAGTCTAATTTTCTAAGACAAGATCTACATACCCTTATATGAGAAGAAGTATTCTTTTCCATAATACAATGTGTTTTTTTATTAATAAGAGTTACATTAAAGTTTTCATCATGTTTTCTAGTTATAACATATCTATCTATTTTATTTTTATCTTTTCTTTCTTGTAATGTATCTCACCATTCTATATGATATTTATATTCATAATCTGATGTATAATATTGATCTCTAACATATAAAACAACATTTACATTACCAACCCTTGTTCTATCTTGCGATAATTTCATATTATTAGAAAATGCATTTACATTTAACTGACTACTATCCTTTGTCCACTTGCTTGAAGTATGTTCGATTCTAGCTTTCTATACTAATCTCACTTTATCATAATTCGTTCTATTATGTATGTATATAATATTATACTAAAATCAATACTTCTAATTCTTTTAGTTGTTGAATAATCTGGAGCTGAAGCTCTGTCTAATAAATACATAAATTTGATATATCTTATGCATACTTTTTCAATTTCTCTAGATGAATACATACAGTTCATATTTACATAAATTACAATATTCAACATATTTTTTTGGATTATTATATTTCCTCTAATTTAAGAATAAGTCTTGTATAACTTTTCTAATTTAATCTCCTCAATAATTTGTCTTAATAAACTAATTAAATCATCTTTCAGAATTCTACAATCAACATTTAATAGTAGTTTAAATTTATAATTATAACTATAGTAGTATAACCAATTTGTTTAGTATTTTATTTTGCATATAACTATTATACAAAACCACAATCTTCTTTTAAATTTTGGCTTATTTTTATAAAAAAAAGGCGTCGCCCTATTTTTAGTGCGACAGCCCTTACATCATTTCTTATTATTCATAGTAATAATATAATTAAATTAAGCTTTTGTAGTAAATATACGTTCTATAAATTTAACAACAGATCTTGATACGCCATGACCTATGTTGAAAGCTTTACTAGATAATAACTCTTTATCTTTTACTTGTACATTACTTCTTATAGCAGTTTCTTGAGATTTAGTTATATTATTTGTTCCTAAAACTACAGGAACATTCATTTTAGCTGCTAATGGTCCTGCTGATAATGCATCTACTAATACTTTATCTTGAGCTATTAATAAACCTTCTGAACCTTTGTGGAATTCATTTATTACAGCAGCATTAGTTTCTTGTATATTTGCTCCGTCTATTCTTTGAGCTTGATCTACAACGATTTTATCAAGCTGTTGTTCAACATTTTTGTCTACTGCATAAGTTCCACCTATTATAGTACCTCTTGTATTCTGCTTTTCTATCCATATTTTAACATCGTCAGCAATTCTATTCTTATCTATTAATAATATTGGTTGCTCTACTTGACCAGCATGAGAAGCTATAGATAATGCATCTGCCTCTCCATTGTATCCACCTGCAACATATACATCATTTATTTTCTTTCCTTCAGTTTTTACTACCTCTTCTAGAGTTTTTGCTATTTCAAAAGATGTTCTAGTTCTATCTGATCCAGATATTCTCTTAACATTTAATCCCATACCTTCTAATTCTTTTATAACATCATTACTAACATGAGATTCTCCACCTACGATTATAACATTTCTAGCTTGTAATCTATCTATTTCAGTCTTTGTGAAGTTGTTAACTTTATTCTTCTCAGTTAATAATATAGGTGCATCTAATGCTGATGCTAATGGTGTTGCTGCTAATGCGTCTGGAGTACCATTCCATCCTGCTATTACTACTGTATTTGCAGAACCGTCTACCCATCCTTCTTGACTTACTTGTGCAGCAGTTTCGCATCTATCTATTCCTGCTAAAGACCCTATTGCAGAATCTTCTGTATTAACTGAAGGTGTTCCCCATACTGTTAATATAAATGATTGAGTATTTCCTGAAACTGTTAGTTTTTTTCCTGTCTTGTTTCCATCAGCTACTGTTTCAGTTTTTGTTATCTTAGATTGATCTTTTTTAAAGTGTTCTTTTAATCTTTCACCCATTTCGCTATACTTTCCATTTGATTTAAATAATAAGTTAGCATCTATATTATATTCATTAACATTAGTTTTAGTAGTTATAGTTATTTGAGCTACTAATTTTTCCGGTAAGTTATTTCCCTTTACATCATGATCATAAGTAACTTCTACTATATCATTTCTATTAGTAGTCGGATTCCATCTAGTTTCAAATTCTTTTCTATGTCCTCTATCAACTACTTTTATTATTTCTTTTCCCGCTTCACTAGTTCTTTCCACTCTATAAACCGGAACATTTTGACTAGTTTCACCTAGTGAATTCTTTTCAAATTTTACATATCTTACAGTATACTCGCCTTGACTATTTGTTGTTTTTCTATCTGCGCTATACATTATCTTTTCTGCTTCAGCTAATTTTTCATTTATTTTTGCTATCTTTTCAGTTTCTCCACTAGATACTTCTATATTCTGAACTCCTGAAGTATTTGCAAATGCTGGAGCAACACTAGTTGCAACCGTAGTAAATGCCATTGCCATTGCTATATTCTTTTTCTTTAACATGTTCGTTCCTCCCCAAAATTATATAAAATAATTACATCTCTTTATTTATGTAAATTCCGTCTACCATATTTCTCACAAAGTTGTATTTCTCACACAAGTAGATGATAATATAATCTCTTGTAATTTTCACCTATTTTTGTTTTACATTTTTCTGCATATTATTACATTATCTTCTTTATATTTTTAATTTTTCTATTTTTATACATTTTTCTATATTTTTCATCGTTTCATCCCTGTCTTTTTATGTCATAAATATTATTTTTATTTTATAAATATTTTAATTTTAAAATGTTTTTGTCGTAAAATGTATTACACTTTTTTACTAACTTGATGTGACTTTTTATGACTAACTGTAATCTTTTTGCCAATTCTATAACCAAGACCACTTATATCTTTTTTTGAATACATTTTTATTTGTTCAAATTATTCAATACGCTAAATAATAATAAAAAAGAAGGCTCAAAAAATTTTGACCTTCTTCTCTTTATTCATTATATTTTTATGTGTATTTATTTAAGTTTAACTACTACTTGATTACCTCCTAATGAGCTATCAAATTGTAATTCTAATCCTGTTGCATCTTTAGGAACTTCAACTACATATTCTCCAGTCATTTTTCTTCCTGGTCCTATTGTTCCATCTAATTGACCGTTAGCATTTTCTACTATAGTTTGTTTCATAGCTCTTCCATCTTTATCTACTACTTTAAACATTAGCACAGATGATACAGTTTGTTCTTTATCTGATATATTTTCTACTGTTGCATCTACGTATAAAAATTCATTATCTTCTTGTGGCTTTATAAAGTCACTTCCATTTGTAGTTTTTACTTCGTTTACTGTTATTTTAAATTTATCTAATTCAATAGTATCTCCTATATTGAATACTTCTGTTTTATTACTTTTTTCTTCTTTTGTTACTATAGGTTTATCTTCTGAAACTAATTTTGGTTTGTTTGAACCAGCCCCTCCAATTGCAGCTATTATTATTACAACTAAAACCCAAAACCATATCTTTTTATAAAATGGTTTAGAATTTTTTGCCCCACATTTAGGACACGCTTTTGCGTTAGATGCTATTTCATTACTGCAGCTTTTACAATTTATTAATTTTGCCATTATGTAATCCTCCTACAAGTTGTCTATATTTTTTAAGTCCAAGGTATATTATACATATTTACTTTGTAGTTTTTTGTCATTTATTGTTAGAATTAGAACTTTTTTATAATTTTTTCTTAATAAAAAAGGAACATCAATGAAGTCCCTTATTTGTATTAATATATTTTAGTTTAAATCTATTATTGTGCATCCTTTAGTGATGTATTCCAGATTACACCTACTTTTTCAGTTTCAGTTTTTCCATTTACATTAACGTCTAAAGTAAGTTCCATAGTTAGATATTTTATCTCCATGTCGCCTAGTATTGTACTTCCTTTTATATTCGTTTCTTTGAAAAATTTTGTAAGCCCAAGTATATCTATATCTAGACCATCTAAATTAATTTTTTCACCTGACTGTGTAGATATTTTATTTAATACTCTATCACCTATAAATGCTTCTAATTCTTTTTTATTAGCTGTATTAGATGTAGTATAATTAATATTATATTGTGGTTTATCTTTACCTACACGATTCACAATATCTAATCCTTTTATAGTAACTTGAGTATTATTTTTTGTATTTTTATTTAATACTCTATAATTATCCTTTATAAAACTTCCATTCATATTTTGTGGTTGATCTTTAACTAAGCTATACTGTAATGACTCTATATCAGTAATATTTGGTATTAAATCAACATCTATTGAAGATTTACAAATAATTTCACCATTAGTTAATACATTCTTAGGGTCATATTTTGATTCGATAATAGGCTTTACATCTGGTTTTACAACGTATACATTTATCTTTCCAGGGTATGAATTTTTCGGTATTGTTAGTGAGTTTAATTGCCCATTTTCTTGTGTATAGCCAATTTCAGCATTCATTATTGCAGGATTTGAACTTCTACCTACTAGATTTCCATATACTTCGAATCTTCCTAGTACAATGTCTTTACCTTCATAGTATCCACTATCTTCTACTCCTGTTTCAATATATATAATTTGATCATTCAGACCCTTAAAGCGTTCAAAATTAGTATTTACTTTTCTTCCAGTTTCACCATAATATACATTATCACTTAGAGCACCAAATTCTGTTGTTAAATTAGCTACTTTTAGCTTATATATCACTATCTCCTACTTGTTCTACATCTAAAACTGTTCTAGTATTTACAAATTCACCATATTTATCTATTTTAGGAACATTTTAAATTCCATACCTTTTAATTCAAGAGCTTCACTATTTTCATATTTTATTGTAATTTCATCATTTTTGTTATTGCTGTTATCTTTTATTGTATTAGAATTTATTTTTATAACATTATTTGCTTCTAATTCTCCACTAAATAGTGTCACTAATTTATTTTCCTTTGTATATGCTGTTTTTTCTATATTTATTGTACTTTTAGCTTCATTATTTGATATTACGCTTATTTCATTTGATATATTATTTATAGCACTATTTATCTTTTCATCTATTTTTGTTTATTAAAGTAATAACTATATATCTAAGATTTCTTTTATATATGGTATAATATTTATTTGGATATATTACATTTTACAAGGAGTTGACATTTTGAGAGACAAAAAACTAGATATTTATCGTGGTCTTATAATGATGTATGTAGTCGGAGTTATACATACTCTATTTTGGTTCCCTGTTTCTAATCACGTTTTAAAGTCACTTTTCTTATTTGAAATGGCTGTGGTATTTTTTATTACTGGTGCTAGTTATTCACTTAGCTCAAAAAAAAGCTACATTAAATACCTTATATCTCGTGTTCCAAGGGTTATAGTTCCATATCTTATTTTTGGACTATTTGTTATTTTCATTCAATATATAGCTTATATTTTAGGAACTTCTATTACTGATTCTCCTATAAATATATTTGTATATGATACACTACATCCTTTAAAGAAACCTGGGATTTTCATACCTTTTATTACTTGGCATTTATGGTTTATGCCTGTGTACTTATTGTTAGTACCTTTCATACCCCCAATGTTTAAGTTATTTGAAAGTCTAAAAGGTATTTTTAAATTTATCCCTTTATTATTTATTTCAATATTAGTATTCTATTTTGAAAATACTACTCTTAATATTGATTTTAAAAGTGTTATTTTCTATGCTTTTTGGATTTATACAGGATTTTTCTATACAAAATTTAAGGATGTTAATATTTCAGTAGTCAAAAATATAGCTATATCTTCGATTCTTTTTATAGCTTTAGTTTTAATTGTTAAGGGTGATAGATATGTTTTAAATATGTCTACTAATAAATTCCCCCCAAATTTTGCATTCTTAGTTTTTACTATGACTGCTTTTAGCTTTTTATATATGTTTAGAAAAGTTATATTAAAATTTGGGGATTTACCTTATATAAGAAATATTGTTGATATTTATAGTGCTTATGGTTTTACCCTTTATTTATATCAACCTTTTACTTATTTATTACTACAGCCTATTTATCTGTATTTATTTAATTTAACTGGATACAACTTTGTTTTAAGATGCGCTTTAACTCTTATAAATATTGTTGCTGTTATTTTAATTAATATTATATTTGCCAAAACTTTTGGTAGGTTTGAGAATTTTAAGCTTAAATTTAATTCATCTAATATAAATATGAAAAATAATATGGATATGAAAAAAGCGTCATAATTTTATGACGCTTGTTTTTTAAATATTATTACTTTACTTAGTACATAGTTTAGTACTATTACTAATATGTTTGTAAATATCTTTGTTATAAAGTCATTTATTCCCATCATATCTATCATCACATACATTAATATCATTTCCATTACACCTGATAATAGTCTACAACTTACAAATGACGTAAATTCTTTTATTAAAAATTTTAGCTCTGTATTATTACTTTCAAATACAAAAAACTTATTTGTTATATATGCAAATATTACTGCTACTATCCATGCTATTATATTTGCTACCATATAGTTTAGTTCTATTATTCTTGTTAATCCTATATATGTAGCTATATTAACACCTACTGTTAGTCCCCCAAAGACTAAATACATGATGCTTTCTCTATACTTTTTTAATATATCCATATCATTCTCCTATTTAGTATTTAACCACCAATTTTTAATACTGGTGGTTAATGGTTATAGCTATGCTTTTTGTATATATTTATGATTTATTTTTTCTTTTATACTTCCATCTTTTTTGTTTACTAGATATGCATTTTTTACTAATTCAAACATTGGCATATCACTCATTGAATCTGAGTATGAATATGAATTTTCATAGTCTATTTCTATATCTAGTTTATTTAGTACTTCTTCAATTCTTTTTACTTTCTCTTTTCCCTTACAGTTGTTTCCTATTATTTCATTTTTATATCTATTATTTTCATATAATAATTCTGTACCTATCACTTCATCTGCATATTTATATTCTTTGAAATATTTCATATATGCTTTTGGTGATGCAGTTATCATTATTATTGTTGAATCTTTTTTTGATTTTTCTATTATGTCTTTTATATTTTTATTTATCTTAACTTTTAATTTTTTATCAAAAAATTCTTTTAATTCTTCTTCACTAAAGTTTACTATTGGGCTAAATACAGCTTCTTTTGCTTTTTTCAAGCTAGTTAACTTTAATGCATACCCTACTAGAGTTATAAATATATATGGTATTTTTATTATTGTTTTTAATGGCTTTGTTTTTAGTGAGTATAGTATAAAGTCTATCATACTATCTGTATTTATTACTGTATAGTCTATATCTAGTAATAGTACTTTCTTTTTCATATACCCTCCTACATTAATATTAATAGGCAACTTAATACCCATAATATCACATTTATTTGTAGAGTTCTATCTTTTAATACTACATCAGTTGGGTTTCCTTCTTCTGTTGTATTTATTATATAGTTATATCTAAGAACTCCATATACTACAAATATTGTTGTATATATCATTTGAGGTTTATCTGGATTACTTGTTGAGTAAAGTGCATAACATACTATCACAGAACTTAATACTACTCCCATCATTTGGTTTATTATTTCTGGATTATACTCTTTTAGTATTTTTCTATGTTCTCCTGCTTGATTTTTAAGTCCTTCTATTTCTTTTTTTCTTTTACCTAGCCCTAAGTATAAAGATAAGAAGAATGTACATAATATTATCCAACTTGATAATTCTACTCCTATTGCTACACTCCCTGCACATACTCTCAATATAAATCCTATTGCTATTGAAAATACATCTAGTAGTACTACATTTTTTATTTTAAATGAATATAATAAGTTGTTTATTAAGTATATAAATATTATGGCTGTTAGTTTTAAGTTTATTTTTGATGATAAAACTAGTGCTACTGCTATTAATCCAATTAACAATACTACTGCATTTTTTATTTTTATTTTCCCACTTGCTAGTGGTCTTTTACATTTTTTAGGATGTAATTTATCTTTTTCTATATCTACTATATCATTTAGCACATATACAGCTGATGATATTAGGCAAAATGATATAAATGCTATTATTGTTTTATATATTAAATCTAAATTTCCTATGTTATTTGAAAATATTAATGCTGCTACTACAAATAAGTTTTTTATATATTGATGTGGCCTCATAAGCTTTATGTATTGACCTATTATGTTTTCTTTTTCTCTACTTTCCTCTAAAGAATTTTCTATCACTGAGTTTTCCATATACTTCCCCCTTTATATTTTATTTAGGATAATTATTTATCCCTATTTCTAATATTTGTAAAAATCCTTGTATGTTGCTTATTATCATAGTTAATAATACTACTACTAAGAATATAATGAATATTTTTGTATATTTTTTAGGTAAAGATTTTGCGAAATAAGCTAAAAGTATTATTATTGCAAATGAAAAATATATAGCCATTATGTTTGCATTTTTTAAGTTATATCCTATTATTCCATGTAATGTTATATTCGCAAGTATTGCCCCTAAACATAATTGAGGTATTCTTTCTTTATAATGTTTTATACCTCCTATTATTGCACATACAAATAATACTAAAAATAATATGAAGAATAGTAAATTTGGAAGTCCTTGTTGTAAAAACATCCCATTTTCAAATTTTGCACTAGGAAAATACATTGTTGGGTATAGTAATCTTACTAATGTCATCTTTAGTTTTTCAAACATAGGTATTACTTGTATAAATTTTGTATCACTTTTGACTATATCTTTTACCATGAAAAAGCTATTATATGCTCTTGATGATACGATAATTGCATATGTAGCTAATACAAATACTCCAATATGCTTTACTATTTTTTTTATGTTTATTTTAAACTCTAATAATAAGTTTATTCCATACATATATATATTAGTAAGAGTCATTCCAAATAGAGGTATTGCAGCTATATCTATCCAGTATGATTCTTTATTTTTAAGTTTATTTACTAAGAATACAAAGAATACTAATGATAACTGGCCATATATAAATCTCTCTACATTCATAGTCATAAATATTTGAGGGAATGAAAATACCATCATACTTATTATTAGTGCTAGTATTTCCCTTTTTATATTTAATTTCTTTATTGTACTATATACCATTGTTATTGACGCTGAACTTACTAATATTTGTAATAGTATTAACCCCATACCATATACATGGTTAAACCCTATATTAAAATTAGTAGCTATGTTCGTACTCAGTAAATGTATTGGATATCCTATTAATGATACTATCTGCATGAATAGTATATGTTTACTATTATCTTGCGCTAACGCAAATGTATTCCAATTAAATAATACACCTGTATCTGTATCTAATAATACATCATACGTATTATTTGTATCATAGAATATTGTTGTTTTTGAATAAAATATTATAGCTATTGCTAAGTATATAATTGCTACTGATATAAATAACAATATCTCTGATTTATGTTTTGCTATTTTTTCTGTCAAAGTTTCCACTCCTTTTTGCATAAGTTTATAGCTTGTTTATTATACCATATAATCTCTATTTTTATATATGAAAAAAGGGATGTATTTCTACATCCCCTCTCCGAAATCAATTATCACTCCATTTTCATCTATTATTACTCCATTACCTACTACTGTGTTTCTTTCCATCTCTCCATATTCATTAAAGTAATAGCTTTTACCATCTATCTCTACTATTCCTTTTTGAAGCACTCCATCACCATTAAAGTAATATGTTTTTTCATTTATATTTTGCCATCCTGTTCTAACTGCTCCATCAAATCCAAAGTAATACATATTTCCATCTAGTTCTTCCCATCTTTGTTGCATTGATCCATCTGGATTAAAGTAATATTTTTTACCATCTATTATTTGCCAACCAGTTCTTACTACTCCATCATTTCCAAAATAATATTTATTACCATCTAACTCTTGCCAGTACCATAATGATACTCCATTTAGTGGATTCAAATAGTATCTTTTACCATCTATTACTTGCCACTTTATTTTCATTACTCCGTTATTATCAAAGTAGCTTCTTCTACCTTTTATGACTTCTTGCCATCCTGTTCTCATTATTCCATCATTTCCAAAGTAATATTTTTCATTACCTACTGTTTGAAGTCCTGTTCTTAACACTCCATCTGGTCCAAAATAATATTTATTACCATCTAGATATTGCCAATTCCAAAGTGCCACTCCATTTAATGGATTTAAGTAATATTTTTTTCCATCTATTACTTGCCACTTTATTTTCATTACTCCATTGCTATCAAAGTAACTTTTTCTTCCCTTTACTACTTCTTGCCATCCTGTTCTCATTATCCCATCATTTGCAAAGTAATAGCTATTTCCATTTAAGTTTTTAAGACCTGTCTGCATTACTCCATTAGCATCAAAGTAATATTTTTTTCCTGATATTGTCTGCCATCCTGTTACTTTTTGTCCTTTAGAGTTGTAGTAATATTTTTTTCCACCTATAGTTTGCCATCCTGTTTTTATTTCATTTCCATCAGTTAAACTTATTTTATAGCCTGCTGCTATTTGTTTAAAGCTTTGATCTGTATACTTTATTATTACTTCACTTTTATTTGGTATTTTTTCAAATAAATCTCTAATTTCCTTGTTGTGCATTCTTATACATCCACCTGATACATGTTTACCTATTGAGCTTTCATTATTGTTTCCATGTATTCCATATGTTGTTCCATAAGTTAAGCCTACTTGAAGCCCTAACCATCTATCACCTAATGGATTTCTAGGATCTCCTCCTGGTATCCCCCCTGAGTAATATGGTCTATTTTTAATCTTATTTACTATTTTAAATTTTCCTTGTGGAGTTGGTGTACTTTTTTTGCCTGTTGCCACCCTGTATTCCCTAACAAACTTATTATTAACATAATATCCCATCCTATTAGTTTTTGAATTTATAACTAATAGATGTGCACTCGCTGCTTCTATGTTTATTATGTTTATAAAAGAAAATGCTAATATTAATACCATTGTTGATATTATAGATATGTATTTTTTTAGCTTTTTTTTCACTCTTATTCCTCCCCCCTGATTTCTAATATATTGCTTGAATTACTTAGTTAGACTTATTTAAGGAGGTTTCCTTTAGTGTTATTAATTGCTATTTTTCCTTGTTTTTTCATTTACTTTTATTTTATTATTTTTATTTCATTATTTTTTGTTATGAAATTAAATTTTTTATTACTTTGTATATATATTTGTATATATATTATTACAATTAAAAATCCAATTTGCTAATTTAACTAATACTATCTAAATGTTTTATATAAAAAATCCCTTGAAATAATAACTATATTATCTCAAGGGACTTTTTACTATTATATTTTTAATATATAATCTTAGTTTTTACTTTTACAGTTTGATTTTTTTATGTTTTTTATAAATAGTATTATTACTATTCCAACTACTAATACTGTTGTCACCATTACTATAGTATTTATAATTCCGCCACTTGCTAATACTTTGTTTCCTATAAAGTATCCTCCACCTATTAATACTAAGTTCCAGAAAAGTATTCCTATACTTGAATATAGTATAAAATACCATACATTCATTTTCACAGTTCCAGCTACTAATGAAATAGCTGTTCTTGCTACAGGCACAAATCTAGATAACATTATAGCTGATTTATTATATTTTTTTATAAAATTATAAGATGCTGAAAGAGATTTTTTAGTTTTTGGAAACTTTTTTCTAATATAATCTAAAAGTCCATCTCCAAATTTTGCTCCTAACCAATAATTTAATAAAGATCCCACTATTCCCGCTATTGTTGTTGTTATAAGTATAGTCACAAAATCCATATCATATGATGCTCCTACCATACCTATAAGTGGTAGTACTACTTCACTAGGTAGTGGAAAATTTGCATATTCTAATGCTACTAATAAAAACATACTTATTAATCCATATTCTCTAATAAAAACTTCTAAAAACTGTTCTAAAGCCATTGAATCTCTCCATTTATAAATTTAGTCAGTTTCTATTATACATTATTACAGTTTCTATTAGTAGTCATAAATGGTTAGATTTTCTATATTTTATAATAACTTATGTTATTTTATATTTCAAAATATAATTCATATGTTTTGTATTCATCACTTTGATTAATTATTTCGTAGTTATTGTTTATATAATCTTTCTCTAAATTTTCTCCTAATATTATTTTATTTTTAGGTGTATTTACATCTTCTGTTATTTTATTTTCAACATATATAGAAGGGATCTTGCTGTATATAGTATCACTTGATTTTATTACATTTTCATCATTTAAACTATTTGTCACCCTTCCTTCTAATATAAGTTTTGATACACGATTTTTAATATAAGATTCATTTAAACTAATTGTAGATTTATTACTCTTTCCTACAATATTATCTACTTTAACATTTGAACTTGAAATACTTATAGCTGGTAAAATTTCCGATTGTGTTTCTATATTCATATTTTTAAGCTTTATATCTGAACACATTTGTATAGATATAGATTCTTGTCTTGATTTTATATTAAAATTTCTAAGCTCTACTCCATCATGACCTATAAATATTCCTGGATTTTGCAAACTTAGTGTTTCTATACTATAATTTTCTTCACCATTACTTCCATCTATAGTTACTTTACTATTTATATTTAAATAGTTGTTTGTTGCTATTTTAATATGATTTTCTAGTTTTATTATAGTTTCCTTGTCTTGTGATGCTATTTTTATATACTTTCTTATTTCATCTTCATTTTTTACAAATGCTATATTTTTATCTACTCCATCTAAGTTTTCTATTATTATATCTTCTTCTATGATATTGCCATATTTATCTTTTATGCTTTCTTTTTCTATTATTATCTTACTATCTTTACCTACAATTTCTTCTTGTAATTTTATTATTAGGTTGTTGTTATCTATTTTTACATCATCATATTTACTTAATTTAATATATTTTACTTCATCTAAAGTTGTATTAAAATCTTTATTTTCTAATTTTAATATACAATTAGGATCTACTTCTATTTTTATTTTTTCTTTTATATAATCTACATTGCTATCTATGTCTTCATCAAATTCTATGTTTATTATTCTCTTTTCATTATCAGTACTATGATTCACATAATTCGGTGCTAATTTATCTTCTATCTCTAGAGGTGGTTCTATTGTTGTTGGTGGTATTAATTCTTCTGGTTCTGTTGGTGGTTCTATTGGCGCTGGAGGTATTGATTCTTCTGGTTTTATTGGTGGTGTTGGTTTTGATGGTTTTGTAGGTGGATTTACTGGTTTTGGTGGTTTATAATTTTCTTTAATACTAATTAGTTCATTCTTTGCATTTTTATGTATCCCATACCCAACTTGTACAAGTTCTTTTATTTCTTTTCCTTTTAGCACTTTTTTTTGAGTATTGTCAATACTCTTGCCTAATACTACAATAGGAGATTGTTCTTTTGTAGCTAACGGTGTTATTAATACTCCGTCTACTAAATCTTCACTATTTCCTTTACAGTAATATAATTTATTTAATTTATCAGGATAAAATTCTCTTATTATTTTCCCATTAGTTTCATATCTATCTTTACCACTTATTCTTTTTGGATTTGGTAGTTTTTTAAATATTTCATTACATATTGAATCTTCCCCTCCTATAACATAAGTCTTATCTATATACTTATCTTCTATCCATCTATAACCATGTTCTATGTTATCTCTTTTTGATAATATGATTGGGATATTTTTACTTCCTCCTACTGGTGCTATTGATATTGCATCTACTAAAGTTTCTTGTCCATTAACAACTATTACTTCATCACATTTTTCATTGCTTATGCTGTTTATTTTATTTGCTATTTGGACTGACGTTTCATATCTATCTTTTCCATTTATTCTTTCAATTTCTAAGTTATTTTCCTTAAGCTGATTTTCTACGTTTTTATGAATTACGGATTTCCCACCTATTATATATACTTTTTCTGTTTCTAGCCTTTTGATTTCTTCTATTGTTTTATTATCTATTTTGTTATATTTAGTTAGAAGTATTGGTGAGTTTATTTGAGATGCTAATATACTTGCACATAGCATATCTGGAATTGACTTTGAATTTACTATTATTACTTCTTTAGATATTTTAAAATTCTTAGATATTTCTATAGATGTTTCAAATCTATTTTCTCCTCCTATTACACATTCTGATGCATATATTTGTATGGGGATTAGTGTACTTACTATTGTTACTAAACTTATGAATTTTTTTATATCAATCTCTCCTTTTAATTATTTTTATTTTACATTATTTCCTTTTTGTGCTTTTTTATAATAAATTTTAAACAAAATTTCATCTACTTAAATATTTATTTTCTTTGTAATTAAAAAAGCTATTTTAATATGTTCTACATAGAACCTATTAAAATAGCTTGTATACTATTCTTTGCCAATTGCTACTTCATCAAACTTTTTTACTTCATATCCATTTGGATTATTACTTTGCCATCTCCATGAATCTTCACACATCTCTTCTATTCCATACTTAGCTTTCCATCCAAGCTCTTTTTCTGCTTTTGAAGGGTCTGCATAGCAAGTTGCTATATCACCTTCTCTTCTTGGTGCTATTTTATATGGAATTTCTTTATTACTTGCTTTAGAAAATGCCTCTACAAGTTGTAATACACTATATCCTTTCCCTGTTCCAAGGTTGTATGTAACTAAACCTGGATTTTCATCTAGTTTTTCTAGTGCTTTTACATGTCCATATGCTAAGTCTAATACATGTATGTAATCTCTAACTCCAGTTCCATCTACTGTATCATAATCATTTCCAAATACATTTAAATATGGAAGCTGACCTACTGCAACTTTAGTTATATATGGCATTATATTATTTGGTATTCCAACTGGTTCTTCACCTATTCTTCCGCTCTTATGTGCACCTATTGGATTAAAATATCTAAGTATAGCTATATTTAAATCTTTATCTGCATAGCATATATCTCTTATCATATCTTCTATTATTAATTTCGTTCTTCCATATGGGTTTGTTACTGATAGTGGGAAGTCTTCTTTTATTGGGCAAGTTTTAGGACTTCCATATACTGTTGCTGATGAACTAAATACGAAGTTTTTAACATTATATTTTTTCATAAGTTCAAATAGGACTAGTGTAGTTATTAGATTATTTGAATAGTATTCAATAGGCATAGATACCGATTCTCCTACAGCCTTAAGTGATGCAAAATGTATTATGGAATCTATATTATTTTCTTCAAATACCTTATCCATCTTTTCTTTATCTGTAATATCTATTTCATAAAATTTTGGAGTTTTACCACTTAGCTCTATTATTCTATTTACAACCTCTTTGCTACTATTACATAAGTTGTCAACTATTATTACTTCATGGTTTTCTTCCAATAGCTTTATTACAGTATGGCTTCCTATGTACCCAGCACCACCACTTACTAAAACTGCCATATTCATCACATTCTTTCTCTAATATTTTTTATTTTTAAAGCCTAGTCATAATATTTTTGCATAAATTTATGTCTAGGCATACTTAATAGTTTAAATATATATTATTGTTTTTAGTCTTTGTTTTGGAATTTAAATATATAAACTATTACTCTTTATCTGATGCTACTTCTTTATCTGATACTAATTCTTTTTTATCTTCTTCATTTACTATTTTTCTCATGTAGTTCATTAAATCATCTCTTAAGTTATCTCTTTTTAAAGCAAAATCTATAGTTGCTTCTAAGAACCCAAACTTATCTCCTACATCGTATCTTCTTCCTTCAAAGTTGTATGCATATATTGCTTCTTGGTTTCCTAAAGTCTTAAGAGCATCTGTTAATTGTATTTCTCCACCTTTTCCTGGCTCTTGATTTTCAAGTATATCAAATATAGCTGGAGTTATTATATATCTTCCAAGTATAGCTATGTTTGATGGAGCTTCTTCAACAGCTGGTTTTTCAACCATGTCCTTAACTTTATAAACTCTATCTTCTATGTGTTTAACATCTAATATTCCATATTTACAAGTATCTTCTTTAGCAACTTCTTGTACTCCTAATATACTTGTTTTGTACTCATCATAAGCACCTATTAATTGCTTTAAACAAGGAGTTTCATTGTCAACTATATCATCTCCTAAAAGTACTGCAAATGGTTCGTTTCCTATGAAACTTTTAGCACAATGTATAGCATGACCTAATCCTTTTGGTTCTTTTTGTCTTATATAGTGTATATTTACCATATTAGATATATTTCTTACCATTTCTAACATTTCAGTTTTTCCTTTTTGCTCAAGTTCAAGTTCTAATTCAACAGACTTGTCAAAATGGTCTTCTATTGACTTTTTATTTCTTCCTGTTATTATTAATATTTCCTCTATACCTGATTCTATTGCTTCTTCTATTATATATTGTAAAGTTGGTTTATCTACTATTGGTAGCATTTCTTTTGGTTGAGATTTTGTAGCTGGTAAAAATCTTGTTCCTAATCCAGCCGCTGGTATTATAGCTTTTTTAACTGTCATCGCATTTACTTCCCTTCATAAATTAATATAATAATTTTCTATTGTATATTTATCTGTAATGTTATTAACATTTTAATTATCATTCTATATTATACAACAATTTTCAATTTAATGAAGTTTATTTGATAAACTTTATACTAAATTATCTAGTTTTATCATTTAAAGTAATATAATGCTACTTCATATTCATAAATTTAATACCTATACCTATACCAAATATCGCTATTGTTGTCATCACTTCTGGTGTTAATAAACTACTTTCTTCTTTATTTTCTTCCTTCTTTACTTCTTGTTTTTGACTTTTCTCTTTGCTGTCTTCAATTTTACCATCATCGGTATTTGTCACTTCATTATTAGAGTTATTTTTTTTATCTATATTTGCTTCGTTTACATTTATATCTTTGTCTATATTATTATCTGTTCTATTATCATTATCAACATCTTTATCATTGCTTGAATCTAAATTTTCACCTTTATTTGATTCTTGATTATTTTCTTGTTTATCATTATTTATTGAGGATACATCTCCTCCCACTTGAAGATACTTATATGCTCTACCACCAAATACTAAGTGCTTCCCATCTTTGTTTACATTTTCTTCAAAGTTATAGTATAAGTTATAATCCTTAAAGCTTTCTAAATCATCCCACAGTACATTACCTTCTACATATTTTCCATTATCACTTATATAATTTGGTACTATTTGCTTGTTATCTAGATTATCTATACTATTATATATTTTATACTTATTTTCTATTATACTCTCAATTCCAAGATCTATGATTTGATTTGATATATTTACACTTTTTAGTTTTCCATTTGTAAATAAGTTTTTTATTTCATTTATACTTTCTATATTATTATTTGATAAATCTATACTTTCTAGATTCGTTGCATATTCTAGGCCTGACAGACTTTTTATATTTTTATTGCTTCCATTATCTGAGCTTATACTTTTAAGACTTTCTATTTCTGATTTTGTTACAGACGAGTTTATATCACTTTTATCTAATTCTTTATTTATTGCTCTTTTTAAATTTACATCGCTTATATTTATAATTTCACTTATTTCTTTTTCGTCTATTGTTTCTTCATTATTTTCTGGTTCTATATTTTCTAATTCTTTATAGCATTTGTCCTCTGCATAAGAGTTAATTTCACTGATGCTAACCAATAAAAATATAGCAATTAACATTGTTACGACTTTATTCTGCTTCACACGCTGATTCAATATTTATTCCTCCATAGTATCTTTTCTACCATTCTAGTATCTAAAACTTTATGATATTTTTATATATTAATTTTACGTATTGTAACTTTTATTATTTATAGTGAAATTATTAATTATAAAAAGCTCCACCAAATAATTTAGTTTATTCTTTTTACTTATACCTTTCATAATTAAATCATTTCATTTATTTTTTATTACTTGTTATTATATATTCTTATGATTCACTAACTATATCATTAGCCTTTTTATCTTGATCTACATTTATACTCTAAAAATTTTTATGCTAAAACAAAGAAAAACAATACTATATTATGGAATATATGGTGAAAAGTATAATTAATATATTGTAAGCCTTATATTGCAATTAATTGATTTTGATTATATATAATCAAATAGTATAATCAAACTAGAATTACAATATAAAAACCACATTCATCTACTTATTAATAGTAAATGGATGTGGTTTTTATATTATTTTACTAAACTACTCCCAAGTTCGCATTATATTAATAATGCGAATTAAAAAATATTATTTTTATACAATAGATTTTAATGTAATAATTGTATTTTTCATTATACTTTTTTTATTTATAAAAATACTAAGTCATCTGACTTAGTATTTTGTTTTTATTAATACTTCTAGGTTGTATACTATTTTTATAATAATCTTTAAATTTACTTAAAGTATTAATTAATCTATTTAAGTAAGCTTTCAATATCTTTTTCTATCTTTTCTGGCTCACAAGTTGGAGAATATCTTTTTATTACATTCCCATTTCTATCAACAAGGAATTTAGTAAAGTTCCATTTTATTTCATCACCTTCTGTTGTGAATCCACCTTGCTTAAGCATAGCATAAAGACCTTCTGAAGCAGCATCTTCTTCTGCATTTGGAGCTTGCTCTCTTAAGTATTTGTATAACTCAGATGCATTTTCTCCGTTAACATCTATTTTAGCAAAAGTCTTAAAAGTAGTATTGTATTTAAGTTGACAGAAAGTTACTATTTCCTCATTAGTTCCTGGTGCTTGCCCGAAGAATTGATTACATGGGAAATCTAATATTTCAAACCCCTTATCATTGTATTTATCATATATTTTTTGAAGACCTTCATATTGTGGAGTAAATCCGCATCCAGTTGCAGTATTTACAATAAGTAATACTTTTCCTTCATAGTCTTTCATTGTAGCCTCATTGCCACCTATTTCTTGTACATTGAAAGTATATATCATATTTAATCTCTCCTTTTATTTTATTATTATAGATTTATTATTTGTTTAAGCAATTTTCTATTTTTTCAGCAAGAATTTCTTTTGGTGAGAACCCTACTATCATATCTTGCTTTTGACCCTCTTTGAAAATTGCTATTGTAGGTAGTCCAGCAACACCATACTCCTGTAGTATATTTACAGACTCATCTGCATCTACCTTTATAAATTTAACGCTATCCTTCATTTCTTCTGCTAAACTATCAATTATCGGAGATAGCATTTTACATGGACCACACCATGTTGCAAAAAAGTCTACAACAACAACTCCTTCGCTAATTTCATTTGCAAATTTACTTTCATTTATTATTTCAACCATTTTTGAACCTCTTATTCTTTTCTATAATGCAATTTCATTTATTTTATTTTTTGAACATCTTTTTAGCTCATCTATATATGACACAGCTGATAATGCAGCGATATTTCCTTCACCTGCTGATTTTATATATTGGTATGGAGTTCCAACAATATCACCAGCTGCAAAACATCCTTTTAAATTAGTCTGCATTTTTCTATCTACTTTTACATGATTTCCATCCAGCTCTAACCCTGGAACAAGTTGCCCTGGCGATATACTATCTCTAAGGATAAATATTCCGTCAGTATCTATTTCTGAATTTTTTAGAACTAACTTTTCTACTTTCATACTACCTTGTATTTCTAATGGAGTATCATTTATTATTTCTATTTTTTCGTCAACTTCAACTTCTTCTTTATACATTGGTATATAGTAAACCTTAGATGCAATTGTACCTATAAAGTTCGCCTCATCTTCATCATGCTTATTATAAGCAATTATTGCAACAACTTTATCTTTGTAAAGAGGAGCATCACAAGTAGCACAATATCCTACACCTTTACCTAAATATTCTTCTTCACCTTTAAATGTCTTTCCGAAATTAACACCAGTGGCTAATATTACAGCAGATACTTCATAAATCTTATCCTTTGCCATTAATGAGTAGTAATCTCCCATAGCATATATGTTGTTTATCTTTTCTTCTGTAATTTCTATATCCATTGACTCAAGATGGTTCATGAATTCATCTCTTATTTCTTTTCCACCTTTTCCATAGAACCCTAAGTAGTTATTTATCTTTTCTGCTTTAGTAAGCTTTCCACTAAGCTCTTTAGTTCCAAATATTATAAAACTCTTCTTTCTTATTTTGGCATTTAATGCTGCTGATAATCCAGCAGGACCACTACCTATTATAGCTAAATCATATCTTTCGCTCATATTATCTTCCTCCTCTTTATATTTTTAATAGAAAATACTACTTTTATGGTAGTAATTTTTCTATATCTTTTCTTATTTTACTAGGAGTTGTAGTAGGTGCAAATCTATCAACAACATTACCTTCAGCGTCTATAAGGAATTTAGTAAAGTTCCATTTTATTTTATTTCCTAATATTCCTTTTGCATTACTCTTTAAGTATTTATATATTGGATGTGCATTTTCTCCATTAACATCTATCTTTTCGAACATTGTAAATGTAACTCCATAATTTACAAGACAGAAGTCACTTATTTCTTTGTTTGAATCTAACTCTTGATTAGCAAATTGACCACAAGGGAATCCAAGTATTTCAAACCCTCTATCTTTATAGTCTTTGTACATTTCTTCAAGTTCTGTTAATTGTGGAGTAAGCCCACATTTACTAGCTGTATTTACAACTAATAACACCTTTCCTTTATACTCATCCATTTTAACTTCTACACCATTCATTTTATTTGCAGTAAAATCATAAAATTTCATAATATATCCCTCCAAATATTTTTAATTTATATAAATTTAATTTAATTCAATCGATTAGTATATAAAAATTAATATAATTGATACATGAAAGTATCAATGTAATCAAAGATGATGAATTCACTTAAAAAGTGAACTACATCTTTAATTATATAAAACCTTCTAATATCTTATCTAAATAATATTTAAGTTGAATAGCATCTTCTCCAGAAATTTTAGACTCGCAAAATACTTTTTCTGGAATTGTAATAGCTTCATCTTTAAGTTGTCTTCCATTTTCAGTAAGCTCAACAATTACAATTCTATCATCTTCTTTACTTCTGTACTTTACTATAAACCCCATAGACTCAAGCTTTTTTAATACAGGAGTAAGAGTTCCAGAATCTAAATGAAGTTTTCTTCCAAGTTCTTTAAATACTATCTTTTCCTCTTCCCACATTACAAGCATTGCAATATACTGAGTATACGTAAGATTGAATTTATCAAGATAAGGCTTATATAGCTTTATTATCTCTCTTGATAATGCATATAAAGGAAAGCAGATCTGGTTTTCCAATTTTAAAACATCGTATTTACCCATAGCAACCTCTTTCTTGTAATTATTTTAATTAATTAAAATTTAATTTAACTCAATTAATTTATCTTTATAATAATCGATATTTTTTTAGTTGTCAATAATAAAGTAAATATATTGTTGGTTTCCTATAAATTATTAATCATTTTTCTAATTCAAAAATTTCTTATTCGTGGATTTATTCTTTTACTAATATTAAAATCATAGGAATTGAGCTTAGTATAAATCTATCTCTTAATTAATAATTACTTCGTAATATATAACAATTGTGATTTAATTAGATTATATCATTATAGCTTGATTATTGATTATATATTTTACCTTATATTTATAAATAATAACGATAAAAAAAGATACTGTATATTAGCCATACAGTATCTAAATTAGTAGTTTGATTATATAAATTTTACCCTATATAATATAAAATAGTATTGTTTTTCTTTGTTAATACTTATCTATTATTATTTTACTTAAAATAGTATTTATATATTATTTAAAACTGGTGCTAATGTATTATCAGAGAAAAATGTATTAGCATTATATAAATAAAGCATATCAGTTACATTTTCTTTGTATATTAATTTTTCTATATCTTCATAGAAATATCTAGGGTCAACCATTATTATCTCGCTAAAATAAGGAGTTAAAAACTGAACCATACTATTTGCATAAGAATCCTTAACTAATAATAGCTTTCTATCACTAGTTGATGTTGTACTTATCTTAACTAATGGATGGTTGCCTCCTAAGAATACTCCATACTTATCCTTAGTTTTTAACTTCTCACTATTATATATAGATGGTGCTTTTTTCTTTTCCTCAACATAATTAACTACTACTTGGTCACTATCGTCCTTTGGAATATATACATCTATAGTATCAGTATCCTTAGATGCAAATCCACTTTTTGAGTATAATGTTCCATAAAAATCATTAGCTACTGGTTCTATATTATATTCTTTTCCTTTATTATCTAACTTCATAGCTTTAGCAGTTTCTAAAAATCCATAATAAGCTCCTAAAGTCGTCCAGTGATGGTCTGTTTTATAGTATATATATTCATCCTTATGTTTATCTAGTGCATTATATGAATCTATAAAGTTTATTTTATTATCTAAAGATTTATTTAAATCATCTAGATATTTCTTTTGATCTAATACTGGAGCATATGTAGGTAATTTATCATCTAGTATGCTAATTGCATTTGGTGCTATAAACATATATTGATTTATATCCTTATGCTTTTTAGCAAAATCATTTATAGCTTTTATATTTTCATTTAAACTTTCTTTATCTGGCTTACTAAACTCTTCCATAAGATATCCATCATCACATATATATACTCCGTTGTTTTGTTTTTTTCCAAGCATTCTATCTATATGTGACTTTACATTTATAAAGAAATCTCTTCCTATAAATTGGTCTACCTTATACTTTTCATATTTTGTTGTAAATCTACCTTCTAATAGTCTCTCAAAGGTAAACTTTGGTTTCTTTGCAAGCATTCTATTTTCCGATTCTGAAAAGTCCTTATCCTTAGTTACAATATTTAATGTAAATACTAAAAATATAAATACTAAAAATACTATAGTTAAGACTTTAAAATATCTATTTTTATATCTAGTTTGTTTATATATTTTAGATTCATTTTTATTTTTTAAGCATCTTTTTTTCATAATAATCTCCCTTCCTAGAATCTAAAGTATAAGAAAGGATTGTAGGTTGCATTTACTAGATATGCCGTTGCTATAAATAGTATTATTAAATTTATAGCTATTCCTAGTATAATACCCCATTTTTTCTTATACACTATCTTTTGATATACCATGTTAACTATTGGTGTTGAACATAGTATTATAGGAATTAAAATTATTATATTAGTATAGAAATAATACATAAAAGTACTATCTATGATTGGATTTCCGTTTAATCCAAACATAACACTTATATACAAAAGTCCAGTTCCTAGATTATCATATGAGAAAAATACCCATCCTATCATAACTAGTATCATAGTGTATAGATGTCTTATAAATGATGGAATGCTTTCTAGTACATTTTTTAAGAATATCTTCTCTATAAAAAGTATTACTCCATAGTATAATCCCCAAACTATAAAGTTCCAACTAGATCCATGCCATAGACCTGTTAAAAACCATACTACAAATAAGTTTCTAACTTGCTTTGGTATTGAACATCTATTACCACCTAGTGGTATATATACATATTCTCTAAACCAGCTTCCAAGACTTATATGCCATCTTCTCCAAAATTCTGTAACACTTTTAGATACGTATGGATAGTTGAAGTTTTCTATAAAGTCAAATCCAAACATTTTTCCAAGACCTATTGCCATATCACTATATCCACTAAAATCAAAGTATATTTGAAGTGTGTATGCTATTATTCCTAGCCATGATGTAAGCACTGAAATAGAGTTTATATCCATTGCTTGTACACTTGTAAATAACATACCTATGTTGTTTGCAAATAAAACTTTCTTTCCTAGACCTTGTATGAATCTTTCTGCACCTTCTCCAAATTTACTAACAGTTTCTTTTCTATTATCTATTTGGTAGTCTATATCAGAATATCTAACTATAGGTCCTGCTACAAGTTGTGGAAACATAGATACATAAAGTCCAAATGATATAACACTTTTTTGGACTTTTACCTTATTTAAATACACATCTACTACATAAGATAATGTTTGGAATGTGTAAAAAGATATTCCTATAGGTAAAGGTAGTTGTGAATAGGAAATATTTAAAGAAAATAAAGTATTTATATTTTCTATTAGGAAACCATAATATTTAAAAAATCCTAATATTCCTAAGTTAACTACTATTGTGAGTATAAATATACCCTTTGACAAACTTTTGCCTCTATGCTTGTCTATAATAAGCCCCATAATATAATCAAATATGGTTGTAAATATCATTAAAAATACATACACAGGCTCTCCCCATGCATAAAACACTAAACTTATAAGAAGTAATATAAAATTTCTAAAACTTCTAGGAGCTATATAATATAGCATTAGTGTTATAGGTAAAAAAGTAAACATAAAAATTATACTACTAAAAACCACACCTTTACCTACTTTCTATTTTCTTTATTTAATTAAATTAATCAATTTTTACTTAATACTATTACGTTTAAATATAAATATTTATTTAAAGCAAATTTCAAATCTTAATAAATATTAATTTAAAACTTTCTCATTTTATAAAGTATACGTTAATTGACTTTTATATCGATACAAATCATATATTTTGCATAATTTGCCATTTGTATATTGTATTTATTTTAAACTATATTACTTAACAATACTTTCTTTAAAAGCCTCTTTCATTTCTTCTGCCTTTGGTGATACAGCAAAAAATATGTACTTACCTTTAACTTTTAATTCATAATTATCTAAAAGCTCACATTGCTTTGGTCCATACCCACTAAAGCTTTCTAATTGTTTATTAACTCTAGAGTCTATAACATCTTCTATGAACTGAACTTGACTTTCATCCTTAACTTTTACTATTAACATCTCATCTACATCCATAGTAGACTTTGGAGTGTATAATATAAAACCATCTAAGTCATTTGAATTTAATCCATAGTATCTTTTTAAAGTTTTGCTATTTCCTTTTTCCATCTTATCTAAGCTAACTTTACTACTTATATCTTTTTCTATATCTTCTAGTTTCTTATTTTGATTAATTCCACATACGCTCATAAAAATCATAGAAAACATAACTACAAGAATCATTAGACTAACTTTTAATTTCTTTTTCAATATAATCACTTCCCTTATAGATTTGTCCATAAATGCTAATCTTATAAATTCATTTGTGATACCATAGAATTTAACCACAATTTATAAGCACTTGGTAGAAAGTGTATTCCATCTGGTTCATAATACTTAGAGTCTAAAGTACCTACATTTATATATCTAATTCCTAATTCACTACACATATTTTCTAATGCTATATTAAAACTATCTAAATTTTTAAGCATAGGTTGTTTGTTTATGGCTTTTTGTTGTACTGGGAAAATAGATGTTAGATAAATTTTAGAACTTGGTAACTTACTTTGAACTTCTTTGATTAGTTTTTCATAGCTTTTTATAAAATCTTTAGGATTACTGTATAATTCTAAGTCATTCATTCCATAAGTCATAATTACATTTGAAGGTGATAAATCTACTACGGTTGATACATCATCTTTTGCCTCTACAGTAGTTCTACCTTTATAGGCAACTACTGATGATCCACTTAATATCTCATACTCTGTAAGACCTTCCGCCCTTGAATCTCCCATTATAACTGAGTTTTCAAACAAAGTGCTATAGTCTACCTTCTTATTTTTATCTTTAGGTTCATTCTCTTCTTTTTTACGTTTAATATCATTTATTTCTTCTTGAATCTCTGTAATATTTTTACTTTCTAATCGCTTTACTGCTTTTACACCTGACTCTACTGTTTTATCACTATTAGCCATTTCAAATACTTCATTGCTATTAGTATTATCGTTGTTATTCTTGTCTTTACTTATTTCTTTACTATTACTAATTTTTTCATTACCTGAGTTTTTCATTTCTCCTCTAATTACTGTGAATAGGGCTAGTATAGCTACTAGTGGTAAAAATGTTGCTATTGCTACTCTTTTTTTATTAAGTTTTCTTTTCATAGTAGTTCTACCCTTCTCTTAGTTACTTTTTAATTATTATGAATTCTATTATAATATAAATAAAATTTTTTATTAAATGTAATTTTTTCTAATTCTAAATTTCTCAATTTAAAATCTATGTTTATATATTTTTTTATATAAACATTTCTGTATTGTTTATATTTATTTATATAATCGATTATCTAAATAAATATAATATTATCACTTTAATCTTTATTTAGATATAAGCACCACCTCTTGTCGAATTTTGTAAGTTGCAATGCTAATTATAAGGTAATACTTTTGGTTAGTAAAGGAACAAATTGGATAAACAATATGTCAGAAATGTAACAATTTTACCGGAAACTTTTTACAATAATTTAATTCAATATATTCTAACATATGTATAAATTTATACATATATTATCAATGCTTCTCTTGATATATAGCTCTATTTTAATATTAGATATGATATTTTAAAAAGATTATTTGAAATTTTAATAGAATATAGTTAATATAGATTTTTTTATTTTTCAATACATTTTACGTATAAGCTCTATAGTTTCTTTTAACCCCAATATTTATCCTCTTTATTTTTCGATATACTCAATTTAGTTTAATTGTTTTTTATATAAATTTGTGCAATAAAAAAACACTAGCTAAACTAGTGTTATAAATAATAAGCAAGTCTATAAGCGGAGTTCTGTATTTGACAATCATCTTTCTAGGCTTATTGTCACCAATAAACTCAAGCGGCCTACCAACCGGAGGGTACGAGCAATACCCTTTTTATCCTATTCTGGCCTTGCTCCAGGTGGGGTTTACACGGCTTTGCTAGTCACCTAGCAAACGGTGAGCTCTTACCTCACCTTTTCATCCTTACCACAAAAGTGGCGGTTATTTTCTGTTGCACTTTCCTTAAGATCACTCTCACTAGGCGTTACCTAGCACCCTGCTCTATGGAGCTCCGACTTTCCTCACGTAGCTAAAAGCTACCCGCGATTGTCTGGCTTACTTAATATTTAATTGATGTATATAATATATCATATATTATTATTTATGTCAAAATTTAAATTTTACCTATATTTCTATCATCTGGACTAATAATTAATTAGCCCTATAGGTATTATCTAATATTTTATATATACGTTTTAGAATTGCAATCATTAATTTTTAGCTGATAATATTGCTTTTTTCATCTTGCTTTTAATACACATACTACATGGTATTAAAGCTATAAAAAATCCAAAAGCTCCTCCTGCTATCATATAAACAATAAATTTTAGGCATTCATATACACTTGAATCTATTGCCATATTCTCCATTATATAAGCTATTAATCCTGATATTATCGCTATTACTACTGAGTAGATCGCGGTCTTTTTAACACCTTTATTCATAGCCTTGTATTCCTTCATAAGAAGTTACATGAGTCCATCCGCTTTCTTCTATCAATTCTATATAAGAATCTAAATCATCTTTATTTTCATTATAATCAACACAGTATATAAGATTTTGAGGTTCTCCTTTTACAAGCTTATAAGATAACTTCTCAAAACTCTCAAATATCCATCCTTCTTTAGCTAATTTTCCTAGCTTTTTCATTTCTTTTTCTTCCGCAAATCCTAATCCCATTGATGCTATATATTTTACATTTTTACTCATAATTATCACCTTTTTAATATCATTAATTTATTATATTTACCCTTTATAACTAATCTACATTATCATTAAATCGTTTTGATTTACTTATATCTATCTCTCTAATCTACTAAAGGCCTCTGCACCATGAAGAGCCATCTTATATCTTCTTTCTTTTTCCATAGTTATAACTTTTAGTCCTCTCTCTGTAAGCTTATATATCTTTCTTCTTCCTTCTTCTCCAGCTAATTCTATATAATCTTGTTCTTGCATCTTCTTTAGCATAGTATATAAGGTAGCAGGACCTATTATAACCTCTTTTTCAGTCAACTCCTCTATATATTTACTAATTCCATAACCATGCATAGGTACTAATAATGCTAAAAGTATATAATACCCTGATTCCGTTAACTGCTCTTCTTGTAGTGAATTATTTCTACTCACTCTACTCACTTCCTTTCTATAGGTATAAACCTAGTTCAATATTTAATCTCTCTTTAGCTTTACATTTTTATTTTTTGCGCATATTCAAATATTTTTTCTACATGTTTAATGGAATCTTTTTTACCCATATTAACTATTGCTGATTCGTTTATTCTACTTATAACAGCTAACTTAACAACAAAACATAAATCAAAAATTATTATTAAAGCTACTCAACCACTAATACCTATTTACTCCCACATAATCTACTCTTCTCTTGTACTTATATGTCTAGGTATTGATTAAACAATTTTACTATCTATACCTCTATATCATTAATTAATATATCCATTGTTGATATATCTAATTACAATATATCATAATTAGATTATATTGTGTATAAATTTTATTATAAAATATAATTTATATATAATATTTATTTTTATATAATATAAAACTCTATATTTTGATTTATCATTAGTTATAATATTGCAAGTAATTTATTATAACAAAAAAGACTATGTATAAATACATAGTCTTTTACTGGAGCTGGTGATAGGAATCGAACCTACAACCTGCTGATTACAAGTCAGCTGCTCTACCGTTGAGCCACACCAGCATATTATTTTTTTGATTAAGTTTAGTACCCTCAAAACTGCATATCATTTAGTCAATCATTTTATTTTGGTCAAGTCCTCGACCTATTAGTATCGATAAGCTAAATACATTACTGCACTTACACCTTCGACCTATCAACCAGGTA
>NZ_JADOZQ010000029.1:0-8543 GCF_015669105.1 Romboutsia sp. D33t1_170424_H2 | reverse complement strand
TTAACCGTATATTTTTTTGTATACTTAATTAAATTTTAAGATGAAAAAATATTTTAATTTCATGCAAAAAACCAGTAAAAAATAATTACTGGTTTTTTATTTTATATATGCTTTTAGCTACTAATTCTTCTCGTTCTTTTTGATTGTTATTATCTAAATATACTCTATAAGTATTTACATATATTTTTTCTTCTTCATGTTTTTCATCAGTCCTTATATATAACTTCTCTCTATCTTTATCACATCCATATATTTTAGTTGTTATAGCTCCATTTTTTATTATATTTTTTATATAAACTGGATGACTATATGGATTTTTAAACTTAAAATCTATATAACCGTAGGATACTGCTGCATCTTTTCCTCTAGGTGCATATCTAGATGGATAAGTATGATTGTGTACTTCTACTATTTCCATATTAGATATAAGAGCTGCATTATATATTGTAGTTGAAACTTGACAAACTCCTCCACCTTCTCCGTTTACATATTTACCTCCTACTATAACTTTTGCACTTTTATATCCATTAGACCAAGTTCTAGGTCCTGTAGCTGAATTATATGAAAAAGTTTCATTTGGCATTATAACTATATCACTTGTACTCTTTCCTGCTATATATATATTGTTTCCTCTTGAACTTTTATCATTAAAGCTAGTACTATATTGGCCTAATATAGCATTAATACTTTTTACATCTGATGTATTAATTTTGGGCTTTATTACTTTAACAGGAAGATATATATCTTTTATTTCTTTTTCTTTTATCATTTCATATATTTTTTCTTTTAACTTAGAAACATCTACTTCTAACCCATCTTTTGACTCAGTTGTTTTTATTTGTGAACTTTCACTTATACTTACAGTAGCATCTATCTCACTTTTATCTATTTCTTCTTTTATAGATTCTATTATTTCACTAAGCTTAGCTTCATCATATGATGCTTTTAGCTTTATTTTATGTTGTTTTTTTATAGCTAAATCAAATATTCTTCTTAAGTTTAATAAATTATCCTCAGTTCTTGTATAATCTTTTGCTAATTTTACTGCTTTATCTACATTATAATTTAATTTTATTATATCTTTATTTATTACCCATGTTTTTTGATTGTATCTTATATTTATATTTTTAGGATGATAATATTTATTTATTTTATCTTCTGCTTGCCTTGTAGTTAAGTCTTCTACATTAATATCTTCTATATATATATTTTTAAATATTTTAGGATCTTTTATAATTTCATTTTTTTTCATACCTAAATTAAAAAGTGATATTATAACTAGTATAAGTACAATAGTTATTTTGTTTATTTTAGTAGTCATATTTTTCTCCTTAATTTGTTGTCTTTATTATTTTCTCCTCTTAAATATTTTATATTCCTATATATAGCAATGATTTCAAATTGATTCAACTTTAATTTCAATTTTGAAATTTGAATTATTATGGTATTTTTGAAATTTCATTTAATATTTAAATTTTTTTATAAAAAAATATAATTTTTAATATACTTTTTTAAGTATTATGTTATAATAAATTATCAATGAATATTAAATTGAAATCCATCTAATAATATTTGTATTTTTAAAATAAGAAAAGAGGTAAGCTTAGCCTCGTATGTAGAGAAATCTGCATATGGTACAACCTGAATTGCAGGTAATTCCTAAAGCCTAAGTGCCACAACGTAAAAGCGAATAGCTTTAAGCGTGAAGGAACGAAAGTAGAAAGAAGTCTTAGGATGGTATATGGTTAAACCCTAAGTACCAAAACAATGGATGTTCTTGCAGGGAAGTCCCGAATAGGGAAACCTTCAACGACTAGAGATTTATCTCGTACACTATAAGCGATTGATAGTGGAAGTAGGTTGCCCCTAACGAGTAATGTCGAGGGTGAAGAAATAGTCTGCTCTCATATGAAAGTATGAGAAGTTTTTTAAGAAACTGCATAAGCCTAGCGAACTTGTGTGAACAAATGGTGTCTATTATGATAAAAAGAGTAAAGTTATCTAAATTTAATGGAGAACTATGTGAAAACTTATATGCTGATGTATGTTATATAACAGCAACTAACTTTAATGATGTTACTAATTTATACAATAGGGTGAGTGATGCTCTAGATAATAAAAATTGGTTAAAGTCTCGTGATGAGCTTTATTTGATGGATGTTTTAGATAAAGGTGGATTTATAATTGGTTGTTATGTTGAAGAAACTTTAGTTGCTTCAGCTCTTTGTGAAGCTCCTAGTGGAGATTATTTAGATTATCTTTACGAGCTAGGGCTAGATGATTTAGATATTAATTCTAGCTATGTATCTGGATATGTGATGGTAGACCCTGTTTATCGAGGAAATGCTCTTCACAGAACACTTATGGAAACTAGAATAGAAGAATCTTTACTTAGAGGTAAAGACTTTATAATAACTGCTATAGCTACAGAAAATATTTTTAGCTTAAATACAGTTTTAAAACTTGGATTTGAAATACAATTTGAGAGAGAAAATGAATACGGTATAAAAAGAAATATACTTACAAAAAGATTAGTAGAACTTTCTGAAGAAGAATTTACTGCATAGTACTATTTTATGTACTTATCTTGAAGGCATCTTTATGCAACCTAGTTATAACACTTGGCTATATAAAGATGCCTTTTATTTATCTTAATTTAAAAATTATTTGAGTATTTTAAGTGATAAATGTATATCCTAACTTTATAACTTTTTATTTAGGTATATTTAGGTAATAAATGGTATAATAGTTATAATTCTAATTATTTTTACATATATGGAGGTATATATGAATATTTTAAAATACTTATTAATTTTCATACCTATAAGCTTTGTAGGTGAATTTATGCATTTTCCACCTACGATTATGTTTATTTTGGCTGCTTTATCGATAATACCACTTGCTGGTCTTATGGGTGAAGCAACTGAAGAAATTTCTTTTTATACAGGTCCTAAAATAGGAGGTTTTTTAAATGCGACCTTTGGAAATGCAACAGAACTTATAATTTCATTCTTTGCTTTAAAAGCTGGCTTATTTGATGTTGTAAAATCTTCTATTGCTGGTTCAGTTATAGGAAATATATTATTAGTTTTAGGAGCTAGCATGCTATTTGGTGGTATAAAGCATAAAAATCAAACCTTTAATAAAAAGGTTGTAGAAGTATCATCTAGTATGCTTTTATTTGCAGTTATAGGACTTTGTATTCCTGCTGTTTTTACACATACTATTGATCCTTCCCTTTTAAATACTAAATATGAAGGTCTTAGCGTGGTAGTTGCAATAATTATGTTTACTATATATATATTAAGTTTAGTTTTCTCATTCTTTACTCATAAAGATATATATTCTATAAACCATAGTGATGATGAAGGTAGCGCTAAATGGACATTAAAAAAATCTATTATAGTGCTTGCTCTAGCTACTATATTTATAGCTATTGAAAGTGAATTTTTAGTTAGTGGTATAGATTCTTTAACTAAAACTCTTGGACTTAGTGAATTCTTTGTTGGTATAATTCTTATACCTATTATAGGAAATGCAGCAGAGCATTCAACAGCTATTGTTATGGCTATGAAAGATAAAATGGATGTATCAGTTGAAATTGCAATTGGCTCAAGTTTACAAATAATACTATTTGTTGCTCCAGTTTTAATATTTTTAAGCTTATTATTTACTCCTATGAGTATAGTATTTAACCCTTTTGAACTAGTATCTCTTATTTTTGCAGTTCTTATTGTTAATAGAGTTGCTAGCGATGGAGAAAGCAATTGGCTAGAAGGGGTCCAATTACTTTCTGTATACTTTATAATAGCAGCAGGTTTTTTCATCTTATAAATTAAAATATAAAAGCACCTATGTAGCTAATAAATCTACATAAGGTGCTTTTATATTTTAATTTATTTTTATTGATTTTTTTAAGTCAATATCATTTTCAAAATTTTCAATTCTATGAGCATTAGAGAAATCTTTTTCATTTTTTATAATTTCTTTATTTTTATATCCATAGTCTTTTTTATTATATTTACCTAAATATCCTCCATTTATTATTGTATATAAAGGGTCTCCTTTGACTATATAGTTTTCTATAAATTTATCATAATTTATAAAAAAATCATTACTTCTCCATTTTTTATCATTAATATCTATAAATCCATCTGCTTCTATTGATTTATCAAAAAAATCAATTAATTCTTTTTTATCTTTAATTTTTTCATCTGTTTCTGAGAGTATATCTACATAAGCTGATATATAATATCCTACTAAGCTTTTTTTGAGTATTAATGGTCCATATTCACCTTTTATATGATTAGGGTTCATATTATTAGCAGCATTAAAAGTTATTCCTTTTATATTTTTATAACCATTGTTGTAAAGTTCATATATAGCGTATTGAGTTAAAAGGCCTCCTAGTGAATGACCTGTTATATATATTTTATCTTCTTTATTTATAAGTGGAGTAAGAAATTCTATACAAGCATTTCTTTGAGGATGTGGCATAAATTGTGTTAAAAAATTACCTAGCCAATCCTTATAATCTTTACTAGCTTGATAAGCTATTATCAAAGCATCTCCATTTTTTAAAGCTATAGCAGAAAAACCTTTAGTATGTCCTGTAGTTCTTATTATAGTAAAATCACTTAAAAGATTATAATTTTTCCCAAATACTTCTTTTACTGTTTTTCCTACTTTCATTTTCTCTATACCTTCATAACTTAACTTACAACTTTCAAGTAACATCTCACCATTTACTTTTACATTTTTATTTCTAAATCGCGGAGTTATAAATTTATCATTTAATTTTGGATTAGTTTTATATTTTAATTCATATCCATTGCTTTTACCATCATCATCAAAATCTTCATCTTTATCTTCTATCCCATTATTATCACTATCTTTTTTATTTGGATTAAGATTTAATTCAATTTCAATCTTATCATTTAATCCATCTTCATCACTATCTTTTTTATATTTATTACTCCCTATTATTTCTTCAAGTGCATCTGTTATTCCATCATTATCACTGTCAATTCTCCATAAAATATTGTCTTCATCTAATAAATTTTCTAGCATTTCTTTATTATTTTTGTTTGTTTTTAATTGCCCATTGCTGTAAACTACAGTGCTAATAATAAAAAATAAAATTAAAGTTGCACAAAATATTCTTTTTATCATAGTTTATCACCTATTTTTTATATAATATTATTTTGTTAATATTTTATGCTATTTGTAATTTTTTATATAATAACATTTCCCTACATGTAAAAAGTAGCTGAAAAATCAAAAAATTCTTCAACTACTTTTTAATTTATAGCTTTATAATTTTATTATCACTAATACTTCCACTAACTTTACTTTCATAAGCATATCTAATACCTAGATTTTCAACAAATGATTTTATCCATAATTCTCTAAGATTATATAGATATTCTAAATCTCCTTTACCTAGTTCATAATTAGATTTGTGTATATCTTTATTTTCTTGATATTTTATATATTCTTCATTTTTTTCTATTACAGAGCTTGCTCTATCACAAGGCATACCAGCTAATATATAATTATTTAAAGAAACATATACATTTTCTGGTGTATCTATTTTATTAGATTCATTTTTTGCACATTCTATAGCTTGTTGAGTATATGCATTTTTTGTAAGTTCTACACTATCTTCTCCATATATCTCTTTATATTTAGTCACTATATATGCAGTTCTACTTTCAACTTCTTTTATTCTTTCTTGTAACCACCCATGTATATTATCTACATCTATTAATTCTTCTAATGGCTTATTTACTAAATATTTTCCATATAAAGTAACTGCTTCTTCTTGTATTTTTAATGCATCTTTTTGATATCTATCTGCGTGTAATCTTACTATATGTTCTTCTAAATCTTGACTTAATTTTACTTTATTAAATAACCAAGTGTGTATTGGTGCTAAAAATCTACTCATATTTTGTCTCCTTTATTAATTAAGATATTGTTTTTAAGTTTTATTTAACTTTATTTAGTAATCTGTTCATTAATTTTAAAATTAATACTATCAATTTATGTATTTATTATATTGCATTATATACCACCCAATCCGTAACATAAGTTACTGTTTTTTCTATTTTTTAAGAGTATCATATTAAATATACTAAATATCAAAAGGAGTAATAAAAATGCAAGATAAAAATAAAACATTAGAAAAACAATTATGTAATTTTACTATAGAGTATACTTCTATTAGATTAAAAGAGCTTGTACAAAAAGCTAAAGAAAATGAAGTGGATTTTAACGACAATCTATTAAAAGATCTAACAGAAATAACATTCTCTTATAATTTTTTCAATGAGGTTGAAGAACTTGAATTAGATTTTCCTCTTCATAATAAGGTAGAAAATCTTTTAAATGCTCTAAAAACAATAAAAGAGTTAAATAACCTTACTGATAAAGAATGTTACTTAGGTCAAATTTATAATACATATTCTAATTATTGCGATAAGTGCAAAAATGTAGATGATTATTTAAAAAGAGATGAACTAAAAAAATATCTATTAACTAATATTTTAAGTTTCAATGATATAGATCCTTCATCTATTGTAAATAGTAAAATTGAGTCAGTAATTGATTTATGGATTTCAACATTAAGTGATTTTAATTGCAAAAATGAAAATGGAGTTTCTTCAAAATTTCAAGAACAATTAGCTAAACTTTAGGTAGTATGTATATTTTTTTATTTACAATTATAATTTTATTTGTAAATAGTAAAATTTACATAACTAAAAAAGAGATTAAAGTTAAATATAGTATCATAGATATAGGATATTAAGTGTATTATATACTTGTCCTATATCTTTTTTATATAATATAATTATATTAATATACAATTATTATATAATACAGATGAAATTATTGTAAATCAGTGGGGGATAAACAAATGAAATCGAAAGATAGAAAAATAATCATAGGAATAGTTTTGATAGTATTAATTGTATTTGCTGGAATTAAAGTTATAGATTTTCAATATTCAGGTATAGATAAGAAGGCAATACTTACAACAAAAAATATTTCAGAATAATATTCGGTATAATACAAAATTAAAAAATCCAATAGTTTATCTATTGGATTTTTTATTATTACTATATATGTATAATAAATTTAATATAATATTTATTCAATAGTTATTGCACCTACAGGGCAATTTTCCATTGCATCATTAGCTGATTCTATTTCATTTTCAGGGATATCAGTTGTTACTGGTACAGATTTTCCTTCATCATCCATGCTAAATACATCTGGACATATACCTACACAACCTTCACATCCTATACATATGTCTCTATCTACAAATGCTTTCATTTTATATCTCCTATTATATCTTCTAGCTTTTAAAATATTATTGTAACAAGAATTGAACTAAGCTCTCTTGCTATTACATTATGTTCTATCCTTGCATCAAATGGTAAAAAGTCTCCTGGATTTAAAACGAATTTTTCTCCTGTCTTAAATTCAATATCAACACTTCCACTTATAACTTGAACAGTAGCATATCCATTATGAGTATGGTTTGGTAAACCTTTACCTTCCTCAAATTTAAAAAGTATATTTTTGAATTTTTCGTTTTGAACTAATATTTCTCTATTTGTTTCTATATTATTTAAGTTTGTAGCAATTAGTTTCATTTTATCCATCTCCTTTTTTATAGGAAACTTTTTATATTAAGTAATATTAATTATATAAGTTACTACTTATATAATTAATATTACTTTTATAACCTATTTTTCTCCTAAGAACATTTTTAAATCATCTTCAACATTAGTTATTCCACCTATACCAAAGTTTTCAACTAAAACTTTAGCTACATTTGGTGATAAGAATGCTGGTAATGTTGGTCCTAAGTGTATATTTTTAACTCCTAAGTATAATAATGATAATAATACTATTACAGCTTTTTGTTCATACCAAGCTATATTAAATGATATTGGTAAATCATTTATATCTTCTAATTCAAATACTTCTTTAAGTTTTAATGCAATAAGTGCTAATGAGTAAGAGTCATTACATTGTCCTGCATCTAATACTCTTGGTATTCCATTTATATCACCTAATGGTAATTTATTGTATTTATATTTAGCACATCCTGCTGTTAATATAACAGTATCTTGTGGTATAGCTTTTGCAAATTCTGTGTAGTAGTTTCTTGACTTAGCTCTTCCGTCACATCCACCCATTACAAAGAATCTCTTTATAGCTCCAGTTTTTATAGCATCTACTATTTTATCTGCAAGTGCAAATACTTGATTATGAGCAAATCCACCTACTATTTCTCCAGTTTCTATTTCAACTGGTGCTTTACATCTTTTAGCATGTTCTATTATTTGTGAGAAGTCTTTATCATCTTCTGAATTTCCTTTTATATGAGTACATCCAGCAAATCCTGCTGCTCCAGTAGTGTATACTCTATCTTTGTAACTATCCTTTGGAGGAACTATACAGTTTGTAGTCATTAATATTGGACCATTGAAGCTTTCAAATTCTTCTTTTTGCTTCCACCAAGCATT
>NZ_JADOZQ010000028.1:0-8576 GCF_015669105.1 Romboutsia sp. D33t1_170424_H2 | reverse complement strand
TTGGCTACATCTAGCCCCCATAAAATATTTTTTATTACATTCCAATTTATCTCCAAATTGGTCTTGCCCATATTCATGGTACGGACATTTATATATATCCCAATTACAAGGCACTCCCAAACATTCTCTACTGATTTCTTTTATCTTCATTTTATTTAATCTCCTTTTATATTATCTTATTTACCTTTCAATAACACCTAAAGAAAATAATATTAAAATGTAAAATTTTAATATTATTTTTTATAAAAAAATAATACTCTCTCAAACCTTATTAATCATATTTTGATAACTCTCTTAAAGTCTTTTTTTCTTTCTACAGACCGTACTAAATATTCGTATAGTTAAATACTATTTTAGGAAAGCCAATTTACTAGTCATATTTTTTATCTTTTAACTCTAGTCAACACACTTTAAACCATATTTTTTCCCGTCCCCCCATATACTTTGTTTTTTACAATAATATAATATTTTTTACTTAGATTATCCCTTCTTAATTTTATTATGGGAGAATTTTTTTTTTTGGAGTCGATGCAAACTGTACATATACCTCAAAATAAAAAAAGCACCTTAGAAGGTGCTTCTTTGCTAATTATACTTTTCTATAAATTCTTTCATTGCTTGACTTAATAAATCTACTTTCTTGTATTGCTTATTGTTCCTACAAAATGTATTGAACTGCTCTAACACTTTACTATTGATTCTTAATGTAGTTAATTTACTATCTGAATCATCTATATCTATTACTATTTGTTGCTTTATAACAGATGTATTACGTCTGTGTAATTCTATGATATCTTTCAATACATCATAGTTATTAACTAAATCTAATAGATTATTTTTTATTTCTTCATCTGATTTATTTATTATTTCTGTTATTGTATCACTTTGTATAACATCTGTTGTATTATTGTTATTTTCTATTTCTATATCAGATGTTATACGCCCGTTATTAGCTCCTATGTTAGTTTGTACTACGTTTGTTATACATTCGTTATATATATACTTATTTGAGTCTTTAAAGTATATATAATTGATTTTTTTAAATCTATCTCTTATTGTAGTTCTTCCAATTCCTAAGATCTTGCACACTGACGTTATACTTTTGTTATTTTCCAATTGATCATTAATATATTTTATCTGCTCTAATACTTCTAAGTTATTAAATTCTTCTTTATTCATTTATTCTACCTCCAAATTTACGGACGTTATACTTTTGTTATATTTTAATTATAGCATAATAAAAAACTTAAATTTAAATCATTCTATATTTAACTTCAGCAATTTTTTTGATTTTAAATACTCTTTTAAACTGCTATAAACTGCAAGGTTAACTAAAAATATTTTATATAGTATCAGAGTTTCATATATTTTTGCTTATATTTGAAAATATATGAATATAGAGTAATATTTGGTAAAAATATATGATATAATTAATATTGGTCGTATGATACCTTCCTTATGTGAGGGTGGCACCTCTTAGGTATCATAGCGGAGGCTGTGCCTCCTATCGGACGGTACGCCTTGTAGCAACAAGTTTGATGGGAAGGAGGTCCATCTAATGAAAATAGATTTTTTTACTGTATGCTTGGCACTTGGATACATATTAATCGGAATTGGACAATTAGCAAAGGGTTTTACATTTTTAGCTAAGTTCTTCCATTAAGAAAAATCCTGCCCTTTCTCAATAAGACTTTTAAATATTAAAGGGTGGCACCTTTAAGCAGACATTTAAGTTTTGAATAAGGGTAATTCATAAAAAAGGGACCTATTTAATAGATCCCTTTTTTTATTGCAGTAAAAAACACCTATTTGGCAGATAGGTGTTTTTATGGTCGTATTTTTTATATCCAACTATGAATATATTAGATTTCGTTTACTGTTCGATTAAGAAATTGGCAGTTCCTTAATCAAGGGATCCTTGGCATTTATCCCTTTTATCTTCTGTATTGACTAAACTTCAGTCATTTAATTCTTCCACATGTTTATTATAACACTTAATGTGTTTTTGTACACAAAATTTAATGTTTTTTTTCAAATAGTTATATTGTAATATAACTATTTGAAAAAAATATTATATTATAATATAACTTATAATAATAGATATCTTACTCTATTAGCCTTCTTGGATGGATCCTCACAAACATATTTTATATATTTTGTATATTTTAAATTTCTATACATTTGAACGTCATGTTTTACATCAAAATACTCTTTAAGAGATTTTGTACTACGTAATTGATTATTATATATATAATTTATATCTTCATCTGTAAGTGGAACAAGTTTCTTACATTTATTATCCATCTCGTTTGATTTAACCTCTTTTTTAAATATATCAGTAATTAATTTATCTATAGAATCTTCTTGAATTAGAATTTTTTTTCTTAGGATCTCTTTATTTTTTATTAATTCTTTGATTAATGAAAATACTTCTCGAGCATCATTATTAAAATTAGAAACTGATAATGGTTTTTTGAAAATTTGGTACACATTTATTAACTTCCTTATTTCAGATTTCTTTTCTGGTTCAATATATAAAGTATTTAATCTCTTTATATAGTTTACTTGTATATATTGCTCCTTCATATCTAGTAACTCTGCTAAATCTTCAATTGTATACAGATATCCTTCATTAACTATCGCATTCAAGTATTCTTGTATAGTTTTACAAGTTCTATGTGTATTTACCTTATTTTTTTTTATCTGCTTATTTTCCATAAAATACCTCCTATATCTATATGTTATATTTTAATATAACATATAGATATCATCAACTAGTTCGTTAAAGTATAAGTTTGTGAACTCTATAACCTTTTATATAATATAATGAAATTTCAACGTTTATAAAGTTTTGTATATAATAAAATAGTTCGTAAATATATGTTGATTTTAACGAACTATTTTATTATAATTGATTCATAACTTACAATGGAGGATTGAAATATGATTATAGGATATGCTAGAGTCTCTGGAAAAGACCAGAACCTAGATAGACAAATAGCATCACTTAAAGAGTATGGATGTGAAAAGATATTTGCAGATAAAGCAACTGGAAAAAACTTCAATAGACCAGAGTTTAATACTATGATGGAAGTACTAAGAGCAGGAGATACTTTAGTAGTTCACGAGTTTGATAGATTAGGAAGAAATAAGAAACTAACTCTAAAGGTATTACAAGACCTTAAGAATAAAGGGGTTCGTTTGGTGGCACTTAATCTACCTACTACTCAAATGCAGACAGATGATAATCTAATGCTAGAAACTATAAATAATATAGTTATAGAATTATATACTATGATGGCACAACAAGAGATAGAGACTAGAGAGAAAAGACAGAGAGAAGGAATAGACCAAGCGTTAGATAAAGGTGTTAAGTTTGGTAGAACTGCAATAGATTATCCAGATGAATGGGAGACTATTTATAATATGGTTAAGAATAAAGAGATAACAAGTGTTAGAGCAATGGGGATGCTTGGATTAAAGAAGACAACTTATTTTAAATTAAAGAAACAATATGAAGAACAAATAAAAAATAAATAGACCCCATACCATCTCTTTTGAGGTGGCTTAGGCTTGAGGTAGAGCAATTCAAATTTTTTCTTAAAATATATATGTAAACTATTTTGATACTAAGGAGATTATGAGATGATAAGAGAAAAAGAAAAAATAATAAATATAGTTAAAGACTTTCTTGTTAAAAATGGTGTAATAGTGAATGTACTTATAGATTTTAATAAGGAGTGGGGTTATGGAGCAAAGCATTGTTTAAGTAATGAAAATGAATTTGAGCATTTTATAGTTTATAATCCAAAATATTGGGATGAAAAAATAAAACCTAAGTGTGAATCTCATATAGATTATGCAGGTGCAATTGTATCCACTATGTTACATGAGGCTACTCATATAATATGTAATCATAGAAACCTTAATAGTACTGATAAGGAAGAAATTTTTGAAAAAATGATTTATGAAAATTATTTAAATAGTAATTGTGATGGTGGAGATGAAAATCATTTAGCAGGGTTACTTGGAATAACTAAAGAAGAATATATAGATTACTTAAGAAACAAAAGAAAAGACTTATTCTTTACAGAATACATAAACTATGTAAATTATTTAGCAGGATATTCAAATTCAATATAAGGAACGGTGAAAATATGAAAAAGCCAGAAAATATGGGATACACAGAGATTTATCAATGGGCGAGGGTAGTTCAAGTTGTGCCTTGTGATAACTATGATGTTATTGTTTATTATGATACTGGTCATACTTTTAAAATTAATTGTAGACATTTACTAGATAAACCAGTTATGCAACAATTTAAAGACATAGAGTTATTTAAAAAACATTGTGTAATTTTAAATAGTAATGTTGCTTGGTACTTGGGTGATGATAGATATGACGATTGGAATTGTTATGATTTAGATAATGAAATTGTATTTAAAGAAGGAACTAAATATGTAGAAGAAATTCCTAAAATTAATAACAATATAGAGAAGTTAATGAATATTATAAATAACTTTTCTGAAAAAGAAATAGAACAAGTACTTACATTTGTAGAGTTTTTAGAATATAAAAGAAAAAATAGAATAGAAGAGATAACAGATAAAGTTATAAATAAAAATATGGAGGCTCTAAAGGAGTTATCAAAGTATTAAATTATAGGAAACTATGTAATTTCACCATATTATATTACAATTTATAGTAAAATATTGTTAGAAACATGAAAGGGGTGGAATTATATGGATATAAAATCAAAGGATATTTTACTTGAATATTTAGTTCTTGCATCAGAAAGCGGTGTTAGTGCGGGAGTAACACTTTTAGTTAATGGTGATTATATCTCTGGTAATATAATTTCTGATAAGGAATACTATGAATTCATAAGCAATATAGATGAAAATTTTAACAGTTTATTTTCTTCAATTGCAAACGAAGTTTCTGCAAGATATGATAAAGAAAAAGAAGATGAATCAGTTAATATTGATAGAAACTTCATACATTTAAAAAATGTTTATTGTGTAAATAAAAATATAAATTCAATAAGTGTACCACTTAGAATAAAAATAAGTGATATATCTGGATTTACATTTGGTACAATGTCTCAAAACTAATAAAAAATAGGCTTAGTAGCCTATTTTTTGCATTTAATTAGAAGTACCTTTACTTATTGAATATCCCATTATTAATTGGTTATTATTTCGGTCTCTAGTAAAACTAGTATAAGATTTTATATAACCTTTCTCTTTAAGAAAATTATATACTTCTTTATAATATTTAAACTCTTTCACTTCACTTTCATTATATAAGATTATGGAGTTTCCAGTATAACTGTTATCTCTTTCTTCAACCTCTAGGCTATATCCCTTATAAACATAGCCTTTTCTCATTTTATGAAATGTAGTATAAGAAGTTAAAATTCGTTGTTTTTCAAAATATTTAAAAGCATCTTGAAGACATCCAAATTTTTCAATTAAGATATCATTTTTAAAAACCTTAACACTCATTGCCCAATAGTTATTTTCACCACTAACAGACGCCTTCATCTTCTCTATATAGTTATTCCAATCTTTAGAGTTCATGACTTCTTTTCTATTTTGATTAGAAGAACGTATCCTTTCTTTCACTTTATCTGAATTATTTAAATAATACTCTAAGTTTTTCTTACTCATTTTCTTGCTCCAATTTTTAAGTTGATTTTCTGAATATCCTGCTCTAGAGTATCCTCCATTAGCATTTTTATTGATATTATAATAATTTGTATTATTTACACAATCAAATTTATCTAAATAATACTGTTCTTTTTCTATTAAATCTGATTCTGAATATCCTATATAAAATATTTTTCTTACTAAGGACTTTTTATATTCTTTATTTTTAACAAGCCTTTTTATAAAAACACCACTTCCATAATAATTAGTCCATCCATTGTTTTTACCTTCTGGAGTAAGAAAATTCTTTCTTCCTAGATATTTTTTACCATTATAAGTATTTATAGTTTCATATATAAATCCTACTGCTCCTTTATCTAGATAACCTCTAAGTATTTCATTTTGCTTATGTAAATCTAGTTCATCTATTAAATACACTTAAACACCTCCGACTCAATTTATATTTAGATTATTGATTAATGTAGAAGTGATTTATACAATATAAGTTATTCTAAAAGCCACCTAATTACTGCATAATTTCTGATATAGGTTACTCTTGGGTGGCTTACTAACGCATTGTTGTGGTATTTTCCATTAGTTTTCCATTGGATAAAAAACATCCAAGCTAAAACTAAGCTAAAATATCCTCACAATTTTGTTTTATTTGTTATTATTTATTTATTCAATGGTGATGATCCAACTAAGGTAGTGATTATTATAAGTGAAAAAATAATACTTGTAGTATTTGTAATTTCTAATTTAGCATTACTAATTTGGTTATTCTATGGAGTATGGCTAAGCAATAAACTTATAAGAAAAATACTAAAGATAGATGAGCTATTAGAATATAATGAAAAAGAAAAAAGTACCAATAATTAATTAAAATTTACTTAATCTTTAAAACACTAACTAAACATATTCAATTTAAAAGCAATTAATTTATAATGTTTATTAGATGAATGTGTTTGTGGGGGTTCCGCCCCCACGGGCAGGCTTTGGCCGCTCCGCTCAAATACGAGTCTCACTTCGTTCGCTTTCGTAGTATTTTGTTTAATAGTAATAAAAAAACCCCATTTAGGGATTGCCTATAAAATATAAGTATAACTATTTATAAGTAACTCCTAAATGGGGTTTTTTTATATATTAAAATAGACTATAGTTTCCTATAGTCTAATATATTTAAAATGGTATTTCTATTTGGTCTAAATTCATTGTTATTTGTTCGCTTATTTCGACCTTTGGGTAATCTTGCTTTACTATAGAATTTTTAACTTTCACTTGCTCCGTTTTATAAATCTCACTTTTTCTATAATTTATTTTTTCATTTGGACAAATTCCAAAGGGGACTTGTTTATTTGCATTTTTGTTATAATTATCTATAGTTGTATCCAGGCTTTTACTCCAAAGGGTTTGTATACCTTCTCTAGCAATCTCATATGTAACTCCTTGTTTTTGTTCCATATAACGCATATGTCTTTGTAATTGCTCTATATTATAGTGAAAATGGAAACTTGCATAATAGTAGTCTAGCATAGGGAATAGAGTTGAATATTCTTCTAGCAAGTATTTCTTGACTCTACTTTTGAACTCATTCCAACGACCAAACTCAAATATTTTTCCTTTATGCCTTATCTTCATTTGTTCCATAACTTCAAACTCTGCTTCCATTATTGCATTATGCTCAAATACATCTGCATGATGGTGTATTCTTTTATGGTCAACCCAACTGTAACTCCATTTGTAACCAAGCACCTTTTGACTTACAAGTACTGAAATTGCTCTTTTTACTGCATTTGTACTTCTATTATCTATATACTCTATGCATTCGTCTATGGCTATTTTATTAACTTCTAATGCCATTGCATACTGTTCTCTTTTAACCTTAGCAGTTATGTAATTATCATTAAGTAAATTTAATTTTCTAAGTAATAAACCCTTGCTAAAGCCTATTACTTCGTGCTTTTCTAGTGGGTGACCACTTAATTGGTTTAACAATAAATACCTAATGAATTTGGCTTGTTCATTGTTATTACCTAGTTTTCTATTATCCACTTTTTCCAACTCCTTAGAGTATATTTCATCAATTATTATTTTATGTCCTTCTTTATGATATTTACAATACCTTTCAAGTTCTTTGAACTGTGCTATTCTACTATTATTCGCTTTGCTCGTAGGTTTAATTCCTAGCACCTCACATAGTTCTTTATAATTCTTTAGAACTTGTCCTTCTTTTAAATTTTCAATTTTCATTTGTTTTTACTCCTATTCGTTAGCTTAATAGGTAGTTCAAACAAGGTTTACACTCTATTTAAATTAATTTGTCATAACATTTGTGCATACATAGTATAATTCTATTGAATATAGTAAACACTTATTGTATAATAATTTATATAATTTATATAGTCTGTATAGTGTTGTTCCTTGATTGGAACTACCTTGAATATATGACCATGGATGCTACCAACATCGATGGTCTTTTTACATTATATCATATTTTATAGTAATTTTTGGCTATTTAGATTTCTTTATGTCAAACTATAGATTATAAATAGAGTAACTAAATTTTATAAGTCCTTAGAATTGGATTTATAGTTTTTCGTGAACCTATAAGCTTTGCAAATATTAGCCTATTTTTATTAATATAAAAGTTTTATTTTATTTTATATTCATTTCTAATTGAATTCCACATCAGGATGTAGTCTAATGAATGACCTCGTTTAAATCCTTCTAATATGTCTTTTTTAGACATGTCTACATCAATCTCTCCCTCTAATATTTTCGAAAATTCTGCTTGTTCTATTATTTCGTATTGTTTACCATCTACTTCATATGTAACTTTATATTTTCTTTGGCTACATCTAGCCCCCATAAAATATTTTTTATTACATTCCAATTTATCTCCAAATTGGTCTTGCCCATATTCAT
>NZ_JADOZQ010000027.1:0-8934 GCF_015669105.1 Romboutsia sp. D33t1_170424_H2 | reverse complement strand
CATGTTATCTCGTATTAGCATACCTTTCGGTATGTTATCCGTGTGTACAGGGCAGGTTACCCACGCGTTACTCACCCGTCCGCCGCTCTTTACCGAAGTAAATCGCTCGACTTGCATGTGTTAGGCACGCCGCCAGCGTTCATCCTGAGCCAGGATCAAACTCTCAAATAAAAGTTGTTACCTGCTCAGACTATCATTATCTGAATATCTGGCTTGGTTTGTTTTCGATTCTCTTAAGAATCATTAGTTATATAAATTAACCTACTGTTTAATTTTCAAAGTTCATTTTCGTTTTTGCCCTTTTCTTAAGGACAAGTAATACTATATCACCTTACACTTATATCGTCAATACTTTTTTTAAACTTTTTTTAATTTTTTTCTTAATCTATTATTATCTGTGATTTAGTCTATGTATTTTTCTACATTTCATACTAATTTTTATATTTTTTATTGATATAAGAAATCTTTTTTACAAGCTTCCTTATATCAATAAATACTATTTCTCTAATAGTTGTGTCATTCTACTTATATCTAAGCCTAAGACATGTTCTCCATCTATAATAGTTAGAGGAATAGACATATACCCCATACCTATCAACTTTTTCTTTGCATCTAAATCTTTCGATATATTATATTCTTTATATTCAATATTTTTATTTTTTAGAAACTCTTTAGCTTTTATACATTGTGGACATGTATCGCTAGTGTATATCTCTACTACTTTCATCTATCTGCTCCTAAGTATTTATTTTGTTATGCTTGTATTTTTTTTTATATTATATTAGATTATTATTAACTCATTATTAGTATATAATATAATACATAATTTATTTTTTCTAAGTTAATATATTTAATAATACAAAAAATTGCATTATTATTCAATATAACTCTACATTTTAGGAGGATTTTAGTATGAGCAAAAAAGTATTGATTATGTCTGCTTCAACTGGTGGAGGTCATAATAGAGCTGCTCGAGCAATTAAAGAGGAGTTAGAACAAAAAACGATAGATGGTTTTAATATACAATGTGAAATAGTGGATAGTTTAAAATTAGTTAATAATACAATGGATAAAATAATTTCTAGGGGATATGAAAAATCTGCTATATATACTCCAAAAGCTTATGGTAGTGTATACAGATTTTCTGAAACCTCTCTTGTTTCTAAAAATGAGTTTAAAGGTAATTTGCTTACATCTTTAATGGCAAAAAAATTCAAAAAGCTTTTAAATGATTCTAAACCCGATTTAATTATAGGTACACATCCCTTCCCTATGATAGCTTTAAGTACACTAAAAAAACATAGTGATGGAGGTTCTGATCACGGTTTACATCTAGGTGATCACCATGATACTATAGATGTGCCTCCAATGATCTCTGTCCTTACAGATTATACTACTCACTCTACATGGATACAAAATGAAATAGACTATTATATAGTAGGTCATGAGTATGTAAAAGAATTACTAGCATATGAAGGAGTTGATACTGAAAAAATCAAACCTTTTGGTATCCCCGTAGAAAAATCATTCTTAAGTAATAGAGAAAAAGAAGAAGTTTTAAATGAATTAGGTTTATCTTCTGATAAACTTACAGTTCTACTTATGGGAGGAAGCTTTGGAGCTGGTAATATAAAAGAAACCTTAGAAGAATTACTAGATATTGATAGAGATTTTCAAATTTTAGTCATTACAGGAAGAAATGAATCCTTAAAAGAGAAACTTGAAAAGAAACTAGCTACTCACAATCATAATAAAAATATATGTGTACTTGGGTACACTAATAAAATGAATGATATACTTGCTTCTATTGACGTTTTAATAACAAAACCTGGTGGTTTAACTACTACAGAAGCATTATTAAAAGACGTTCCTATGATTGTTCCATATTATATTCCTGGACAGGAAGAAGAAAACTTAGATTTTCTTTCAAATTGTGGTGCAGCCCTTAGAACTACTAAAAAGTATTCTCTTTCAGTTTTACTGAAAGTGCTAATAGATGATCCATCTAGATTAGATATGTTAAAGAAAAATATAAAATCTATAAGAAAATTTAATTCTTCTCAAAATATAGCTAATTTAGTTGAGGATGTGTTACTATCTATGAATTAATTTTAATTAAATTTACATAATAAATGCCCAAAGGATATTATCCATTGGGCATTTTACAATTATATATATTAGTATGTAGGTTCATAAAAATCTTCTTCATAATCATATTGATACTTCTTATAATTATTCCTAAAGCACGAGTTTTTGCTTTTCTGAGCTTTACTGTTTTTTTTCTTTATTAATAAGCTCATATCATCAGATTCTGTAAACTTTGTTTTTCCTTTAGATTTTAAGTTTTTTTCTCTTTTTTCTTTCAAAGCTTTTCTCTCTTCTAGGCTCATTGTTGATTTCATTTTATTCTCCTATAAATAATTTTGAATGAATTTATTAAAATTATACATTAACTCATTGTTTAATTCAACAAGTGTACCTTATATTATTTGAGTAAATTTATATCAATAAACGACAAAAAATCGAGGTAAATACCTCGATTTTTTATATTTCTCTTCTTCCTTCTAAAGCTTTTGATATAGTTACTTCATCCGCATACTCTAAGTCTCCACCTACTGGTAGACCATGAGCAATTCTAGTAACTTTTATCCCCATAGGTTTTAAAAGTCTAGCTATATACATAGCCGTAGCTTCCCCTTCAATTGTTGGGTTTGTAGCCATTATTACTTCTCTTACATCATGATTTCCTAATCTTTGGATTAGCTCTTTAATTTTTATCATATCAGGTCCAATACCATCCATAGGAGATATAACTCCATTTAATACATGATATTGCCCCTTAAATTCTCTTGTTCTTTCCATAGCAGCAACATCTCTAGGATCTTCTACTACACATATTACACCAGCATCTCTATTTTTATTAGAACACATACTACAAGGGTCTGTGTCTGTTATATTACAGCATACTGAACAATATTTTATTTCTCTCTTAGCTTCTAAAATAGCTTTAGATAAAGACTCTACATCATTAACATTCATGTTTATTACATGGAAAGCTAATCTTTGAGCCGTTTTTCTACCTACCCCTGGAAGCTTTGAAAATTCTTCTATAAGCCTAGCTATAGGCCCTGTATAAGATTGCATATTATCACCTACTAGAATAACCCTGGTATGTTCATTCCTCCAGTTAATTTACCCATTTGAGATGATTGCATTTCATCAACATTTCTTAAAGCTTCATTTATAGCACTTAATACTAAGTCTTGTAACATCTCTATATCATCTGGATCAACAACTTCAGGTTTTATATTTATATCTAAAACTTCTTTCTTACCGTTAACTTTTACAGTAACAGCTCCTCCACCAACTGAAGCTTCTATTTCCTTAGCTTCTAATTCTTCTTGCATCTTTTGCATGTTTTCTTGCATCTTTTGAGCCTGCTTTAATAAATTATTCATATTTCCAGGCATCATTCCGCCTCCAAAACCTCTTTTAGCCATTTTAAATTCCTCCTTAAAACTATTTTATTTTAATATTATATCATATTAGTGTTTATTATTTACTTTCATTTTCTTCGACACTATCTTTTATTTCTAGTATCTCCTCATTTACTATACTTTTTAGAATCTCCTCACCTTTGTCAACTTTTCCACTCTTTATTTCTAAGTCTATGTTTTTAACTTCAGATTCTAATATTATTTTTATATTAAAACTTCTACTTATAGTTTCCCTTATTACTTTTTCTATATATGCTATAGTATCAGGTTCGCTTAGTCTTTTCTTAGCAAACGCAAATCCATCTGCGTATATTAGATATAACACATTTTCATATACGTTAAAACTACTTACATCACCTAATAAGAAGTATACTGGCATTTGTTTACTTTGCTTATCATCCTTTATACTCTTTCTAATCTTAGGCCATGATGACTCTATAAGCTTAACATCTTCACTTTTAACAGATTCGTATACTACTTCATCTGTCTCTATTATTTCTTTTTCCTCTATTATATTATTAGTATTCTCTATATTGTTGCTATTAACCTTTATATTTCCACTCTCTATTTTCTTCTCTAAATTCTCTACTCTCTTTATTAAAGCTTCTTTACTTTCATCAAACATAGGTTGGGCTATTTTCATCATAGTAACTTCAGCCAGAACCCTTGGATTCGATGAGCTTTTCATGCTATCTTGTGTAACAGATAATATATTTAAAACTCTTATAATATCATTTACATCTACACTTTCAGCTTGGGACTTTAATTTATCTATAGTCTCTTCTGGTAAAGAAATTATCTCATCTAATTCAGTTGACACCTTACAAACCATAAGATTTCTAAAATGGTCTATTAAATCATTAATTAAATTTCTTATATCCTTACCCCAAATTACAAATTCATTTAGTGCTTGAAGAGAGTTTTTTGTATCTTGATTTATTATGAACTGAGACATCTCAAATAATTGCTCTATATTTACTGTCCCTAATAATTCAACTACATCTTTGTATTCTATTTTGTTACCACCAAAAGATATACATTGATCTAATATACTTAAGGCATCTCTCAGTGCACCTTGTGCATTTCTAGCTATTAGGTTAAGTGCTTTATCTTCAACTTCTATATTTTCCTCATTGCATATCTTTTTCATTCTTTCAGACATATCATTAACCGTAACTCTTTTGAAGTCAAATCTTTGACATCTAGATAGTATTGTAGCCGGTATCTTATGAGGTTCAGTTGTAGCTAATATAAATATTATATATGATGGCGGTTCTTCTAATGTCTTTAAAAGTGCATTAAACGCTCCCTGTGATAACATATGAACCTCATCTATTATGTATACCTTATATTTAGACTTTGTAGGCGAATATTTAACACTTTCTCTAAGCTCTCTTATATCATCTACACTATTGTTAGATGCCGCATCTATCTCTACAACATCCATTATATTATCATTTATTATATCCTTACATACTTCACATTCATTACAAGGCTCTTGGTCTTTACTTTGCACACAATTAACTGCTCTAGCAAATATTTTAGCCGTAGATGTTTTACCTGTCCCTCTCGTTCCTGTAAATAAATATGCATGTCCTACATTATTACTTTCTATCTGATTCTTTAACGTTCTTATTATATGTTGCTGGCCCACAACATCTTCAAAATTTTGTGGCCTATATGCTCTATATAATGCTTTATGCATTCTTATCTCTCCTTAAATAAACTTCATACAATTAATCTATTTTTATCTAATTATATCATCACATTACTTATATTTTAAACGCTAGTATTTATTTTTATATAAAATACAACCTACATTAATTATTAACGTTATTAAATGTAAATATATACTAATCAAACTAAATTTATTTTAAAATATAAACTATCTTAACTAATTTCATTAAAAGTATAAAAAACATATTTTTTATACCATATCTATTAACCATGTTGTGTATACTCATTGATATATTTCTAAAATTATGTATAGAGTAAAAACTTCATGATTTTCTTATAATTAAAAAAAATCTCTTATAATAAGAGATTTGTTTTTTATATATTAAAGCTGTACACCATCTATTGATTTACTCTCATAGGCGTTACCTAAACAGTTAGCTCAACTTAGGCACCCCTACGGCACACGGAAGTGATCACTTACCGCTGCTTCCTTCCGGATCTGACGGGGTTCATGAGCTTCCATTGCGTAGGACCTAAGTGTCAACACCACTTATTCAGGGCAGCCCTACAAGATGTAAACCTCTAGATGGAATTCAATCCTGCTATAGCGGATTGCAGGTTACAGGGCACCGCTACCTCCCCATCTAGTACAGCAAACTTATAACCATATTTAAATTTTCCTCTGGCGGAGAGAGTGGGATTCGAACCCACGATACGCTTTTGACGTATACTCACTTTCCAGGCGAGCGCCTTCGACCGACTCGACCATCTCTCCTTATTATCTTTTCCTAAGAGCTCTAAAAAATTCCTGTAATATATTAGAACATTCTTCTTTTAAAACACCGAATAAGACATTTATATTATTTCGTTCATAGTAATCAGTCTTAAATTTATGCTGATTTTCTGTATATTCGTTTTTTATATGTTTAGTTCCTATTATAAGTTTTTTTATTCTAGAATTAACTATAGCCCCACTGCACATAATACAAGGTTCCATTGTAACATATAATTCACAATCAATAAGTCTCCATCCACCTAAGTTTCTAGCAGCTTCTCTTATTGCTACAATCTCAGCATGAGCTGTGCTATCATTTAAAGTTTCAGTTAAATTATGTCCTCTGCCTATAATGTTGCCATCTTTAACTACTATGGCCCCTATAGGAGTTTCGCCTTTTTTAAAGGCTTTATCTGCTTCTTTCAAGGCTTCTTTCATATATAGTTCTTTATTCATATTTCCTCCTAGAACTTATAACACTTCTATATTATCATAGTTACATTTATAATTCAACTGAATTTTAATTTATTTGTACAAGTTAAAATTAGTTACTATTGCATAATTCTTCATTATAAGCAATATTAAACAATGTAAATTGGCTATATTTATAACTTAAATAGACTATAATATCACTAGGTTACAAGGATTTAATCTATTAGATCTATCTATAACTTATATTCTTCTATAGTGCATACAATTATATCCTCTTTCTTGTTAAAAATATTGTATCACTATATATAAAAACCAACAGAAATCTGTTGGTCTTTATATATAGATAATGATCTTCCTAATATATGTCTAAATTGCGTTAGATCTTATAATTCTTCTTTCTTTATAACATCTACACCCATGTATGGTCTTAATACTTCTGGAACTACTACTGAACCATCTTCTTGTTGATAGTTTTCTAATATAGCAGCTAAACATCTTCCTACTGCTAATCCAGATCCATTTAATGTATGAACGTATTCTGCTTTAGATTTTTTGTCTCTCTTGAATCTTATACCAGCTCTTCTAGCTTGGAAATCTTCAAAGTTTGAACAAGAAGATATCTCAACGTATCTGTTGTAACTTGGCATCCATACTTCTAAGTCATATTTAAATGCTGCAGTGAACCCTAAGTCTCCTGTACATATCTTAACAACTCTGTAAGGTAATCCTAATAATTGTAATATTTTTTCTGCATCGTTAGTTAATTTTTCTAACTCATCGTAAGAATCTTCTGGCTTAACAAATTTAACTAATTCTACCTTGTTAAATTGATGTTGTCTTACTAATCCTCTAGTATCTCTACCAGCAGAACCTGCTTCAGATCTAAAGCATGGAGTATATGCACAATATTTTATTGGTAATTGATCAACTGTTAATATTTCATCTCTATGTATATTAGTTACAGGAACTTCAGCAGTTGGTATTAAGAAGTAATCAACACCTTCAACTTTGAACATGTCTTCTTCGAACTTAGGTAATTGACCTGTTCCTATAAAGCTAGTTCTATTAGCCATAAAAGGAGGTAAAACTTCTGTATATCCATGCTCAGCCGTATGAGTATTTAAGAAGAAGTTTATTAACGCTCTCTCTAATCTAGCTCCTAATCCTTTGTATAAAGTGAATCTTGAACCTGTTATTTTACTTCCAGTTTCAAAATCTAATATTCCTAATCCTGTTCCTATATCCCAGTGTGCCTTATGTTCAAAGTTAAACTCTGTAGGTTCTCCCCAAGTTCTTATTTGAACATTATCTTCATCTGTTGTTCCTTGTGGAACATCAGGATGAGGTACATTTGGTATTCTCATTAAGTTGTATTCCATCTCTGCTTCTACAGCTCTAACTTTTTCATCCATTCCTTTTATCTTATCTGATAGTTCTTTAAGTTGAGCTTTAGCTGCATCTACATCTTTACCTTCTTTTATTAATTGAGGTATTTTCTTAGATTCTACATTTAACTCATTCTTCATTACTTCAACTTCTTTAAGTAATTCTCTTCTTTCGTCATCTAATCTAACTACAGCATCTAAGTCGAATTCTTTTTCGCCTCTTCTATCCATAGCTTTTTTTATATCTTCTAAATTTTCTCTTATTCTTCTGACATCTAACATTGCTAATTCCTCCTTATATTTTATAATTTATTTTACTTTAATTAACCTATTCAAAACTTATAACTTTTGTTAATCTACCAGCGCTAATAAATTAATTTTAGTCATAAATAACGTTTTCTAATACATGTATTTTTATCTAAAACCTTAATCTTAGGGTAATTATTGCATTAAAAAAAGACCTTCATTCCCCTATGAAAGGGACGAAAGTCTTGTTATCCGCGTTGCCACCCTAATTGGTTATATAAAAATATAACCCTCTCAAACCTGTAACGTAGGTATACGTCTTACCTTATTGTTTCGGTAGAAGCTCCAGAATAGATTCAAAAACCATTGTAATGAGTTCACACCTACCACTCACTCTCTGAATACAAACTTGCTCTTTACTAATTTCCTTCAAAGCTTTTTATTAATTCTTCTATTTGATAATCATTATATTATATATATTATCAAGTTTCAATAGTATTATTCAAAAAAGTTTTTTCAGTTTTAAAAAATTTTAATTTTTACAATCTCTAACTCTAGCTATTTCAATGCTTCTAATATTTTTTATATAATTATATATTTTATTTATTAGATTTAATATATGGTATGAAAAACAATTATATTTATTTTTTTGCATAAAAAAAAGACTACGTGGCTACGTCTTACTCTTCCAGGGGGTCGCCCCCCAAGTACCATCAGCGCTAAAGAGCTTAACTTCTGTGTTCGGTATGGGAACAGGTGTATCCTCTTTGCTATAATAACCACATAATCTTTATCTTTTAGAGTTAATACTCTGAAAACTGTATATCATTTAGTTAATGATTTTTGGTCAAGTCCTCGACCTATTAGTATCGATAAGCTAAATACATTACTGCACTTACACCTTCGACCTATCAACCAGGTA
>NZ_JADOZQ010000026.1:0-8971 GCF_015669105.1 Romboutsia sp. D33t1_170424_H2 | reverse complement strand
TATATAATAAATAAAAATATAAAAATTAAAGTAATCTTAAAAAAATTTTCTAAAAATACATAATTTAGAAAAACGTTGTCGAAAAAAATAAAAAAATGTATTGAAAGTATTTCAAAAAATATTATAATGAAATTATAGAAAACTTAATAAATAAGGAGGCATATATGGAAAGTAAAGAACTTCAAAAAAGTTTAGGGATGTCTGCAGCTTTATCAACAGTTGTTGGTATGGTTATAGGTGCAGGTGTGTTCTTTAAGCCGCAAGCTGTTTATCAAACAACAGGTGGAGAGCCAGGACTTGGAATGATAGCATGGGTAGTAGCAGGTATCATAACTATAACAGCAGGATTAACGGCAGCTGAAGTATCAGCAGCTATACCAAAAACTGGTGGTATGATGGTATATATTGAAGAAATATATGGCAAGAAACTAGGATTTTTAACAGGGTGGATGCAAACGGTATTATTCTTCCCAGCAACAATAGCAGCACTAGGAGTTATATTTGCACAACAAGCAGTTTCATTAATAGGAAATGAGTCTTTAACTCTTCCTATAGCAGTAGGTATTATATTATTTGTTGCAGCGTTAAATACATTAGGATCAAAAGCTGGTGGAGCTATACAAACAATTGCTACTATATGTAAGTTAATACCTTTAGCACTTATAATGGTATTTGGATTTATAAAAGGAAGCGGAACAAATCCAGTAATGACACCATTAGTAGGAGATGGAATAAGCCCAGCAGGAGTTATAGGTCAATTATTAATAGCAGTATTATTTGCCTATGATGGATGGATAAATGTTGGTGCTTTAGCTGGAGAAATGAAAAATCCAGGTAAGGATTTACCAAGAGCGATAGTTGGTGGGCTTGCAGTAGTTATGGGAGTTTATGTAGTAATAAACTTAGCATATCTTTGGGTACTTCCAGCAAGTGAATTAGCTAACTATTCAGCACCAGCAGCAGCAGTTGCAGAGGCTATGTTTGGACCAATGGGTGGTAAATTAATAACAATAGGTATATTAATATCAGTATTTGGTACACTTAACGGATACTTATTAACAGGACCAAGAGTTATGTATACTTTAGCAGAACAAAAAACTCTACCAGGATACAAGACTTTAACTAAATTAAATAAATCTCAAGCTCCAGCTAACTCAATAATAGCAATGGCAACATTATCAGCTATATATGCATTATCAGGACAGTTCAACTTATTAACAGATTTATCAATATTTGCTATATGGATATTCTACGTACTAACATTTATAGGTGTTATAAAGCTTAGAAAAGATCAACCAGATTTATTTAGACCATACAGAGTTCCATTATATCCATTTATACCAGCTATAGCTATATTAAGTGGATTATTCGTTGTAATAAACCAACTATGTTTTGCTGGTTTACAAACAACAATGATATCTTTAGGAGGTATAATAATAACTCTTATAGGATTACCAATTTATAATTATATGCAAAATAAAACTAATTAATAAAAAAGTACAAGCGTATTGCTTGTACTTTTTTATTAGAAGGATTTTATGTTAAATATAAAAATGTGAAGAGTTTTATTGATACACTTATAAATTAAAGTAAATTTTTATTTTTATTACATAAATATTTACAGAATAAGTTTTATCTTTTAGTGATATAAAAAAGGTTTTTTACCAATACTAAGATTATAAAAACGTTTAAAACGTAAAAATTTATACAAATATGTTCCTTAAAAGGCATAAATTTATAATAACTATAAAGGAGGAACTCATATGAAAAATGTAAGATTAAAACTAGCAATAAGTGTAGGACTTTTAACATTTGCTATGATACCAAATAACACAAGTGCTTTAGAATATATAGATAAATATACTTGTTTACCTATATATTATGATGTAAATGAAACTGCTAATACAAACAATAAAATCGCTTATATAACGATAGATGATGGTCCAAGCAAGTACACAAAAGACATACTACAAATCCTTAAAAAGCATAATGCACATGCGACATTTTTTATGATAGATATGAATATGAAAGTAAATAAGGATGCTGTAATAGAGATTGTCGAAAGTGGAAATAGTGCAGGATTTCATAGTGTTTCGCATGATGTAAATAAACTTTATGAAAATTACGATTCAGCTAAAAGAGAATTTGATAAAAATAAGGAAACTTTTTATGAGATAACTGGAAGGACATCAAATATAATAAGACTTCCTTATGGAAGCAAACCGTATACACCAGTCAAGTCATATGAAAATTTAGTTGATGCAGGATATAAGCTTTGGGATTGGAATATAGATACTCAAGATTGGAAAAATGATTCTAATAAAATAATAGAAATTGTAAAAGAACAGGTTAAAAATAAAAAAGAAGTAGTAATACTTATGCACGAAAAAAAACAAACAGTACAAGCATTAGATGAAGTACTTACTTATTTAAATGAAGAAGGATATGAAATACTTCCTATAAATGAAAAACAAATACCAAAGAATTTTTGGAATATTAATACTAAATAAATAGCTATCAAAATGATAGCTATTTTGTTTACTTAAAATTTTTACTAGACAAAATAATACAAAAAATAATAAAATAGGACGTGGTTAAAATAGTTATATTATTTAAATAATATAGAAAGGATTAAATTTATGGATGATAAAAAAATAGTAGAAGATCCAAGATATAAACAGTGTAATAAAGAAGCTATAATGGGACTTATTCTTGGACTCTTAAATCTTATATGGTGGTTTGGATTTGGATATGGACTTTCAAATAGACCAGTTAAAGAGTATACATATATACTAGGTTTTCCTGCATGGTTTTTTATGAGCTGTATAGTAGGAGGAATACTTTTTTCTATACTTACAGTTATTACAATAAATAAGTTCTTTAAAGATATGCCACTTGATGGTTTAAGCAAAGAAGAAGTAGAGATGTACAAAAAGGAGTTTAAGTAATGGAAAATGTAAATTACAAAGTATTAATTCCTATAGTTATATACTTTATAGCTATATTTGGAGTAGGTTTTTACTCTATGAAGTTTGTAAATAGAGCAAGAAATTCAAATAAAGATAATTCTTTTATGGACGAATATATGACAGGAGGAAGAGATTTAGGTGGATTTGTACTTGCTATGACTTTAGTTACTACATATTTAAGTGCAGGAAGTTTTATAGGTGGACCTGGAACTGCTTACAAAGAAGGACTAGGATGGGTGTTTTTAGCGATGGCACAAATGCCAACAGGATATTTTACATTAGCGGTCCTTGGAAAAAAGTTTGCTATAATATCTAGAAAAATAAATGCAGTGACTATAACAGACTTTTTAAGAGCAAGATATAAATCAGACATAGTAGTTATAATGACGTCGATATCAATAGTTATATTTTTTATAGCGGCAATGGCAGCACAGTGGGTAGGAGCGGCTAGACTTTTACAAGGTTCAGTAGGTCTTGATTACAACATTGCATTAACTGCATTTGGAATAACAGTTATAGTTCACACTGTAGTAGGTGGATTTAGAGCAGTTACATTATCTGATACAATTCAAGGTGTAATAATGACTATAGCAACTATAGCTATATTTATAGGTACTATAATTGCAGGTGGTGGAATAAATAATATAATTCAAAATATGGCAGCTATTAATGAGGGAATGATAACTCCATTTGGAGTAACACCAGGAAATATGACTATAGCTTGGGTAACATCATTTTGGATATTAGTGGGATTTGCAGTGGTAGGTATCCCATCAGTATCTCAAAGAGCTATGAGTTATAAAGATACTAAGAGTTTACATGATGGTATAAAATATGGAACGATAGTATCTATGATATTACTTCTTGGAATGCACTTAGTAGGAGCTTTTGGATCAACATTAGTTACTGGTATAGAATCAGGTGATTTAGTAGTACCAACATTAACAACTAAATTATTTCCATCGGTAATAGCAGGAATCTTACTTGCGGGACCACTAGCATCTATAATGTCAACAGTAGATTCACAGTTGTTAGTAGCATCAGGTTCTATAGTTAATGATTTAATCTCAAATTATATAAATCCCAGTTTAAAGACTAATTCTAATTTAAGCGGAAAGATAAGCATATTATGTACTGCACTTCTTGGTATTATAATATATTTAGTAGCTTTTAATCCACCAGAACTAATAGTTTGGCTAAATCTATATGCTAATGCAGGAATAATTTCTACATTCTTATGGCCAATAATACTAGGTCTTTATTGGAAAAGGGCGAATTCATTTGGTGCAATAGCATCTATTATAGTCGGGATAGGCTCATATATATTATTTAGTCAAGTATGGAGTAGACCATTTGGAATGCATACTATAGTACTTCCATTAGTATTATCATTAATAACTTTTATAATAATATCTAAAAATACTAAAGCTCCAGATAAAGATGTTTTAGAAACTTTCTGGGGTGTATATTATAAATAGCTATATAAAAAAGAGATACCTAAATTTAGGTATCTCTTTTATATCTAACAATAATATAAAAATTTACTTAACATATACAGAGGATACATATCCATAAGTATTACCAAATTTTATCTTGTGCCAATCATGCTTAGTGTCTACTATCTTAACTTTATCTCCTTTTTGCAAATATCCAATAGGTGCAAATAAAGTACCTCTCTCAGCTCTAACTTTAACATTGTCATTTAATACAGTCTTTATATTGGAAAAACTTCCTTTAATGTTAAAAAATTCTTTGACGCTATTAACTATACCATTAGCTATTTTTTCTTGATATGCTTTTGTAGACAATTTGAATCCTTCATTATCATTTGATATAAAGCCACATTCGATAAGAATAGATGGCTTATTATTATCTCTTAAAACTTGCAAGTTACCTTTTTTAACACCTCTATCATTAGCTTTAGTAGAATTTAATAGATTAGATTGAAAAATATTAGCAAGACCTTTATTGGTTTTATCGTAATAATAAGTTTCTATACCATTTGCACTTTTACTTTCTGATGTATTTTGGTGTATTGATATAAATAAATCAGAATTAGATAAGTTTGATTTTTTAGTTCTTTTAGATAAAGATACATATTCATCTTTATTCCTAGTTGTCTCAACGTATATGCCTTCTTCTCTTAATAGCTTTTCTACTTTTTCCGCTATTTGAAGGTTTAGATTATCTTCTATTCTAGCACCATAGCTTGAACCATTATCTTTTCCCCCGTGGCCTGCATCTATAAATACTTTATAGCTTTGGGCATTTGATATAGTCATATTTGACATAAATGATAAAGACAATAACAATGCTATTATAGGTTTTCTCATATGTTTAATACTCAAAAATGTTCCTCCTTAGATGTCTAAAATTAAATTCAACTCTAATTATACTAGTTTAAAAAAATTTTTCAACCTAATGTAATTTATTGAAAAAGTAGACAAAGTAGAATTTTTAAAAAACTGTAAGAATATAACATATAGTATATAAATTTTTCAAATAGAATATTTATAACTCGTATACTTTTACAAGGAGTATATTTAATTATGGATAATAAAAATAATATAAATAGAGAAAATAAACAAATTAAAAAGGCAATTGATAAGTGTTCCAAAATTAAATCAAATAAAGGTACTCAAAGTCTGGGATTAGATAGGTTTTCTTATGCAGACTTTGTATTGCTATCTTCGACATTAGCATATGCAATAGTAGAAGAATTAAATGAGGAAGATTTAAGCTTATTAATATCTTTTATAAATATGTTAAATGGAGATTTAGTTATGCTAAGAACGCAAGAAGCTATAAGAGCGGGAAGAGAAACAGAATTAAGCCAGCAGCAGGAGGAAGAAGTATTAGAAGAGACGGACACCCTAGCTGATGCTATAGGAGAGACTGTTGATGATGAAATGATAGCCGATCTAATTAGAAAACCTAAAAAGAAGAAATATAAAAAGAAAAAGATTAAAAAGGTAAAGTGATCAATGCACATATTGTAGGTTGGTTACTTTTTATTTAAAAATAAAAAGTTAATACTGGGTAAATTTATATAAAAAAATATATTATAGATTATAAAAGTTTGATATAATAATTATTAAAATGAATAGAAGGAATTGAAAGAATATATGAGGTGTACAAATTTTTATTTTAAGGGAAATGATAATTTAGATATACATGTATATAAGTATGAAGGGGAAACAGACAAGCCAAAAGGTATAATTCAAATAGCACATGGTATGAACGAAACTGCTAGTAGGTATGAGTATTTCGCGAAACATTTAACTAAAAATGGTTATATAGTTTATATAAATGATCATAGAGGTCATGGCAAGACTGCTAAGACGGTTGAAAATGTTGGATATTTAGCGAAGGAAAATGGCTTCTATCATTTGGTTGAGGATATGAACATATTAACAAATATTATAAAAAATGAAAATGAAGGACTTCCTATATATTTATTTGGGCACAGTATGGGATCTTTTGCTAGTCAAAATTATATTATGAAGTATTCACATAATATAGATGGAGTTATATTATCAGGTTCAAATGGAGACCATGGATTTATATTAAATTTAGCAGAGATAATAATAAATAGAGAAATAAAAAAACATGGACGATTATATAGAAGTAAATTTATAGATAACTTAATATTCGGTAGAAATAATAGAAAGTTTAAAAATACTAAAACAGAATTTGACTGGCTAAGTAGGGATGAAGAAGAGGTTAAAAAATATATAGATAATCCATTTTGTGGATTAATATTTACTTGTGGTTTTTTCTATGATTTTATACAAGGATTAAAAGCAATAGAAGATAAACATAACTTGGCTAAAATTCCTCTTGATTTACCTATATATATATTATCTGGAGATAAAGATCCAATAGGAAAGTTTGGAAGAGGTGTTTTTAATTTAAGGGATAGATACATAAATTTAGGAGTACAAGATGTAAGTTGTAAATTATATGAAGGTGGAAGGCATGAAATGCTAAATGAAACCAATAAAGATGACGTTATAAAAGATATATTAGATTGGATTAACAATAAATTGGTACAAAAAACTACATAATTATGTAGTTTTTATTTTTGTATTTAAAAAATAATTATTTTGAATAATTGATTCTAGAGTTGTTAAAAAAATAAAGTATGAAAAAGACAAAAGTAAGAATTTGTAAAAGTAAGAAAGCTAATTAAAATTAAGTTTTATACGGGTAAATTATATTAATTCTTATAAAAATATAGTAAAAAGCATAAAAAACTTTAAAATATATTAAAAGTTATATTGACAATAGAATGTTAATAATATATCATAATTTATATAAGAGGAGAAAAACTTAACAATATTAAGTAAAAATAAGAAAATACTTTACAAAAATTTAACTATGATTTTAAATATGAAAACGTATTTTTATAAAGTTTTAATATTGGAAAGTCAGATGAAAAATTAGCCAAGTTAATTAAAAAATGATTAACGTACTGGTTAATTTATAAAAATTAAATAATATTATGGAGGACAAAATGGGAGAGAGTTCATTCTTAACAGGGTTTTTGATGATATCAAACATCAAAACAATTATTTTTATCGCACTATTAATAGGGACGTTTTTCATAGTTAAACACTTTGAAAAGAAGAAAGTAAAGTTCTCAACAAGAACAATCTATGCGACAATAATAGGACTTATACTAGGGGTTATAATCCAATTAGTGGCAGGTCTTCCTGAAGATCCATCACAAGTTGATTGGTTACAAGAAGTAAGTAAGTGGTATGGATTATTTGGGTATGGATTTATGGATTTATTAAAAATGTTAGTAGTTCCAATGGTATTTGTATCGATAATAAGAGTTATAATAAATATGAAAGAAGGGGACAATTTACAAGCATTAACATTTAAATCTTTAGGAATGCTACTTGGGACAACATGTTTAGCAGCAATAATAGGTATAGTAGTAGGAAATGTTATGAAACTAGGAGTTGGATTTGAAGCAACTGGCATAGAAGCACCAGAAATGAGAGAAATAACTCCATTAGTTGACACTTTAAGAGGATTATTACCATCAAATCCAGTACTATCTATGGCAGATGGAAATATAGTAGCAATAATAATATTTGCTACATTCTTAGGGCTTGCGACAAACAGAACAAAGAAAAAATATATGGATACAGTTAAGCCATTTATAGATTTGGTAGAAGCTTTCTATAAGATAATAGTAAGTGTTGCAATGACAGTTATAAAATTTATGCCATATGCTGTAGTTGCACTTTTAGCAAATACTATAACTGCAAGAGGATTATCTTCAATGATATCTGTTGTACAATTTGTAGTAGCTTTGTATGTAGCAACAGCAATACTATTTGTTGTTCACTTAATAATAATAGCAGCTTGTGGGTTAAACCCAATTACTTATATAAAAAATGCGGCAGAACCACTACTTCTTGCATTTACATCTCGTTCAAGTTTAGGAACACTTCCTGTAACTATAGATACACTTGTTAAAAAGCATGGTGTTGAAGAAGGTGTAGCAAGTTTTACAGCAAGTTTAGGTGCTAATATGGGTATGAATGGATGTGCTGGTATATACCCTGCACTAATGGGTATAACAGTTGCAAATATGGCTGGGATAGATAAAAATATAAGTTTCTATGTAATGCTACTTGTAGTTATAACTATAAGCTCATTAGGAATTGCTGGTCTTCCAGGAACTGCAACAATGGCAGTATCAGTAGTGGTATCAGGAGTAGGACTTGGAGCGTATTTCCCATTAGCTGGTGGAATACTTGCAATAGATCCAATACTAGATATGGGTAGAACAATGATAAATGTAAATGGAGCATCGGTAACTTCAATAGCTGTTGGTAATTCACTTGGCAAAATCGATAAAGATATTTACAATAGAAAAAATACAGTAACAACTGAAGATAGAAGCGCTTAAATAAAAATAGCCCTCATTTATGAGGGCTATTTTTATTTAATATATATGAAACTTGATACAGTTAGTTCACTAT
>NZ_JADOZQ010000025.1:0-10454 GCF_015669105.1 Romboutsia sp. D33t1_170424_H2 | reverse complement strand
CCTTCATCGCTCACGCGGCGTTGCTGCATCAGGCTTTCGCCCATTGTGCAATATTCCCCACTGCTGCCTCCCGTAGGAGTTTGGACCGTGTCTCAGTTCCAATGTGGCCGATCACCCTCTCAGGTCGGCTACTGATCGTCGCCTTGGTAAGCCGTTACCTTACCAACTAGCTAATCAGACGCGGGTCCATCCTGTACCGCAAAAGCTTTGATATTTTTACCATGCGATAAAAACATATTATCCCGTATTAGCATACCTTTCGGTATGTTATCCGTGTGTACAGGGCAGGTTACCCACGCGTTACTCACCCGTCCGCCGCTCTTTAGCAAAGAGAATCGCTCGACTTGCATGTGTTAGGCACGCCGCCAGCGTTCATCCTGAGCCAGGATCAAACTCTCAAATATAAGTTTTCCTGCTCAGACTATCATTATCTGAATATCTGGCTTGGTTTGTTTTCGATTCTTTTAAGAATCAGTTATATAAATTAACCTACTGTTTAATTTTCAAAGTTCATTTTCTCGACTTGCTTATCTTACCAGGTTATTAACCTTTAGTCAAGATTTTCTTTCGTTTTATTTTTCGTCCGTATCTCTTGGACAAGTAATACTTTATCACCATTCTAATTATTAGTCAATATATTTTTTAATTTTTTTGTGATATATTTTTAAAATTTATTTGTATAAGATTTTATTAACATTATTAACAGTGTCAAATTAAGTAAAACTCTTTCAGTCCATTTTTTATCCACATTATCAACTAATTTATTAACTTTTTTAAATTTTATCTAAGTCATAATAAACAATAAAAAATTTACTTTAATTAAGCAATGTATCGGCAAAGCGCCATGTCATAACGCCTTATCCAATTACATAAAAAAAGCATAGATTAATCTATGCTATTATATTACTTATTATTAAATAAATATATTTATACTTTTTTAATTTATATATTTATAAAATATTTTATTTAAAAATATAGAGTTAATATATGAAGTAATCCCAAATCCAATTACCATATAAAAAAATAATATATATCCAAAATAATCAACTAATGAAAACATCAATATTACACATAATAAATTCATAGTCAACATTATTATTGTATAAGGTAGGTTTTGTATTGATATAAGAATAGAATTTACTATAGTATTTTTTATAGTGTTATTAAATTTAGATATAATAGGAAATACATATGTAAAGTTAAATAAAAATATTATTCCTACTATCGTAGATATAAGCTTTAACATTACCCCCAAAGTTTTATCAGATATTAAATTAGATATGTGAAAATCTAGTAATAATACACTTCCAACTACTATCATTAATATCCATACTACAGTGCTAATTTTAAAATTCTCTTTAAATCGTTTTATAAACTCTTTAGTAACATGTACATCTTCATCTTTAACCTTTTTTAAAGCTACAGAATATGTCGCTGTTAAGGATGCTCCTATTGTTATAATTGGTATACTAAAAACTATGAATAAAAAATTTAACACTACTATATCTGTTATCTCATCTAATGTTTCCCAAAACTTGCCACCATATCTAAATAAATTATCCATAAAAAATCCTTTCTATTGGTTGTAATCATTACTTAAAATTATTCTTATTTTCCAAATTTATTTATTTAATTTAGAAGTTGATTGTCTTACAAGCAGTTTTCCTTCAAAGATTTTGTGTTGATTTTTACTTTTCTTATTAATTAAGTCAAATAATATCTTAGTGGTTTCCTTTGCCATTTCTTCAATAGGTTGACGTATTGTTGTTATAGATGGATTATAATAGTATGTAATATCTAATCCATCAAATCCTACAACAGAGTAATCTTCTGGTATTCTTTTTCCAGACTCTAGTATAGCTTTACATGCTCCAATGGCCATGCTATCAGAAATTGCATAAATCGCAGTAAATTCTTCTTTAGAGTTTATAAGTTCTTTAGTTAGATTATATCCATTCTCCATACTATATGAATTAGTGCTATCCCAAGTATATCTAATTAAATTTTCATTTATCGGGATATCCCTACTTCTTAAAGACTTTCTATATCCTTCTAAACGCAAATTACTTATACTCATATCTGTACTATATGATGCTAGAATTGCAATTTTTTTATGTCCATTATCGCATAAAAAATCTACTATCTTTTTACTTTCATATACATCATCAACTGATACCGATGAATATAAATTCTTATCTACATTATCTGTTATAGCTATCGTACTTAGTACAAATGGTATTTTTATTTCTTGTAACTTATCCTCTTGGTGTGAAAAAGATCCACCTAAAAATACTATTCCTTTTAACCTTTTTTCTTTTATAAGCTCTAAAGCTACCTCAACCTCATCTTGACTAGAATCTACTCTATGCAATATAAATGTGTATTTTCTATTTTGTATTTCTTCTTCAAATACTTTTATCATATTTTGAAAAAATGGGTTATCTATACCTTTTATTAATACTCCTATAGTTTTCGTATCTGAAAGTTTTAAATTTCTGGCACTATTATTAGGAATAAAGTTACTTTCTTTTATTACTTCCATAATCATTCGTCTAGTTTCTTCATTTATATCTGGATGATTATTAATAGCCCTTGATACCGTACTTACCCCTACGCCACATTTTTTTGCTATATCTTTAATTGTGATTGCCTTCATATCAACGGCTTCCTTTCAATTTAATATTTTAATGCATTAGCACATCAAATAATATATTTCAAAATTATTTTCTTCCATATACCTTTGTTAACATCCTTATTTTTTTTATTAAGTTCTTAGAGAAACAATTTGGTTTCATTCTCCATTTCCAGTTATCACCTAATGTAGATGGTACATTTATTCTAGCTTCATTACCTAATCCTAAATAATCTTGTACAGGTATTATACAAGTATTAGCCACACTTCTCATAGCTAAACATATAAAATCCCAGTGTATTATACTTTCCCTAGTATATTTATTGTTCATGTAATTAACACACATTCTTTTGTCTTGCGGACTAATTTCTTTATACCAACCTCTAATTGTACTATTATCATGAGTCCCTGTATATACTATACAATTTTTTTCATAATTATGAGGTAAATAATCACTTTCTTCCCTTGAATCAAAAGCAAACTGTAGAATTTTCATACCCGGGTATCCTGTATCTTTCAAAAGTTGTTTTACACTTTCTGTTAAAAACCCTAGATCTTCTGCTATTATTTCTACATCTCCTAATTTTCCTTTTATATATTTAAATAAATCTAAACCTGGACCTTTTTCCCAAGATCCATTTATAGCAGTTTTTTCTCCATATGGTATAGCATAATACTCATCAAAACCTCTAAAATGATCTATCCTTACAACATCATATAATTTAAAAGAATACTCTATTCTTTTAATCCACCACTCATAATCTGTATATTTATGATATTCCCAATAATACAGTGGATTTCCCCATAATTGACCTGTTTTTGAAAAACTATCTGGAGGACAACCTGCTACAGCTGTAGGAATACAATCCTTATCTAATTGAAACAACTCTGGATTAGCCCATGTATCAGAACTATCTAAAGCTACATATATAGGGATATCTCCTATTATGGATATTCCTCTTTTATTTGCATAAGCTTTAAGCTTGCTCCATTGTTTAGTGAATAAGTATTGTTGATACTTATAAAACACAATATCATCTTTTAACTTTTCTTCATATTTCAATATAGCTTCTTCTTTTCTTGATCTAATATCATCATCCCACTCTATCCACGACTTTGAACCAAAATAATCTTTTATCGACATATATAACGCATAATCGTGTAACCACCACTTATTCTTTTCACAGTATGCTTTAAATATTTTATTTTTACTTATGTTACTTCTTTCATAAGCCTTTTTTAAAATTTTAAATCTTGATAAATATATTTTTTCATAATCTATATATTCATTGTTACTTCCCCAGTCATAACTATTACATTCTTCTTCAGATAAAAGTCCTTCTTTAACCAATTCATCTAAATCTATAAAGTATGGGTTTCCTGCGAAAGTTGAGAATGATTGGTAAGGAGAATCACCATATCCTGTAGGTCCTAGAGGCAGTATTTGCCATAGACTCTGACCTGTTTTTTCTAATATATCTACAAAATCATAAGCTTCTTTTGAAAAACTACCTATTCCATATTTTGAGGGTAAACTTGAAATAGGTAACAACATCCCACTTCTTCTCATAATCTCTCTCCTCTACCCCTTATATTATCCTTTAACAGCACCAGCAACTACTCCTTCTATTATGTGCTTTTGACATATTAAATAGAAAATTATAATAGGAATGATTGCTAATACTAACATAGCCATCATCGCACCCATATCTCTATTTCCATTAGAACCTACTAACATTTGAATTACTACTGGTATAGTTTTGTATTTTGTAGATAAACCTATAACTAAATAAGGTAGTAAGTAGTCATTCCATATCCACATAGCATTTAGTATGGCAACAGTGATTGCAGTTGGTTTTAAAATAGGAAGAACTATGTAAAAATATGTTTGTAAAGGATTACATCCATCTATCATAGCAGCTTCTTCTATTTCTAGTGGAATTGATTTTATAAAACCACTAAACATAAATATCGATAATCCTGATCCAAATCCTAAATATAACGCTACCATACCTAACGGATTTGCTAGATGTAAAGTATCAGCTAACTTTACCATCGGGAACATTACCATCTGAAAAGGTACTATCATAGAAAATACAAATAAGTAATACAACACACTTGTAAATTTACTCTTTACTCTTGTAATGTAATATGCTGTCATAGAAGTAAAAAGTAAAATTACTACTACTGACATTATTGTAATAAAAAATGACCATCCAATAGCACTTAAAAACCCTGTTTTCTGTAAACCATTAATATAATTTGTGATACCTACAAATGTTTCTGCAGTAGGTAAGGAAAAAGGATTGTCACTTATAAAGAATTTTCCCTTAAATGAATTTACAACTATAAATATAATCGGTGCTAAAAATACTACTACTAATGCACAAAGTATAATAAATACTATATTGTCTCCTACATTCTTTTTTCTAGCCATTGTGTTTTGCATTACTGTTCAACCTCCTTCTTTCTAGTGAAGTATAATTGAGAAAGAGCTATTACCGCTACTATAACAAAGAATATAACTGCCTTAGCTTGACCAACACCCTCATAATTATTTCTTCCATAGAATGTATTAACTATATTAAGAGCTAGCATTTCTGTTTTATGCATTGGGGCTCCATTAGTTAATGCTAAGTTTTGGTCAAATAACTTAAAGCTATTTGATAAAGTTAAAAAAGTACAAATTGTAATAGATGGCATTACCATTGGTATAGTTACATTTTTTAGTGTCTGCCATTTTGTTGCTCCATCAATTTTTGCTGACTCTATTAATTCATTAGGCACACTTTGAAGCCCAGCTATATAAATAATCATCATATACCCTATCATTTGCCAATTCATAAGTATAATTAATCCTATAAAGCCATACTTTTGATTAGCAACAAGAGTCGTTCCATAATTAGCTAAAAATGAATTTATCATAGACTGCCAAGTATACCCAAGAACTATCCCACCTATTAAGTTTGGCATGAAAAATACAGTTCTGAAAAAGTTTGTCCCTCTTATCTTTTTTGTTAAAAAATAAGCAAGGGTAAATGCAAGTATGTTAACTGTTATAATAGATATAATTGTAAATATCGTAGTAAATCCAAAAGCCTCAACAAACCCTTGACCTGCTGAAAAAGCCTTTTTATAGTTTTCTATTCCCACAAATGTTGCATCACTTATTGTAATAAACTCACAAAAAGATAAATATAAACCTGTTATAAAAGGAATTATAAATGCAATAGAAAATGCAATCAGAGTTGGAATTAGAAATATCGGAAAGTATTTTTTTAGTGCTTTTTGCATAATGTTCCCCCTAATATTAATAATTTTAAACTTCTTATAACAAATTAGTTTAAAGAAAAAGCTTAAACCATAAACAAGCATTTCTCTCATCAAATAAATAGGATTTATCCTAAATTATATTAACGATATTATACTGTTATCTATGGCTAAGCCCTTTCACTTACAAATCAAATTAATTCAAAATTTATTTAGATGCTTCTTTTTCACTTGCCCATTCTTCAACTACTAATTTCTTAACATCTTCCCACTTCATATTTCCATTACAATACTCAAGTAATGCTGCACCAAAATCATCTTTAAATGTTTGGCTAGGGAAAGAAGTAAAGTTCCAGTCTACATTGTATAAATCTTTATTTCCTAAATATCTTAAAACTTCTTTAGCTAATGGATCTTGAGGTGTTTCTGAATCTTTGAAAGTATTAAATGGAGCTATGAAACCTAATTCATTTGTTACATGATTTTTACCTGTATCAGAAGTGAATAACCATTCAACAAACTCAATTGATGCTTTTTGATCTGCTTCTGAAGCTTTACTATTTATAGAGAAGAAATTTTCTGTTCCTATACAAAGTCCTTGTTTTTCTTCGCCTTCAATACCTGTATATATCGGCATAAATTTAACATTTTCTGCTTTAACAGTATTTCCTTCAACTTCTGCTATTTGACTCCATCCCCAGTTACCATTTTGAACCATTGCAGCTTTTCCAAGTGCAAATTCAGCCATTGAGTCTGAAACTGTCTTGCTACCTAATAATGTAGGTTCACAAGTTGAGTTATTTATGTATAGGTCAAATATATTTTTAAAGTTATCTGAATAAGTAAAATCTATTTTGTCTAAGTTAGATACTCCCTTATCTTTATATTCATAATAAACAGGAAGATTTGCTAAATGAGTCTGCCATCTCCAATCTTCACCAGGAGTTAGTGATGTAGAAGCAAATACTCCATCTATTCCTAATTGATCTTTTTTAGATTGCATATCTTCTGAAACTTCTTTTAATTTTGTAAAATTATTTATTTCATCTATTGATTTAGCTTTTGCACCATCTAATGCAAAGTATTTATCCATTATTTCTTGGTTGTATATTATACCATACCCTTCCTCAACATAAGGTATACCGTACACTCCATCCCCATCTTTTATAGCCATATCTTGATTTAATAATTTACTATAAAGATTTGTATCTTTTAAATCAGCACAATACTCTTTCCATGATTCATATCCTACTGGACCATTTATTTGGAATAATGTAGGAGCATCTTTTTTAGCTATTTCTGACTTTAATGTTTGTTCATAAGTTCCACTTGCAGCTGTAACTACTTTTACTTTTACACCAGTTTCTTTTTCATAATCCTCAGCAATTTTCTTCCATTGTGATTCTGATTCTGGCTTGAAGTTTAGGTAATATACTGACCCCTTACCATCTTCCTTAGCTGTACTATCATCAGAGGATGAAGAACATCCTGTTAGTGCTGCTGTTGTTAAAACTGCAGATAAAGCAATTGTTACAAACTTTTTCAATTTAATCATAGTAAATCCCCCTTTTTTAATTTTCATCCCTTTGAAGCCTTACTGGTAACGTTACCGAAAACGTTACTGATATCGGTTTCCTGACCCTTTACTTAAATATTATCATCTACAATTCTCAAAATCAAGAAATTATTCTTTTATACTTTGTCCTTTATTGTGATCATATGCAGTTTTATAATTGACTTTTCTACTGTAACTTCCAAATATCTTTATTATACTGATTTATAGTTCTATCTGAAGAAAAATAACCTGCTTTACTTATATTAACTAGCATTCTTTTTGCCCACTTATTTCTATTTTCATATTCTTTAAAGACTTCCTCTTTCTTTTTGCAATACTCATTAAAATCTAATAAAGCCATAAACCAATCTTTCCTTATTATTTCTTTATATAGCCTAATAAGATTTTCTTCACATCCAATGTGCATTAACTCTTCACTAACAATAAAATCTACTATTTCTTTTATATTTTTATCCTTTATATAAATATCAAGAGGGTCATAATCTCCATTTTCATAGTGTTTAATTACATTATCACTCTTCTCCCCAAATATAAATATATTATCATCTCCAACAAGTTCATGTATTTCTACATTAGCTCCATCTTCTGTACCTAGCGTTAATGCTCCATTTAGCATAAATTTCATATTACCAGTTCCACTTGCTTCCTTTGAAGCTAATGAAATCTGTTCTGATATATCGCATGCCGGTATTAGTTTTTCTGCAATAGTAACATTATAATTTTCAACCATTACAACTTTTAAATATTTACTAACTTCTTCATTATTATTTACAAGTTCTTGTAAACATAATATTAAATGTATTATATCTTTTGCAATAGTATATGCTGGGGCAGCTTTTGCTCCAAATATAACTGTAATAGGAGTTTTTGGTGTATTCCCTTGTTTAATTTGCAAATACTTATAAATTACATATAATGCATTCATTTGTTGCCTTTTATATTCATGTAACCTTTTTATTTGTATATCAAAAATAGAATTTTCATCTATATCTATATTTTGAGTCTTTTTAAGATAATTTTTTAATTCAACTTTATTAGAATGTTTTATATCTAATAACTTTTGAAGTACTTTTTCATCATTTATATATTTTATCAAGTCTTGCAATTTTTCTGCCTCAGCTTTAAATTCATCCCCTATCAATTCTTCTATAAACTCTGTTAATAGTGGATTACAATGAATAAGCCATCTTCTAAATGTTATTCCATTCGTTTTATTATTAAACTTTTCAGGATAAATTTTATAAAAATTATTTAATTCATTATTTTTTAATATATTAGTATGAAGTGACGCTACTCCATTTACGCTAAAACTATAGTGTATATCTATATGAGCCATATTTACATTATCATTTTTATCTATAATGTACACAGACTCATCTTCATAAATTTCTCTAACTCTATCATCTAACTCATTTATTATAGGTATAAGTTGTGGAACAACCTTTTCTAAATATTTAATAGGCCATTTTTCTAAAGCTTCAGCTAAAATTGTGTGGTTAGTATATGCACATGTTTTAGTTACAATTTTTATAGACTCATCTAATTCTATTCCTCTTTCAACTAATAAACGTATAAGTTCTGGTATAATCAAAGTCGGATGAGTATCGTTTATCTGTATTACTGCATATTCATCTAAGTCATGTAAGTTGCTTCCTTTTGCCATACACTCATCTAATATATATCTAGCACCATTACTTACCATGAAGTATTGTTGATAAATTCGAAGAAGACGACCTTCTTCATCACTATCATCAGGATATAAGAATAAAGTAAGATTCTTTTCGATATTATCTTTATCAAAATCTATACCACCTTTTACTATGCTTTCATCAATCGTTTCTATATCAAATAAATGAAGTTTATTAGTTTGATTATTATATCCTGTAACATTAATATCATAAAGTATAGATTTTAAAGTAAATTCCCCAAAATTAATATCATAAGTCGTACTGGTTTTATTCAACCACCCGACCTTATCAATCCATTCATTTTTTTCTTCTGTTTGTAAGTTATTATTGAATACTTGTTTAAATAAACCAAAATGATAATTTAAACCAATACCATCTCCTGGAATCCCCAAAGTTGCTATAGAATCTAGAAAACATGCTGATAATCTACCAAGACCACCATTTCCTAAAGATGGCTCAGGCTCTATCTCTTCTATCTCAGATATATTTTTTCCATGCTTTAATAAGATTTCTTTTACTTGATCATATATACCTAAATTTATCAAATTACTAGATAATAATTTTCCTATCAAGAATTCTGCTGATATATAATATAATTTCTTTTTGCCTTGATTTTTGATTACTTTTTTCTCGCTAAGCTCTTGAACTAATTCTAGTAATGCAAAATAAATTTCCTCATTTGAACAATCAGATATGTCTTTATTAGTTTTTAATTTTAGGCCTTCTGATAAATTCACCTACAATCCCCCTTTTTATTGACTAAATATTTTATTTAGCAATTTTGGAAACGTTATCGGAATCGTTTCCAAAATTGCTAAAATTTTTACTCTTAAGGTAATTGTAGTTTATTAAACTTTTTTTCACAACATATTTTTTTAATTTGCATTTTTTTTATAAATTTATTCCAATATTAAATACTTAAAATTTTTATATTTTTGAACGCAAAAAAAGATTACGTGGCTACGTCTTACTCTCCCAGGAGGTCGCCCTCCAAGTACCATCAGCGCTAAAGAGCTTAACTTCTGTGTTCGGTATGGGAACAGGTGTATCCTCTTTGCTATAATAACCACATAATCTTTATCTTTTAGAGTTAATACTCTGAAAACTGTATATCATCTAGAGTTAATCATTTTATTCTTAGCAACCGAAATCTTCCTTATTAAAATTTTAATAATGATTTGGTTGGCGATATAAACCTTTAGGTTTATTTTGGTCAAGTCCTCGACCTATTAGTATCGATACGCTAAATACATTACTGCACTTACACCTTCGACCTATCAACCAGGTA
>NZ_JADOZQ010000024.1:0-18564 GCF_015669105.1 Romboutsia sp. D33t1_170424_H2 | reverse complement strand
AGAAGACCTATATACAAGCAAGTAGCAGCTTATGGTCACTTTGGTAGAACAGATATAGATTTACCATGGGAAAGAACAGATAAAGCAGAGCTATTAAGAAAAGAAGCATTAGGACAATAATAAATAAAGAGGTAATCTTTTAAAAGATTACCTCTTTATTTATTATTGATTCCAATGATTTCATCATAAAAATAGGCTAAATAATATAAACCTTAATATTATTTAGACAAGTAGTTAATATTTATATAGTAAACAAGCATATATATGTAATGAGATTTAATATCTATAAGGAGGAATTACTATGGGAAGTAAAAGTAGTATTAGTGAGATAATTAAATTTGCAGGAACATATATATCTGTATGTATAGGGTCTGGATTTGCTACCGGACAAGAAATAATGCAATTTTTTTCAGCACATGGGATAGTTAGTATATTGTCAAATTTAATATGTATGGGTTTACTAGCATATTGTGGATCTAGTTTATTAGAAATCGGGAAAACTCAAAAACTAAGAAGTAGCAATGATATATTTACATATTTATGTGGAAATTATATAGGTGGATTTTTTAAATTATTTATGCCTATATTTTTCTTTTGTAGCTTTATGGTTATGATATCAGGGGCAGGAGCATCTATAAATCAATATTATGGGATAGATAAACAAATAGGTTCCATAATAATAGGATCACTAGCATTAGTATCTGTACTTATGGGAATGAATAAGGTTATAGATATCTTGGGTAATATAGGTCCAATTATAGCTATAATGTCAGTAGGAGTTGGAGTAGTAACTATTGCAAGAAATTATGAATCTCTTTGTGCTGTTAATCAAATATTAACAACGATAGATGTTACTAAACCAGTAGATCACTGGTTAACTACAAGCATAATATACACAGGGCTAAACCTAATAATAGCTACACCATTTTTAGTTGGAGTAGGTTCTACAGCAAAAAAGAAAAGTAGTTGTATATGGGGAGGCATTATTGGTGGAGTATTATTTATGGCAGCTGCTATAGCTCTTAATTTAGGGATAATGTCTGATATAGAAAATATATACATAACTGAAATACCTACTTTATATATGGCTGATAAAATTGGCCCAATCGTAGGGGCTATGTTCTCACTTATGTTAATTGCGGGAATATATACAACTGCAGTTCCGTTACTATGGACTGTATGCACAAGTTATTTTAAGGAAAAGAGTAGTAAGTTCACAGGCATAGCAATATTTTGTACTGTATTAGGAATAATCGGAGGAAGATTACCTTTTGCAACACTAGTAAAACTTATATATCCACTATCAGGTATGTTTGGAGTTATAATACTAATATCCATATTTGTAAATAAGATAAAAAATAATGTATTTGGTATTAATATTAAATATAAAGGTTTATAATATTTGATATAATAAATACATAACTAAAATACTAAGGAGAAAAATATGACAAAACAGCTAGAAATAGATTATGCATTTGGATATGTTTACGACAAAAGTAAGTTAGTAGTAATGTATCCAGTAGGAAGTAATATAATAGATGAAAATGAATATGAGATGGAAGTTGAAGTTGCTTTCTTAGAAGATGGAATAGAGGTTGCATTTGAAGAAAGTGACATAAAAGAAGCAAATGATACTATAAAACCATTAGAAATGTTCTTAATGAAACCAAGCAAAATAATACCATTTGTAACAAGTATAAAAGACTATGAAAGTAAAGAAGAAAATAAAAAATTATTAAAAGAATTTGATGAAGAATATAAAGTAAAGGAAAGTTACATAAATAAAGGATATGAGATAAGAGATGTATATCATGTATTTGAGAATGTGGTAAAATATATACCTCAAGAAAATTTAGATACTTTAAACATATTAAAAATAGAAAAAGAAAAATTTGATATGGACAAATTCATAGAAACTACTAAAAATAATTTAGATGAGGCTATAAACAGTGAATTAATACCTGTTAATATGGAAAAAAGTAACCTAACAAATAGATTATTCCTTAAAACATCAAAAGATACAAGTGCTAAATATGTAGTATTTGGAACAGATATAAGCACATATTCAGAAGGAATACTTTGTGCAAATAAAGAAATAATAAAAGATATGGATGTAGATATGGGAGATCTTGAATTATCAAATACAAAAGATGTTGGATATCTTATTGAAGAAGTTGATGGATACCTAACATTTAAAATATCAAATTATAATAGTCAAACACCTAATGGGAATCAATTAGCACAAATAGTAGATTATAGCGGCGTATTTAAGAAAATGATGATTGATTTTATAGGTCAATTTATAAAATAAAGAATATATTTACATAAATAAAAAATAGAAAAAGTGTCTAGATTTATAGATACTTTTTCTATTTTTAATAAAAAAATTAAACATTATTAAAATATAAAGTAAGTTAAATAATAATTTTTCAAAAGTTTATCTATTATCATGTATTAATAATAAATAAGCTCCACCAGCTAGTTGATTATTGCAATCTATTCTTCCAACTAAATCATTTCCTTTAGATATATAACCATCAGAGTTAACTTTACCAATAGGCGAATTATTTATATGGTGAGAATGAATAGTACCATCTTCTTCTACTCTCCCAATTGGATTATCACTAAGATCATACATAACATTATCACAAACTTTGCCAATAGGACAGTCATGATATAAATGATTATGGACAATGTTATTAGCATCTAATCTTGCAACAGGTCTAGCATTATAAGGAAATTTAACCATTTCAAACATACTTATCACACCTCTCAAAATAAATGTAAAAATTTTGAAAATTAATACAATAATAAAATTCTATATTTATTAACTTACACCTTTTAAATAAAACAAAAATATATAATACATGAATTGAGGTATAAACAACAATATATATAAAATATATTTCTTAAAAAGTATTTTAATACATATATTTTTATGTAAATTATTTTTATAAAGGAGACTTTATGTATACTGAAAATATTAAAAGAAAGGTAGAAGATATAGAGAATTGGTTAATAGAGGTGAGAAGAGAGTTTCACAAGTACCCAGAATTATCATTAAATGAATACAACACTAAAAATAGAATATTAAATTACTTAAAGGAAATGAACATAGAGTATACAGAATTTGAAAAACACAACGGAGTTATGGCTTACATTATAAAACCAAAAAATAATATAACTATAGGAATTAGAGCTGACATGGATGCATTGCCCATAAATGAAGAAAACGAAATTAATTATAAATCAAAAAATAAAGGTGTAATGCATGCTTGCGGACATGATGCTCATATAGCTATGCTACTTGGAGCATGTAAGATTTTAAATGATATGAAAGATAAGTTACATGTAAATGTAAAATTTCTATTTCAACCAGCAGAGGAAACAGTAGGAGGAGCAAAATTTTTAGTAGAAGATAGATGTATGAAAAATCCAGATGTAAATTATATGTTTGGATTACATGTAATGCCATATTTAGAGACTGGATATATAGAGACAAAATATAATATATTAAATGCAAGCACTGATAGTTTAAAAATTATTATAAAAGGTAAAAAATCTCATGGAGCATACCCAGAATCAGGAAAGGATGCTATACTAGTAGCTTCTAGTATAATTTTAGCCCTACAAAGCATAGTAAGTAGAAATATATCACCATTAGATAGTGCAGTTTTGACAATTGGCAAAATTATGGGAGGAGAAGCTCAAAATATTATATGTGAAGAGGTTTCAATGAATGGAATATTAAGAACAATAAACAAAAATACAAGAAAAGAAATGATAAAAAGGATAGAAAATATAGTATCAGATATATGTAGAGCATTTGATTGTAAAGGAGAAGTATTATGGGGAAGCGATGGGTATCCTCCTGTAGTAAATGATGATTATCTAGTAGATATAGTAGCTGAAAGTACAGAAAAATTATTTGGAAAAGATAGATTTATACTAAAGGAGAAGCCATCTTTAGGAGGAGAAGATTTTTCTTATTATTTAGAAGAATGTAAAGGTGTTTTTTATCATATCGGTTGCAGGAATAGTAATCAAGAGGTTACTCAGCTTCATACTTCTACATTTAATATAGATGAAAGATGCTTAGCAGTAGGAACTCTAATGCATATAGCAAATGTTTTATATTTTAATAAAAATTAATTATAAAATTTTGTATATAGAAAAATTAAATAGTTAAACTTAAAAAATAAAATTTAAATTTATTTGTTGTTTTATATATTGACAACTATGTATAAAAATGTAATAATAAATAAAAATGAAAACAAAATAATACTAAATCAGCTTTAAAATAGTCCAGAGAGACTAAAAAGATATTAATGTTTACACTAGTAGTATAGAAATTACTATCCTTTTATCATGCTGATAAAAGGATTTTTTTATGAAATAAAAAAGTTTTATCTTTGGACAACTTAAAAAGGCGGGGTTTTGAATAAAACTAGGAGGATTTATCATGACATTTAAAAAGTTAGTATCATTAGCAACTGTAACTGCATTATCAGCATCATTATTAGTAGGATGTTCAGGCGGAGAAAGTGAAAAGAAAGATGATGGTAAATTAAAAATAGCTATGGTAACAGATGTAGCAGGAGTAAATGATCAATCATTTAATCAATCTGCATGGGAAGGTCTAGAGAAGGCAAAAAAAGATTTAGGAGTAGATGTTACATACTTAGAATCAAAGCAAGATTCAGACTATGCAAGTAACATAGAAACTTTAGTAGACCAAGATACAGATTTAATACTAGGGGTAGGTATGAAATTAGCACCAGCTATAGAAGAAGCAGCTAAAATGTATCCAGACCAAAAGTTTGCTTTAATAGATGAAACATATAAAGAAGTACCTAAAAATGTAGAAGCAGTGCAATTTAACTCAGAACAATCTGCATATTTAGCAGGTATAGTTGCTGGTAAAATGACTAAGACTAATAATGTAGGATTTATAGGTGGTATGGAGTTACCAGTTATAGAAGCATTCCAATATGGATATATGGCAGGGGTAAAAGCCACAAATCCAGAAGCTAAAATACAAGTTCAATATGCAAACTCATTTACAGACCAAGCAAAAGGTAAGGCTATAGCTAAGCAAATGTATTCTCAAGGTGCTGATATAATATTCACTGCAGGTGGAGATGTTGGTACTGGGGCTATAGAAGCTGCCAAGGAAGAAGGTAAATATGCTATAGGTGTTGATAGAGATCAAAGTTCTCTAGCGCCTAAAAATGTATTAACTTCAGCTATAAAAAGGGTTGACGTTGGTGTATATGATGTAGTCGAGAAGTTAAAAGAAGATAAGTTTGAAGGTGGAACAACAACAATATATGGCCTAAAAGAAGGTGCTGTTGGATTACCTGAAAGTACTAAAAACTTAGTACCACAAGATGTAATGGATTATGTAAATCAACAAATTGAAAAGTTTGAAAAAGGTGAATTAAAAGCACCTAAAAATGAAAAAGAATATAATGAAATGGTAAATCAATAGAATAATTTTTAATCTACTATAACTATAAAAATAGAGCTATCTTATAAGATAGCTCTATTTTTTATTTATTAATATTAAGCTAAGCCTAAAATGTTAAATAAGCAAGTTGTCATAAAGCAAATTGTAAATGCTATTACAGTAGGTAGTAAAAATCCGATTAAAGTCCATTTAGCACTACCTGTTTCCTTTTTTATAGTGATTAAGGTAGTAGCACAAGGCCAATGAAGTAAGCTAAATAACATAACATTAAGTGCTGTTAGATAAGTCCATCCATTATCTCTTAAAACTGTTCCTAAAGCTGAAAGTTCATCTAATTCAATCATTGAACCTGTAGCCAAATAAGACATTAGTAAAACTGGTATGACTATTTCATTTGCAGGTAAACCAAGTATAAAGGCCAAAAGAATAAATCCATCAAGACCTATAAATTTAGCTATTGGATCAAGGAAATTTGCTACATGAACTAGAATACTCATGTCTCCTATATAAATATTAGCAAATACCCATGTCACAATACCAGCAGGTATGGCAACTATAATTGCCCTGTATAAGACAAATAAAGTTCTATCAATAATAGATGTATATAAAACTCTTCCTACTTGAGGAGTTCTGTATGGTGGAAGCTCTAGTGTAAAAGTAGAAGGAACTCCTTTTAATAGTGTCTTTGACAACCCATAAGAGACTAAAAGTGTTATTAATACACCAAATACTACTATCAAAGCAATGCAAAGAGCAGTTACTATACTTGTAGAAGTGGAACTTGCAATGGCTGAAGAGAAAAATATTGTAGCTACAGCAATCAAAGTTGGAAATCTACCATTACAAGGAACAAAGTTATTGGTAAGTATTGCAATTAGTCTTTCTCTTGGAGAATCAATTATTCTACAACCTATAACACCAGCAGCATTACAACCAAATCCCATACACATAGTAAGACATTGTTTACCATGACAACATGCTTTTTTAAATAAATGATCTAAGTTAAATGCAACTCTAGGAAGATACCCAAAATCCTCAAGTAAAGTAAATAGTGGGAAAAATATTGCCATAGGTGGCAACATTACAGAAACAACCCAAGCCAGAGTTCTATACATACCAAAAGTAAGCATTTCATTTAACCAAACAGGTAGATGTATAGTTTCTAAAAAATTATATATATGTGGTTCTATACCAAAAAGTACATTAGATATCATCTGTGAAGGATAGTTTGCACCTTGTATAGTTAACCAAAGTATAAAAGCAAGACACAATAGCATTAAAGGAATTCCAAATACTTTAGATGTAATAATCTTATCTATTTTATCATCTCTCTTGTACTTTATATCACTTTTTATATTTATAGATAAATTATATAGTTCAGAAGCATATTCATAATTAGTCTTACTTATACTATCTCTTATTGATTTTTTATCTATATTTAGTGGAAGTTTTGATTTAATTAAATCAATTGATTTGTTACAGTCACCATCTACATAGTCATTCATAGATTTATAAATACTATTATCTCCATCAATAAGCCTTAAAGCAAGCCATCTAGATTTTATAAAAGGAATATATTCTTTTAAGTCTTTTTCTATAATACTTACATAACTCTCAATTTCTTTATTATATTTTATAATTTTATTATTATACTCGTATTGATTTAATACTACTTTATCTAAAGTACATAAAAGTTCATCAATTCCTTTTTTATTTCTAGCTGATGTCAAAACAACAGGTATTCCTAGATATTTTTCTATTTTGTCCTTATTAATAGAAATACCTTTTTTCTCAGCTTCATCAATTAGATTTATGCAAAGTATAACTTTATCAGTTAATTCCATAATTTGAAAAACTAGATTGAAATTTCTTTCTAAAGATGTAGCATCAGCAACAACAATAACTGCGTCTGGATTTCCAAAACAAGCAAAATCCCTAGCCACCATTTCTTCCTGTGATGCAGCAAATAGAGAGTAAGTACCTGGTAAATCTACTAAAGCATATTCTTTATTATTGTATTTAAAATCCCCACGAGCAGTGCAAACTGTTTTACCAGGCCAATTGCCAGTATGTTGCTTTAAGCCGGTTAAAGTATTAAAAACAGTACTTTTACCAGTGTTAGGGTTACCAGCTAAGGCAATGACATACTGGTTGGGCTTTCTTTCAATGTCAAACATATCTTTTAAGGATTTTGCTTTTGTAGAGTCATGAGTTAAACCCATAATAAATCCCCCCTTTATAAAACTAAAAATTAAATTCTAGAAACAATAATGTTATCTCCCTCTTCTTTTCTAAGGGCTATTTTTGCTCCTCTTATATCGTATACTGTTAAATTATTTTTAGGTCCTTTTCTTATAACATGAACTAATGCACCATCTGTAAGACCTAGAGCAAGCATTCTTTCTCTTATATATCCATCAGTTAAAAGTTGTTTAACTATAACTGTAGAGTTTATATCTATATCACTGAGCTTAGTCATAATGCACCTCCATAAAATTCAAACTTAGTCTAAGCTAACTTTCACACTAAATACTATGAAAAAATTATAAGAAATGTTACATAAAAGTACTATTAAAAATAGGCATTTAATATATTTAATATAAGACACATAGGAGGTTAAAACAATGAATAATGAGTATTACACATTTAATGAATATATAAAAAATAATAAACTTAGTCCTAGCGAAGAAGACTATATTGAGATGATATATAGATTATATCTAGAAAATAAGAAAATTAAAGTTGCTGAAGTTGCATTAGCGCTAAATGTAAAAATACCATCAGCAAGTAAAATGGTAAAAAGGCTGAGCGGTAAAAATTTATTGGAACATGAAAGATATGGATGTATAAATTTAAGTCGTGAAGGCAAGAAAATTGGAGAAAAATTATTAAAAAGGCATGACACTATAGAATCGTTTTTAAAAATTATAGGTGTTCAAAATAATCTTCATGAAGAAACTGAAAAAATTGAACATACTATTAGGGAAGAAACATTAGAAAAAATAAGTTTATTAGTAGGATTTTTAGGTGAAAATAAATCTATATTGAAAGAGTTTAAAGACTATATATTAGAAAAAGGCGATGCATATTAATAAAAATAACTAATAATTAAATATATATTGTTAAAAATAACTTATAGAATGATTGAATACAAAATATTAAATTTAACATAAATTGAACAAAAGAAAAGGAGACATACTTTATGAATAAGGATAGCATAAAAGTTATTCCACTTGGAGGTCTTGGAGAAATAGGAAAAAATATAACTGCGATAGAGTATAATAATGAAATAATCATTATTGATTGTGGGATATCTTTTCCGGATGAAGATATGTATGGAGTAGATTTAGTTATACCAGATATACGATATCTGTTAGATAAAAAAGATAAAGTAAAGGGAATGTTTTTAACACATGGACACGAAGACCATATAGGAGCTATACCATATATATTAAAACAGTTAAATATACCAGTATACGGAACGAAACTTACAATAGGACTAGTAGAGAATAAGTTAAAGGAACATGATTTGTTAAATCATGTAGATTTAAACCCTGTAAAAGCTGGTCAAAGTATAAAATTAGAAAATATGAAAATAGAATTTATCAGGGTGACTCATAGTATAGCCGATGCGTGTGGATTAGCCATACACACATCTTTAGGTATAATACTTCATACAGGAGACTTTAAGATAGATTACACTCCTATAGATGGGCGAATGACAGATTTAAACAGAATAGCTACACTGGGCAAAAAAGGTGTACTACTTTTAATGGCAGATAGCACAAATGTTGAAAGAAGTGGACATTCTATATCTGAAAAAACTATAGGAGAAACATTAAATAGAATTTTTACAAATGCTAAAGGAAGAATAATTGTAGCTACATTTGCTTCTAATATTCATAGAATGCAACAGATAGTAAATGCATCTGTAATGCAAAATCGTAAAGTAGTATTTAGTGGGAGAAGTATGGAAAATATATCTCAAGTAGCTATGGAACTAGGATATTTGCATATACCTACAGAATACATAGTAGATATAGATGATATAAGTAAGTATCCAAATAATGAAATAACTATAATAACAACAGGAAGCCAGGGAGAATCAATGGCGGGTCTTTCTAGAATAGCTTATGGATCACATAGAAAGATAATTATAGAACCAGACGACTTTTTTATAATATCTGCATCACCTATACCTGGTAATGATAAGTTAGTTTCTAGGGTTATAAACCAATTATTTAAAAAAGGTGTAGATGTTATATATGAGGATTTAGAAGAAATCCATGTGTCAGGACATGCCTATCAAGAGGAGTTAAAGCTTATTCATAGCTTAGTTAAGCCTAAGTACTTTATGCCAGTACACGGAGAATATAGACACTTAAAACATCATAAAGATTTGGCTATAAAGTTAGGAATGAAGCCTCAAAATGTATTTACCTTAGAAACTGGACAAGTGTTAGAAATAACTAATGAAGGGGTAAATGCAAATAAAAGAGTTCATACAGGGGTTATATTTGTAGATGGTTTAGGAGTTGGTGATGTAGGAAATATTGTACTTAGAGATAGAAGAGATTTAGCTAAAGATGGAATGGTAACTATTGTAGTTGCTATAAATAGAGATAGTTATAGTATAGTAGCAGGTCCAGACGTAATAACTAGAGGATTTATATACGCTAGAGAAGCAGAGGATTTAATAAATAAAATAAAGGAGGTATCAAAAGAAGAGATAGAAAAATGCCTAGAACAAGAAATATTGGAGTGGCAAATACTAAAAACAAATATTAAAAGATCCATAGAACAATTGCTATACCATAAAACTAAAAGAAGACCTATTGTTTTCCCTATAATAATGGAAGTATAGTATATAAAGATATATTAAATAATATAACAAAAAATTAAAAAGCCTTCTATTTGTTTATTTTAAACTAATAGAAGACTTTTTAATTTTTTACTACTTATTAGAGTTAGAAAGTGCTTTTGAGTACCACTTTAAAGATTTAGTATAGTCTTTTTCAATACCAAGTCCATCTTTATACATATTAGCTACTTTTATCTGTGCATATCCGTTCCCACCTTCAGCTAATTTAAGGTATATATCAAATGCTTTAGTATAGTCGATTTTACCTAAAGTCCCATTATAGTAGTTATCAGCATCTATTAGTCTTTTATCCTCAATATCATCGCTAAAATTAGAATTTTCAATAACTAACTCTTCAAAGTTGCCAAAATCTTCAATAGTGTAAGGAATATTAATATCATTATTCATATTTATATTAGAAAAATCTAAGATATCATTATTAATCCAATAATTTAATGCTTTATTATAGTCTTTATTTTCTCCATAGCCATTATAGTATAAATAGTCCAAAACATCTTTGGCTAATATATAGCCTAAATCGACAAGTTTCTCTAAATAGGCATGAGCTTTACAATAGTCTTTTTTATCTTCAGAGAAAACATAGATTAATGCTAGGTTAAACATAGCAGTTAAATTTCCTAAATCCTTAGCCTTTTCAAAGTAATATACACTATCTTCTAAATTTTTATTTACCCCTTCTCCATTAAAAGATAAAACACCGAGCATGTTAAAAGCTTCAGCTATATTAAAAGTGGAAGCTTTTAAATATAAACCAAATGCTTTTTTAAAATTTTTTTCTACATCTAGACCATAATAGTATATATTTCCTAAATTAAAAAATCGAATCCCATTATTTATATATTTATTTTCTGTATTTATAAAACTCAAATATATCTCCTCCAATAAAGTTACATAAGACTTTAACACTTATTATATTACTAAATATAATATGAATGAAATTTATAAAGGGTGAATTAAAATATACTATATGTAGGACTATAGTGGAATTGTTTACGATATAGAAATTACCATATAAAATGAAAAAGGTTAAGGTTATAGGCATAGCTGAGAATTATGTATCTCATTATGTTTAGATGTTTAACAAATACTATATAAAGTTTAAATTATGTAGTTATTATAATGACAGTATCAATAGGAGCTTTAGCCTTTATGCTTCTTTATAAACTGGCAAATGTAAATATTTCAGAAATAATGAGAAAAGTAATTACGATAAAAGTCTTGGGATTTTATGATAATGAGGTAAGTATTTATATACAGAGAAAGTATAATGTTTGGTAGAATAGCAGGTTACAAAAGTTATATAATTGCATTTATATTTAAAATAGTATTATGATTAATTATCAATATATCCATGTATCATAATTAAAAAATGTAGAAATAGTGGAATTTCTCAAATCTGTCGATTAATGATGTAAATTGCAAATATAAAATTATATCAAAAATAAACCGTCCTACATAATATATCTTAAGAGTATAAAAACTCTAGAATATAAATGACAACAGGAGGTAAATATATGAGTAATATGTTAGACAGATTCTTTGGAGGCTGTGAAGGTGGATTTGGAGCATGGTGGATAATAGTACTATTTTTCTTATTCCTAGCATTTGGAGATGTATGGTGTGAAATAGATATATGTTCATGGATACCATTTTTAATATTATTATTAATAATATGTGGACAAGAAGGATTCTTTGATTGTTAAATTAAACTAAATATAATTAAATTAAAAGCTAAGAGTAAAATCTTAGCTTTTTAAATTATTTTAAAACAAAACTTAAAAAAATAAGTATTTTTGCTGATTTACTTGTATATTTTAATATATTTGTGAATACTTAATATATATAAATATATATATTAAAAATACAAAAAATAATCTTGAAATATTGAAAAGTTGAATGTATAATATAACCTTAAAGTGAAAATAAGAGAAAAAATATTACATTTTTAAACAAATTTCACTAATACGAATAAAAATATATATAAAAATACGGTTATCAAAAATTAAATAATTTAGTGAGGTGCAAAGATGAAGATAGGATTCGATCACAAGAAATATCTAGAAGAGCAATCAAAATATATCTTAGAAAGAGTTAATAATTTTGACAAACTTTATTTAGAATTTGGTGGTAAGCTAATAGGAGATTTACATGCTAAAAGAGTATTACCAGGTTTTGATGAAAATGCCAAAATAAAAGTACTTCAACACATAAAAGAAAAAGTAGAAGTTGTGATATGTGTTTATGCAGGAGATATAGAAAGAAATAAGATAAGAGGAGACTTCGGTATAACTTATGATATGGAAGTTCTAAGACTTATCGATGATTTAAGAAGTTACGAATTAGATGTAAACAGCGTTGTTATAACAAGATATGAAGGACAACCTGCTACAACAGTTTTCATAAATAAATTAGAGCGTAGAGGAATAAAAGTATATAAGCATGCCCCAACAAAAGGTTACCCAACAGATGTTGATACAATAGTAAGTGATGAAGGATATGGAGCAAATCCATACATAGAAACTACTAAGCCTATAGTTGTTGTTACAGCTCCAGGTCCAAATAGTGGTAAGCTTGGTACTTGTTTAAGTCAGTTATACCATGAAAATAAAAGAGGAAATGCTGTTGGATATTCTAAATTTGAAACATTCCCAGTATGGAATGTACCTTTAAAGCATCCTTTAAATATAGCTTATGAAGCAGCTACAGTAGATTTAAAAGACGTAAATATGATAGACTCGTTCCATCTTGAAAAATACGGTGAAATGTCTGTAAACTACAATAGAGATTTAGAATTATTCCCAGTTCTTAAAAAAATAATCGAAAAAATAACAGGAAAAGAATCTATATATCAATCACCAACAGACATGGGTGTTAATAGAGTTGGATTTGGTATAGTAGATGATGAAGTTGTACAAGAAGCATCTAGACAAGAAATAATAAGAAGATATTTCAAGACTGCTTGTGAATACAAAAAAGGACAAGTTGATAAAGGTGCTTTTGAAAGAATACAAGTTATAATGCAAGGACTTAACTTAAAGCCAGAAGATAGAACAGTTGTTATGCCAGCAAGAGAGTACAGCAACAAATTAAAAGAAGCTGCAAATAAAAATGATATGTGCCCAGTTGTTGCAATAGAATTAAATGATGGGGTAATACTTACAGGTAAAGGTTCAGAATTAATGGATGCAACTGCAGCAGCAACATTAAATGCTATAAAACATTTAGCAAATATAGATGATGAATTACATCTAATATCACCAGCTATACTTGAGCCAATTGTAAACTTAAAAACTAAAACTTTAGGAAGTAGAAATCCAGAGTTAAGTTGTGAAGAAGTTTTAACTGCACTTAGCATATGCGCTGTTACAAACCCAACTGCACAAGTTGTACTTGACAAATTACCTTTATTAAAAGGAGCTCAAGCACACTCAACAACTATATTAAGTAAAAGTGATGAACAAACATTTAGAGAACTTGGAATAGATGTAACATCTGATCCAGAGTATCCATCGCAAAATCTTTACTACGCAAATTAAAAATTGATATAAAAAATCAGACCATATTACAAATAGTAGTATGGTCTTTTTGTATACAATTACAAAATAAAAATAAATATAAAAATACGGTCATCAAGAACTAAAAATAACTTAGTTCCTTGGAATAACTATTTTAAAGGTTTTTTCAAAAATTTGCAAGTTATTTTTTAAAAAACTTTAAATAATATATAAAAAGCAGAATTGAGGCAAATAAAATATAAAAATAAACCAAAATTAATGTAAGATATATATATAAATCAAGATTTAAAAGGTGATTAAATTGGTATATAATAGAAAAATAATTCATATAGATATGGATGCCTTTTATGCATCTATAGAGCAAAGAGATAACCCAAGTTTAAGAGGGAAACCTGTGATAGTTGGAGGGAGACCAGAAAGTAGAGGAGTTGTAGCTACTTGTTCATATGAAGCTAGAAAATATGGGATTCACTCAGCTATGCCATCAAAAACTGCATATAAGAGGTGCCCATATGCATATTTCATAAGGCCTAGATTTGAAGAATATCATAAAGTATCACAAAAGATAAGAAATATATTTTATAGATATACAGATTTAGTAGAGCCTTTATCTTTAGATGAGGCATACTTAGATGTTACTAAAAATAAAAAAGGAATAAAATATGCAACACAAATAGCTAAGATGATAAAGAAAGATATTTTAAGAGAAGTTGGATTAACTTCTTCTGCAGGGGTATCTTATAATAAATTTTTGGCTAAGCTAGCATCAGACTACAAAAAGCCTAATGGATTAACGGTAATAACACCAGAAAATAAACAAGAATTTTTAGACAAGCTCCCAATAAACAAATTTTTTGGAGTTGGCAAGGTAACAGCAAAAACACTAAATAATTTAGGAATAAAAAATGGATATGATTTAAGGCAATTAGATATTAGTGAATTAGAATTAATATTTAAAAATAGAGGTTATGTATTTTATCAATTTGCAAGAGGTATTGATTATAGAGAAGTTAAACCGCATAGAGAAAGAAAATCAGTTGGTTCAGAAAGTACTTTAAAAAATAACTTAAGTATAGATGATGAGGAAGTTTTAGAGATACTTTCACAAATATGTAAAGATGTATCACATAGACTATCATATTCTAATAATTTAGGAAAAACTATAACTTTAAAAATAAAGTATGATGATTTTAGTCAAATAACAAGGAGCTTAAGTTTAAGAAATCCAATATATAAAAAAGAGGATATTAGAACTAATGTATATGAATTATTAAAAAATGTGGATACTAAAAATAAACAGATAAGATTACTAGGAGTAACCGTATCTAATTTAGTAGATTCTAAAAAAGAATGCACAAATGTAACTATATTTGAATATATAAATAATATGAATAACAATACTAATTTAAATTAAAATCCATGAAAAGCATAAATATGCTTTTCATGGATTTTTTAGTTTAAAGGTAAATGATAGTTATTACCAGATTTTAAGAGATTTCATATAATTTTATTTATTACTAAAAGGAGGCACTATGAATAGTAATCTAAGAGAAGTAAAAAAAATATTATGGATAATTTTATTTGCAAATTTAATCGTAGCTTTGTTGAAGATAATAATAGGAGGTTTTATTAAAAGTGCTAGTATGATGGCTGATGGATTTCACTCCTTATCAGATGGAGCGTCAAATGTGGTAGGAATAGTAGGCATAAGTATAGCCATAAAGCCTAAAGATAGAGAGCATCCTTATGGACATAGGAAGTTTGAAATTCTTGCAAGTATGTTTATAGGAGCTATGTTAACTCTGGTAGGAATAAATATAATCATAGAGTCTATAGATAGATTTAAAAATATTGTAGAACCATCAATTACAATTGAAAGTCTACTTATATTAATTTTCACATTATTTATAAATATATTGGTGAGTAAATATGAGTATAAAATGGGAAAAAAATTAAATAGTCATATCCTAATAGCAGACTCAATGCATACAAAAAGTGACGTGTTTGTATCGATAGGAGTTTTAATAACTTTATTTGGTATAAACATGGGTCTTCCTCCAATTATTGACCCGATAGTATCAGTAGTAGTAGCTTTATTTATACTTCATTCCGCATATGAAATACTAATATCGTCTATAGGCGTATTAGTAGATAAAGCTATTATAGATGAAAAAGTTATAAATGATATTGTAATTAGATTTGATGAAGTTAAAGATGTGCATAAAATTAGAAGTAGAGGAAGTCAAAATGATATTCATATTGATATGCATGTATTAGTAAATCCAAATTTAAGCACAGAAGAGGCACATATATTAGGTCATAAGATAGAAGATGTTATAAGAAAAGAAATAAATGAAAATTGTCAAGTTATAGTTCATACAGAACCTTATTATAACGATAGAATTAATGTATAATAGTTATAAATTATACTTAAAAAGGGAGAGAATATGTTAGAAATAATAGGGATGTCAGTTGAAGACGCTAAAACTATAGAAGCTTGTGGAGGTGATAGAATAGAACTTATTAGTGCGCTAACAGAAGGAGGTTTAACTCCAAGTTTTGCTACTATAGAAAAGGTAGTAAATAACGTAAATATACCTGTTAACGTTATGATAAGAAATCATGCAAATAGTTTTGTATATAGTGAGTATGATATAGAAATAATGGAAAAAGATATAGAGATAGCTAAAAGTTTAGGTGTAAATGGAGTAGTGTTGGGGCTTTTAGACAAAGAAAATAATATAGATGAAGTAAATCTACAAAGATTGCTTAAAAAATGTAAAGGAATTGATGTAACTTTCCATAAGGCTATAGATTTTACAAATGTGATTAAAAGTACTGAGATATTAAATAAATATAATATAACAAATATATTAACAGCAGGTGGTACTAAACGTATAGATTATAATATAGAAAAAATAAAGTCTATGATAGAAGTATCAAAAGATATAAATATACTACTAGGTGGGGGACTCAACTTTGAAAATATAAACACAATAAAAGAATTAACAAATGCCACGGATTACCACTTTGGGACAGCTATAAGAATTGATAATAGTCCTTTTGGTAGAATAGATGAAAATAAATTAAAAGAATTAATTAAAATAATAAAATAGACAATAAAATATAAAAGAGCAAAGAAGACATAATTGTTAAGTCTTACTTTGCTCTTTTTTTACTCCATTAATAACTCTTCTAAAGTTTCTATATCCAATATTTTAATTGTATCTTTTGAATAATCTATAAGTCCATCAGATTTCATTTTCATAAGCTCTCTAGATAAAGAAGGTCTAGGGATACCAAGCATTTCAGAAAGCTTTTGTTTTGTTATGCCAAGTTTTATAAATTTACTTTTCTGGATAGTATGTTGTGTAATTAGATAGTTACTTAGTTTTTGACGTATACTTGAAAAAGATAAATTTTTTATAGAATTATTAAGTTGTATAATCTTATTACTTAAGTCATTTAAAAACATATCTAAAAAATCTGGATTTTTAGTACAAAAGATTATAAATGAAGTTTTATGTATAAACATTATTTCACAATTACTAGATGCCATTATAGTAGCAGGGTACGCATTAGTATCTGAGAACGCTATAATTTCTCCAAAAAAGTTACCTACAGATAAAGAAGACATATGTATAACATTATTACTGGTTAATATACGTTTTACATCAATACTACCTTGTAATATTAATCCTACTTTGTCGCAAGGAGAACCTTCAATAGCTATAATATCATTTTTATTATATTTAGATATGGTATAAGTTGAATCTTTAAAAAAATGTAATGCTTCCTCTCTAGTTTTAAACAAAAAATCACCTACTTTTATAATTTTTTTATTAGTGTAACGTATGTTACAGAAATATATACTATTATAACATATAATTATTACATAAAATAAAGAGGAGGACATGAAATGGAAAATAAAATGTTTTGTTTTCAGTGTCAAGAAACAGCAGGATGTACAGGATGTACAAAATTTGGAGTATGTGGAAAATCACCAGATCTAGCAAGAATGCAAGATCTATTAATATATACAACTAAAGGATTATCAGAGGTTACTACTAGACTAAGAAATGAAGGAAAAAAAATAGATAGTACTGTTAATCATCTAATAACTATAAACTTATTTACAACAATAACTAATGCAAATTTTGATGATGAAATATTCTATGAAAGAGTAAAACAAACTTTAAAAACTAAAGAAGAATTATTATCAAAATTAAAGAACAAAGAAAATTTATCAGAAGCAGCGTTATGGAATGCATCAAATAATGAAGAATTAGATGCTAAAGTATCTGTATTATCTAAACTAAAAAACACGATACTAGGAAGTGGTAAGAAAGAAGTAGAAATAGATACAATACTAGACGAAAAATCAACTAAAGTTGGTGTATTAGCTACAAAAGATGAAGATATAAGAAGTTTAAGAGAACTTATAATATATGGATTAAAAGGCTTATCGGCATATATGAAGCATGCTAATGCTTTAGGGTATGACAATGAAGAAGTTAATGCATTTTTACAAAGCACTTTAGCTAAAACATTAGATGATAGCCTAACTATTGACGAATTAATAGCATTAACATTAGAAACAGGTAAGGTTGGGGTAGACGGAATGGCTTTACTTGATAGTGCAAATACTGGAACTTATGGACATCCAGAAATAACTAAAGTTAATATAGGTGTTAGAA
>NZ_JADOZQ010000023.1:0-21724 GCF_015669105.1 Romboutsia sp. D33t1_170424_H2 | reverse complement strand
TTATGAGCTAAAGATATTGGAAGTGGCATTAACTCTTCTGTTTCATTACAAGCGAAACCAAACATTATACCTTGGTCTCCTGCTCCAACCTTTTCTATTTCATCTTCAGCATTTTCACCTTCTCTATTTTCTAAGGCTTCATCAACACCCATAGCTATATCGCCTGATTGTTCATCTATTGCAGTTATTACTGCACAAGTATCACAGTCAAATCCATATTTAGCTCTGTCATACCCTATTTCTCTTACTGTTTCTCTTACTAATTTAGGAATGTCTACATATGTATTAGTACTTATTTCTCCTGCTACTAATACTAATCCTGTTGTAGTTGTTGTTTCACAAGCTACCCTTGCATGTGGATCTTTCTCTAATAATGCATCTAGTATAGAATCTGATATTTGGTCACAGATTTTATCTGGATGCCCTTCAGTTACTGATTCCGACGTAAATAAATGTCTTGCCATTTGTATCTCCTCCTTAATATAATTCATTTTATTTAGATTTGATTTCTAATCATTTATAATGATTTTCACTAAAATACAACCTAATTAAATCTTAAGAGCTAGGAGTTTAGTAATTATTTATCTAATAAAAAAACCTCTTCTTATTAAGAAGAGGTTAATTATTTCGTATATGCTAATTAACTAACCTCATCTCTCAAAACTATAAAGTCTTGTAGGATTTAGCACCTTTTCCCTAATGGGTGGTTGCTGGGCTTCACAGGGCCTGTCCCTCCGCCGCTCTTGATAAGGTAATCAAGAATTTATTAAGTTATTATTTTGTATCACTAACTTATATATTACTACCTTTTTTATATACTGTCAATCTTTTATGCAATAATTTTTTGCTTGTCTATTCAAACTATCTTGTATCCTATTTAATAATTTTTTCATATTATATCTTATAAATCTATATAGGTCTTTTTTTATCCTATATTTCATATATTCTTGTGAAGGGGGTGTTCCTATGTATCTGGCCAAGGTCAATTATAATAAAGAAAATGTTGTTGAAATCCTTTGTTCTGTACTTAGAGACATAATAAATGATAATACAGTTGTGGTCTGTATAGGAACAGATCGGGCTATAGGTGATGCTCTTGGCCCTTTAGTTGGCACTATGCTTAAAAATAGCGACTTTAATTTCCCTGTCTACGGAACCTTAGATAATCCTATTCATGCTTTAAATATATATGAGTCTATCGAACATATAAAAAAGGCTCATCCTAACGGAAATTTTCTAGCTATTGATGCATGTCTGGGTGCAAAAAATAATATAGGAAATATCCAAGTCAGAGAAGGCCCTATTCTTCCTGGCAAGGGGGTAGGTAAAAAATTACCTCAAATAGGAAACTATTCTATTGTAGGTATTGTAGATAAGATAGATGAAAATAATAGATTTTCTTTTAATAACGTTCGACTTAGTTTTATATTAGAACTTGCCGAACTTATATCTTTATCTTTACTTCTTTCTACATGACAAATCAATATTTAATATAGCCTGTTCTTTAGATTAAATTTTTATAGGTTAGGCTATTTATCTGCTTTTTATTATTTTTAATGTTCTGCATACAAATTTTGACATATAACATATTTCAAAACAATTTTACTTGATTGTTTTATCTAATAATTTACTTACATCATATATCAATCTTAGAAAAATAAAAATAAGGCTATTTCCTTAAAGGAAATAGCCTTATTTTTATTTTTCTACAAGAGCAAACATTAACTCTCCACTACATACTAATTCTTCATTAACAAAAGCTTTTGCCAAAGCTTTTCCAATATTTCTTCTTATAGATGTCATTTCAACTTCCATAGTTAATGTATCCCCAGGTCTTACTTCTTTTTTAAATCTAACTTTATCTATACCTGCAAATACACCTAATTTTCCTCTATTCTCATCTACTGACATCATAGCTACACACCCTACTTGAGCCATAGCTTCTATTATAAGTACTCCTGGCATTATCGGGTATTCTGGGAAATGACCTTGGAAAAATGGTTCATTTACACTTACATTTTTTATACCTTTAGCTCTTTTTCCCTCTTCTAATTCTATTATCCTATCTACTAATAAAAATGGATATCTATGTGGTATTAATTCTTTTATTTGGTCTATATTTAACATTTAAGTACCCTCCTAATTATCTCCTTTTGAAGGTACCTCCTGTTTCAAGTAAATCTAAAGAACTTAAAGCAATTCCTGTACCTTTTGCAACACAAGATAAAGGTTCATCAGCCACTACAACTTTAATTCCTGTTCTATCTTCTATTCTTTTGTCTAGTCCATATAACAATGAACCTCCACCAGTCATTATTATTCCAGTATCACTTATATCTGCTGCTAATTCTGGTGGTGTTTTCTCTAGGACAGAAAGCGTTGATGCAACTATCTGCTCTGAGCATTCATTAAGAGCTTCTAGCATCTCAGTTGAATTTATAACTATGGATTCTGGTAATCCTGTAATTAAATTACGTCCACTTATTTTAATGCTCTTTTCATCTTCTCTTTTATATGCACAACCTACTTCTATTTTGATTTTTTCTGCAGTTCTTTCTCCTATAAGAAGGTTATATTGTTTTCTGATATATCTTACTATAACTTCATCAAATCTATCTCCACCCATTTTTATGGATTCACTAACTACAGCTCCTCCTAGAGATGTCACCGCAATATCTGCTGTTCCTCCACCAATGTCTATAACCATGCTTCCATTAGGTTTAGCTATATCTACTCCTGCTCCTATAGCCGCTGCTATTGGTTCTTCTATTATATATACATCTCTCGCTCCAGATTGTCTTGTAGCTTCTTCTACAGCTCTTTTTTCAACATCTGTGACCCCTGTAGGAACACATACCATTATTCTTGGCATAAAAAATCTACCAAAACCTTTTTTATCTACAGCTTTATCTATAAAATAAGTTAACATTTTTTCAGTTACATCATAATCAGAAATTACACCATCTCTTAGTGGTCTTATAGCTACTATATTACCAGGTGTCCTTCCTATCATTCTTCTAGCTTCTTCTCCTACCGCTAAGACAGATTTAGTTCTTTTATCGATTGCTACAACAGAAGGCTCTTCTAATACAATCCCTTTTCCGCTAACGTATACAAGAACATTAGCAGTACCTAAGTCTATCCCTATGTCCGCTCTAGACATGTTCTCAACTCCTTTTTGCATATTTTATATCTAAACGACTCATTGTCTAAAACACTCCTATAATACAAAATATACAAAAATACTACTTTAGTCAAGAATAATAAAAAAAATGTAGGCTTAACCTACATTTTTTTTGGAGCTCTTTTCATATTTAAGCTTTGTAGCCATTCCTCCTCTTATGTGTCTTTCAGATTTATTTTTTTCTAAAACCATCTTAACTTCTTTAGCTAGAGACGGGTTTATTTCTTCTAAACGTTCTGTTACATCTTTATGTATTGTACTTTTACTAACTCCAAATGTCTTCGCTGTTTGACGAACAGTTGTATTTTTCTCTAGTATATATTTAGCCACAACGATTGCTCGTTCCTCTATATGAGATCTCAAAGCTTTCCCTCCTCACATACTAGCCTTAATCATATATATGTGAAAAAGAAAAGAAATATAACAGACTTAACCAAATTTGATTAAGTCTGTTATATTTTATTTTATTAAACTCATTGGATCTATTGATTCTTTTCCTTTGAAGGCTTCTATATGAATATGTGGTCCCTCTGCACTCTCAACTACAGATGTATTTCCTGCTAAAGCTATTACATCTCCTTCTTTGACTGCTTGTCCGTCTTTAACTTTAATATCTTCACTTAAATTAGAATATATTACTGTTTTACCTTCACTTTCAACCTCAACTGACATACCATTAGCATCATCTTTAAAAATGTTAGTTACTTTTCCTGATAATAAACTTTTTATACTTTGTCCTTCTTTACAACTTACGTCTAGACCTTTATGCACTTCCCATAAGTTCAATGTTTCTGAGTAACTAGGTTCCTTTGCTGAATATTCTCTAATTACTTTTTCTCCTACAAATTCAAGTTTCGATGTTTTTTTAACCTCTTTATTTTTTGCTGTTTCTAAGTTTTCCTTTGATTCTGTAGAAGTTGGCACAGCTTCTTTATTTTCATTTTCTATTAGATGAACTTCATCTTCTTTTTTACTATTTTCTTTATCATTTACTATTTCATTATTTGATGCTAGGTCGTTAACATCATTCTTTACAAACCAAACTCCTCCGACCGCAAGTAAACTAATGCATACAAATAATGCCAAATAAAATCCATCTTTTTCTAGTAGCTTTTTCATACAGCACCTCCAAATATATTTATGTATTTGTATTCTTATCTTTTATTTATATTTTTATACAATTTATACATATTTTGGATTAATTAAAAATGAATTTTATCTATTAATATATATGAAACTGACATATTTCCAAAGATTTCTCCCGTTTTTTTAATACCTTTTTTATACTTTTAAAATTCTTGCTATATTATCTGTACAAACTATTAACAGTTCTATACTTAATATAAAAAAGAGCTTGATAAAAGCTCTTCTAATTAATATAAGTCTGTTATATCTGTTTCTTGATAATAATGATTTAGTATTTCATAATATCGATACCCTTCCTCTGCCATACCTTGTGCTCCCCACTGACTCATTCCAACACCATGTCCATATCCTTTTACTAAAAAATCTATATGATTCTCTCCAAATTTTAATTCAAAATTGGAGGAATTTAATTTAAATATACCTCTAATTTCTCTTCCTCTAATCTCCTTATTCCCAATTTTTATTTTATCTACAGATCCACCATCACTTCTATTTAAAATTTTTATTTGATTCTCTAGGTTAGATGGATTTAAACCTGCATTTTTATAATTACTATTTATAGCATTTATAAAATCTTTATTGCTTATCTTTAACTCAGAAGTATATTTAGGAGAGTACTCTTTATCATAAGGGCTTTCGACAGATTGTAAATATGGATATGCTTGTGCAAATACTTCTTCACAGTTTTCTGTCTTTCCTGATGATGTAGAGAAATACAGTGTAAGTATAGGTTCTCCCTTATAAGTTATTATCTGACCCTTTGTATCTCGTACTGCTTGCTGTATTTTAGGGTAATATTTATCCATCCAATCTTGTCCATTCTTTTCTTTTAATTCTTCATAATTCTTATATTCTTGGCAATGATTATAGTCAGTACATACGACTGCATTGCTATGCTGATTTGATTTTCCTTGATTTTCTTTATACATTACATAAGTTCTTGCTGCTACAGCTTGTGCTTTAAGAGCTTCAATATTAAAGTCTACAGGCATCTCTCCTGCTAAAACTCCACATAAATATTTTTCTATATCCATCTTCTCAGTCTTATTAGTTTTATGATTGTATATATTTATTAAAGGAGCTTCTTTATCAACTGTTTCATAGTTGATTATCTTTTTTTTAGAATTGCTTAATGCCGATTCGTTTTGTATAGCCTCTATCCCATCGTAAGATACTACACTTAAAAATACAGGAACTGCTATAGACAAACCAACTATACTTCCTAAAAATACTAAAGGGTTATTCATATATTTTCCTCCTTAGTTAATTACTTGTACTTAAAATATATGAATAACCCTATTTATTTATTACTATTTATTTTTAGTCTTCTATTATCTCTATGTTTCCACCTAAAGCAGTTATTTTCTTATCTATATCAACATATCCTCTTTGTACGTGATATATTTCTCCTATTTGAGTTTCTCCTTCTGCTATAAGTCCACATAATATAAGTGCTGCACCAGCTCTTAAATCTGTCGCATTAACTTTAGCACCATATAATTGGTTTACTCCATTTACTATTGCGCTCTTTCCTTCTATTTTTATGTTTGCTCCCATTCTATTAAATTCGGCAACATGCATAAATCTATTTTCAAATACAGTTTCTGTAACTACCCCAGTTCCATTAGCTATTGTAAGCATAGCCATGAATTGAGCTTGAACATCTGTTGGGAATCCTGGGTGAGGTAAAGTCTTTATATCTATTGGCTTTAACACTTCAGGTCCTATAACTCTAACTGTATTATCTTTTTCTATTATTTCACATCCAGCTTCTATTAATTTAGCTGTAACTGGTTTTAAATGTTCCATCATTACATTTTCTATTGTTATATCACCTTTTGTCATAGCTGCTGCAACCATATAAGTAGCTGCTTCTATTCTATCAGGTATTATTGTATGCTCTGCACCTTTTAATTCTTTAACACCTTTTATCTTTATAGTGTTAGTTCCTGCACCTTTTACATTAGCTCCCATTTCATTTAAGAAATTAGCTAAATCTACTATTTCTGGCTCTTCTGCAGCATTTTCTATTATAGTTGTTCCTTCAGCTAAAGCTGCTGCCATCATTATGTTTTCAGTAGCTCCTACTGATGGGAAATCTAAGTATAATTTAGTACCCACTAATTTATCAGTTGTAGCTTCTACGAATCCATGATCCATATCTACTTTTGCACCTAAATGCTTAAATCCTTTTAAATGTAAATCTATAGGTCTTGTTCCTATAGCGCATCCTCCTGGCATAGATATTTTTGTGTGGTTAAATCTAGCAAGTAATGGCCCCATTACTAAGAAAGATGCTCTCATCTTACTTACTAACTCATATGGTGCTTCACAAGTAGTTATGTTGCTTGCATCTACTGTTAAAGTGTTATCCTTATATTCTACTTTTGCTCCTAAGTGTCTTAATAAATCAGATATAACATGAACATCTTTTAAGTTAGGTACACACTTTAAAGTTGACTTACCGTTTGCTAATAACGTCGCCGCTATTATTGGTAACACTGCATTTTTAGCTCCGTCTATTTTAACACTTCCATTAAGTGGATTACTCTTTTTTACTATTATCTTTCCCATTTTTATTGTCTCTCCTCATAATTAATAATCTAATTTTATAATAGGTGTAGCAATATAAATTAATGTTTTATCTTCGTCTTCGCTATACCTCATCCCTATATTCAAATTAATATTATTTCCTAAATATTCTAAGTCATTTCCTTGTAAGATCTTACTATCTGCTGTAACAGATATAAAATTTTCCTCTTGTATTCTATCTACTTCTTGTGCATTCATATTATATAATATTTTCGTTAAAATATCATCACATTTGCTTAAATGTAACTTTTCTGAATATTCTCCAGATATACATGTATTTATATCTGCATTAATTGCAAATTTTTCTAATGTATTCTCAAGAACTGTATAAACGCCCACTATATTTTTATATACTTTATTCTGTAATATGTCAACCATTATGTGAGCCTCTTCGTCATTTTTCTTTATGAAAATTATGGAAATGCTTTCATCTTCTATTTTACCGCTTAAATGAATCTGTTTCTCATCTTTATTCCATATTTCTTCCCATGCTAAATCACTTTCTTCTAGTCCTAAATTATTAAGTATTTCTGTGCACATATCAACCATTTCTTCTTTTGATATGTTGTAATTTATAGAACCATTTGCTTTTATGTTATAAAAATTGAACTTAGCCTCTGTGTTTATAAATGTTCGTATTAATTCATTATATTCATTTTTTGATTTTGTATCCGCAAAAGATATTAGTATACCCATCATCATTAATATTAAAAATATACATATCATTTTAATTAGTTTCATGTAAAAGCCCCCATTAATTTATATATTATACTTAAATTATTAACATTTTTGGATATCATATACAAAAATAAAGCACTAAGATGACTTTAATCATCTTAGTGCTTTATTTTATTATTATGCTATATATTTATTTGCAAATTCCTTGAATTCCTCAACATTAGATCCTAAATATTCTTCAAAATTAATATTTTTTTCATCTAATAATAATCCTAAATTATATAAAAACTCTGGTATTTTATCACTAGCTATATCTCCATAAACTTCCCCAAGTTTTACGTTATCTTTTTTAGCCACACCACCTACATATAAAGTAAATGCTTCTTTTAACTCTCCATCTATTTTTTTCTTTTTACCTCCAAATCCAATTATACCTATTTGATGAGTTCCACAAGAACTTGTACATCCTGATATATGAATTCTTGGTAATTTATTTGTTGTATAGTTTTTCTTTTTGAAGTAGTCTAATATACTATGTAATAAACCTTGACTCTCTCCTATACCTATCTGACAAGTAGGGACACCTATACAACATGAAGTTTGTTCTATTGGAGTATTTCCACCCATAGTTTTTGTTAACTCTAATATATTTTTAGCTTCCTCTCCATTAAGATTTCTAAAATAAACACCTTCGCTCATAGAAAGTCTTATTTCTAAATCTTCAATTGACTCTAAGGCATTTATTAATGCTTCTAAGTCAGTTAGTTTTAGCTGTCCTCCAATTGGATGAAGATATACACTATATAATCCCTCTTGTTTTTGAGGTATTAGTCTTATATCTTGTAAATCTATTTTTGATCCTTGCTTTTTACAAGTTTTATTTTCTATATTTAAATCTAAATTTTCTCTTTCTTTTACTTCTTTTAGATGTTTTTTATAACATTTTAAGAACTCTTCTTCACCCATACTAGCTACAATATATCTTGTACGAGCTTTATTTCTATTTTCATAGTTACCCTCAGCTATAAATAACTCTATCATAGCTTGTACATGGTATAAAACATCACTCTTTGGAACTAACTCATCATATTCCACTGCTTTTGCAGGATTCTTACCAATTCCACCTGCTATATAAAGCTTGAAAAATTCTTCTCCATTTTCTTTTACTGCTAAGAAACCTAAATCTTGTACAGTACAGTTAGCTGTATCTTCGCTACTATTTGAGAAAGATACTTTTAATTTTCTAGGTAACTTATATTTATATATGTCTTTCATTAAATATTCATTTACTTTTAAAGCATATTCTGTAACATCAAATGCTTCCCCTATTTCTACTCCTGATAATGGTGATAAGGCAACATTTCTAGGGAAATTTCCTCCTCCACCTCTTGTATATATACCATGCTTTAATCCATCTTCCATTATGTCACAAACTTCATCTATTCCTAAGCCATGTAATTGTATAGCTTGACGAGTAGTTAAATGTACTTTATCTAGATTATATTTTTTAGCGCAATCATATATATATTTAAGCTTTTCTATATCAAGAACACCACTTGCTGTTCTAAGTCTTATCATAAATTCTTTACCACCACGATGAGCATATACACCCATTCCTCCTGATGCATGTTTGAATTCATTTACTGAAATTTCACCATTTACAAATTTATGACCTTTTTCCCTAAATTCAGGTATCTCATTTAATAATATATCTCTTAGCTCTTCCAATGTGTTTCCCTCCATTATAAAATAGGTTTTATTTAAATTGTAAATCTATGTAAGTACTTTGTAAACCCTAGCACCTATGCGATATTTTTATGGTTACTATATAATAATTTGATAGTTATTTTTATAACTATTGAATCATTATATATACATAACAAATTAATATAAGAACATGCTTTTGTTATATACTAATATTAATATTATGTAGCTACAAAGAATATATATTCTAAAAAATAAAAAGTTTGATTCCCTAATGTAGACAACGACTTCATCCGTTAATTAAAGTGTCCTTTTAAAAATTTTAAACTTATTAATATATCTTATATATGAATTTTCAATAGTTCTATATTTAATAAAAAATCTTTGTATGTAAAAAAGAACTACCTTAATAAGGTAGTCCTTTATATATCTTTTAATTTAGATTTATTCAACTGTTACTGATTTAGCTAAGTTTCTTGGCTTATCTACATCACAACCTCTTTCAACTGCAACGTAGTAAGATAATAATTGAAGTGGTAAAACTGTTAATATACTTGATAATATATCATCCACATTTGGTATATATATTACTTTATCAGCAGCTTTTTCAACTTCCTTATTCTTTTCTTGAGCTATTGCTATAACATAAGCTCCTCTAGCTCTAACTTCTTCCATATTAGATACCATTTTTTCAAATAGTTCTTCTTGAGTAGCTATAGCTATTACTGGAGTTCCTTTTTCTATTAAAGCTATTGTACCATGCTTTAACTCTCCAGCAGCAAATGCTTCAGCATGTATATAAGATATTTCTTTTATCTTTAATGCACCTTCCATAGCTAAGTTATAATCTAATCCTCTACCTAAGTAGAAAGCACTACTTGCTTCTCTTAATGTTTTAGCTACATCTTCTTTTATATAAGTTTCTTGTTCTAATGCTTTTGAAACTTTTTCTGGCATTTCTTTTAATTTTTCTATCATTTCATTGTATAACTCTTTTGTTATAGTTCCTTTCTTTATAGCAAAGTCTAGTGCTATCATGTAGAATGAAACTAATTGAGTTGTGTATGCCTTAGTTGATGCAACAGATATTTCTGGGCCTGCCCACGTATAGAACACATCATCTGATTCTCTAGCTATAGAAGAACCAACAACGTTAGTTACTGATAATATTCTAGCTCCTCTTTCTTTAGCATATCTTAATGATGCTAAAGTATCAGCAGTTTCTCCAGATTGACTTACTAATATTAATAAAGTATTTTCGTCAACAAATGGATCTCTATATCTAAATTCAGATGCTATATCAGTTATTACTGGTATCTTTGCAAACTTTTCTATAGCAAACTTTCCTACAAGACCTGCATGATATGCTGTACCACATGCAACTATATAAACTTTATTTATTTTGTCTAAGTCTTCCTTAGTCATTTTTATATCATCTAATTGGATTTCTCCATTTTCATTTAATCTTCTTATTAATGTTTCTTTAACTCCGTTTGGTTGTTCGTATATTTCTTTTAACATGAAATGTTCATATCCACCTTTAGATGCAGCTTCAACATCCCAAGTTATTTCTGTAACTTCTTTTTTAACTTCTTCTCTATTTTCATTTAATACTGTTAATTTATCTCCAACTATATGAACAAACTCTCCATTTTCTAAGAAGTATACATTTCTAGTATACTTTAGTATTGCAGGTATATCTGATGCTATAAAGTTTTCACCTTCACCAAGACCTACTACTAGTGGGCTATCTTTTCTTACTGCAACTAATTCACTGTTATTATCTTTACATATAACACCTAATGCATATGCTCCTCTTAATCTTTCAGTTGCCTTATAAACAGCATCTAATAGATTTCCTTCGTAGTATTTATCTACTAAGTGAGCTACTACTTCTGTGTCTGTTTGAGATAAAAATACTACACCTTCTGCTTGTAATTCTTCCTTTAATTCCATGTAGTTTTCTATTATACCATTGTGAACTACTGCTATTGTCTTATCCATATTGAAATGAGGATGTGAGTTTACATCTGATGGTTCTCCATGAGTTGCCCATCTAGTATGTCCTATTCCTAATCCACCTTCTATAGGATTTTTTTCTAAATCTTCAGCAAGTATTGATAACCTTCCCTTGAACTTTCTTATTTCTAATTCATTTCCAGTGTTTACTGCAACACCAGCCGAGTCATATCCTCTATACTCTAATTTTGAAAGTCCTTCTACTAATACTTCTGTTGCTTGTCTGTGTCCTAAATATCCAACTATTCCACACATATTAAAATTCCTCCTAAAAATATTTTTTGTTTTATATATTTTAAGAGTTAGGTCATATTTACTTAAGTTTTCCCTTTGTCCAAAGAATTACTCCCTTGTTTTAAAGAAACTTTTACGATGGTAAATTCACCGCAGAGCATCCGCCGATAATTCGATAAACTCTGTCCTCGTCAACTTAGAAATTTTATAAAGTATTTCTTATAGCTAAGTTCTGGCGCTTTATAAAGTGAATACTAAGAAATATCTTAGTAATTCACCCTTTTAACTTTTACGCTTGGGTGATACTAGGCCTTAGCATTCACTTTTTAAATTACGATAGTTTTTCTTGTATAATGTTAGCTAAATTTGTAGCTAATTCTTTTATTTGACCTTCCTCTTTACCCTCTAACATAACTCTTACTAATGGTTCTGTTCCTGATGGTCTTATTAATACTCTTCCACATCCATCTAGTAATTTTTCTATTCTTTCTATTTCACTCTTTATTTCTGGGTATTCCATGTATCTATTTTTATTTTCATTCTTTATTCTAGCATTAACTAACACTTGTGGATATTGAGTCATCACTGCTGCTAATTCTGATAACTTCTTACCTTCTTCTAATACTATTTGGGCTAATACTAATGAACTTAATACTCCATCTCCTGTAGTATTATAGTCTAAGAATATCATGTGCCCTGATTGCTCTCCACCTAAGTTAAATCCAGTGTTTTTCATTTCTTCAAGTACATATCTATCTCCTACAGCAGTAGCAGCTAGATTTATTCCATGTTCCTTAGCTGCTATAGTAAGTCCTATATTACTCATCACTGTAACTACTAATGTATCCTTTGCTAACTTACCTTTATTCTTTAAGTGTATTGCACTTAATATCATTATATGGTCGCCATCTACAATGTTTCCATTTTCATCAACAGCTATTAATCTATCTGCATCACCATCATATGCAAGACCTAAGTTAGCATTATTCTCTACAACAGCTTTTTGTAATCCCTCTGGATGTGTTGAACCACACTTATCATTTATATTATTTCCATTTGGTTGACTATTTATTGTTACAACGCTTGCACCTAATTCTTTAAATATTATTGGTGCAACATTATAAGATGCTCCATTGGCACAGTCTAACACAACTTTTAATCCTTTAAAATCTACTTTTACTATAGATTTTAAGTAATCTATATAGTCCCTCTGTGCATCATGTACATATACCTTTCTTCCAACATTTTCTCCCACTGGAAGATAATCAACCTTTTCTATATTGTCTATATAATTTTCTATTTCTAATTCTACAGAATCATCTAATTTATATCCATCTTTATTGAAGAACTTTATACCATTGTATTCAACTGGATTGTGAGATGCTGATATAACAACACCACAATCAGCTTCATATTTTCTAGTTAGGTATGCAACTGCTGGTGTTGGAACTACCCCAACTGTCATTACATCACATCCAACAGACATAAGCCCTGCTATTAAAGATGCTTCTAACATATCTCCTGATACTCTTGTGTCTTTTCCAACTACTACTTTAACTTTTTCTTTTCCTTGAGCTAGTACATATCCTCCAGCTCTACCTAATCTGTATGCTAAATCGCAAGTAAGTTCTGTATTTGCTACACCTCTTACTCCGTCTGTTCCAAAATACTTTCTCATAAAAAATCTCCTTTCGTGAAGAAAAGCTCGTCAATTATAATATATTATTATACACATTTAAGTGTTCTTAGTTCCAAGTTTATTCCATAAAGACATTTTAATACATATATAAAAAAAGGACAATAGAATTCTTTCTATTGTCCCCTTTTTTGTAACTTTTTATATTATTTTATAGAACTCGATCCTTTTTGTAAAGCTTCCTTATTTAATGGAACGAATTTTTCTTTACTTGGTCCAAATACTTTCTTGAATGCTTCTAAAACTGAGTCTACCTCTACTGTTGGTTCAGTTTTTAAATAAGCCCCTAACATTACCATGTTAGCAACTCTAGGATTTCCTAACTCTAAAGCTATATCATTAGCTGGTATATAATAAACATCAACATCATCTCTTTCTACTTTTCTTTCTATAAGAGAACTGTTAACTAATATTTTCCCACCTGGCTTAACTTCACTTTCAAACTTATCAAGTGATGGTAAGTTCATTACTATTGCACAAGTTGCATCTCCTGCTATAACTGGAGAACCAACTGGCTTACTAGATACAGTTACTGAACAGTTAGCTGTACCTCCACGCATTTCTGGTCCATAAGATGGTAACCAAGAAACTTCTTTACCTTCTAGCATGCCTGCATATGTAAGTAATTGTCCCATAGACATTACCCCTTGACCACCAAATCCTGCACATATTACTCTAGCTGTAGACATATTACTTCACCTCCTCAGCGATTTCAACATCTTTTATATTGCCTATTGGATAGTATGGCATCATATTATCTCTTAACCATTGTAATGCATCATTTGGATTTAATCCCCAGTTAGTTGGACATGTAGATAGAACTTCTACTATACCAAATCCAAGTCCTGCTTGTTGTACTTCAAATGCTTTCTTTATAGCTTTTTTAGCTTTTCTAACATTAGCAGGAGTATCTACAGAAACTCTTTCTACAAACACTGCACCTGGTAATGTAGCTAGCATTTCACTCATTCTTATTGGGAATCCTTGCTTATCTATTTGTCTACCATATGGAGCTGTTGTAGCCTTTTGTCCAACTAATGTAGTTGGAGCCATTTGCCCACCAGTCATTCCATATATAGCATTATTTACGAATATTGTAGTGAATTTTTCACCTCTAGCTGCTGCATGAACTATTTCAGCTGTACCTATAGATGCTAAGTCTCCATCTCCTTGGTATGTAAATACTGTCTTATCTGGATGAACTCTCTTTATTCCAGTAGCTGCTGCTGGAGCTCTACCATGAGATGCTTCTTGCATATCACAATTAAAATAGTTGTATGCTAAAACTGAACATCCAACTGGAGCTACACCTATAGTGTCTCCTAATACATCTAACTCTTCTAATACTTCTCCTACTAATCTATGGATTATACCATGAGTACATCCTGGGCAGTAGTGTGTTTGAGCATCTGTTAATCCCTTAGTTTTCTTAAATACAACTGACATTATCTAGCACCTCCTACAGCTAATTCACTTTCCATTACTTCTTTTGCTTTATTAGCTATACTTTCTGGATCAGGTATCATTCCTCCTGCTCTTCCGTAGAAGTGTACAGGTAATCTTCCTTCAACAGCTAATCTTACATCCTCTACCATTTGTCCCATACTCATTTCAACAGTTAATAAGTTTTTAGCTTCTGGTATTTGATTGAATGCTTCAAATGGGAATGGCCATAAAGTCTTAGGTCTTATTAAACCAGCTTTAATTCCTTCTTCTCTTAACATATCTATAGAGTTTTTAACTATTCTTGCTGTAGTACCGTAAGCTACAAATACTAATTCAGCATCTTCAGTCTTATACATTTCATAATCAACTTCATTTTTTTCTATTTCTCTGTACTTAGCTTCTAACTTTATACAGTGTTTTTCTAATTCATCTGGTTGTAAGTATAAAGAATTTATTACATTAGGCTTTCTTTCTCCTTTAGTTCCTACTGTAGCCCAATCTTTAGGTTTTAATTCTCTAGTTTTAGGAGCTTTAAATTCTACTGGCTCCATCATTTGTCCTATCATACCATCTGCAACTACCATGACTGGAGTTCTATAGTAATCAGCAACATTGAAAGCTTCCATTATCATATCAACAGCTTCTTGAACTGTAGCTGGAGCATAAACTGGAGTTCTATAGTCTCCATTTCCTCCACCTCTTGTAGACATAAAGTAGTCAGATTGAGAAGGTTGTATTCCTCCAAGTCCTGGACCACCTCTCATTACGTTAACTACAACACATGGTAATTCAGCACCTGCTGCATAAGTTATACCTTCTTGTTTTAAAGCTATTCCTGGTGAAGATGAAGAAGTCATAACTCTAGCCCCTGCTCCTGCTCCACCATATATCATGTTTATAGCAGAAACTTCTGATTCAGCTTGAACAAATACTCCTCCAACATTAGGTAATTCTTTAGACATATATTCTGGTAATTCATTTTGTGGTGTTATTGGATAACCAAAGAAATATTTACATCCAGCTTCTATAGCTGCTTTCCCAAATGCTTCGTTACCCTTCATAAGTATCTTAGCCATTTACAAATCCCCCTTATATTTTAATTAGTCTCTCTCAACTGTTATAACTGCATCTGGACACATAGTCGCACAGTTTGAACAACCTATACATTTATCCATTTCTACTACTGTAGCTGGATTGTATCCCTTTTTGTTGATTTTGTTATTATCCATTACTACTATTTGCTTTGGACATGCAGCTACACATAATGCACATCCTTTACAAAGGTCTTGATTGAAAGTTACAGTTCCCTTAGCCATATTCCTTTGTCCCCCTTAGAAAAATTTATAATTATTTTACTAATAAACTACATCCAAGCTTCTCTCATATAAAGCTTGATAGGGAAAATTTCTCCCTCTAAACCTTCTGGAAGTTGTGGAACTAATTCTTCTAAACATACTATATATTTAACTGGTATATCGTACTGTCTAGACACTTGCTCAACTAATTTTTGACCTTTTAAAACATCATCAATTGTAGTTGACCTTACTAAATGTGTATTGTTTACTAGCCCAGTAACCTTAAGACCAGAAGATTTCTCAATTGCTCTTATATGACCTATTACATCTTCTACTGACTGAGTATATTCTCTATTAGCGTTTACTACACAAAACATATCGTAGTCAGCTTTTTCTATTAATTCGTGGAATCTACCTACCACTCTAGCTCCTACGTTGTCCCCTCCCACATCCATAACATAACTATAAGAATTATCTGTTATTGGTGACATTATTTGAGGAGATATAGCTGGTAAATCTAAAGTTGGTGCGTCTATTGAACTATATATAGGAAGGATATCTAAAGAATTTAATAAATCCTTTTTTTCCCTTGTTCTAAAATAAACATTTACTACATCTAAATCTGATAAGGCAACTTTACCTTCTACCTCATTTCTTAATTTGGTAACATAGTTCATAGCAAACTCACTTTTACCACTACCATAGTGTCCTATTATAATTCTTATCCTCTTATCATCTCTTATCATTAGTTACCACCTATTAAGTCAATTTTGTATTTATATTAAATTTATATCATTAACTATATTGAACTTCATATCCATAATTTTTGGGTTCTTCTTCTTTATTTAATACTCTAAGTCCACCTTGAGCTAATGCTATCATTTCATCTTCACCTGGGTAAACTTTTACATCAGATATAAAATTAACTCTCTCTTCAATCATTCCTGTAAACATCTTAGAGTAAGCTATTCCACCAGTTAAAAGGATTGCATCTACATTACCTTTTAATACTGATGCACAAGAACCTATTTCTTTACTTACTTGGTAAGCCATAGCTTCATATACTAATTTAGCTTTTTCATCACCAGCTTCTATTCTAGATTCAACTTCTCTACCATCATTAGTATTTAAGTATCCTACTAGACCACCATTTCCTTTTATCTTTTTCTTTATTTCATCTTGAGTGTATTTTCCACTAAAGCACATCTTCACTAAGTCTCCGACCGGTAATCCACCACTTCTCTCTGGCGAAAATGGCCCTTCTCCATCTAAAGCATTGGCAACATCTATTACTTTACCTTTTTCATGTGCTCCAACAGATATTCCTCCACCCATATGTGCTACTATAAAGTTACAGTCAAAATACTCTTTTTCTAATTCTTTAGCTGCTCTTCTAGCAGTAGCCTTTTGGTTTAAAGCATGGAATATACTCTTTCTATCTATATCTTCACTCCCTGATATTCTAGCTACATCATCCATTTCATCTACAACTACTGGATCAACTATGTAAGATGGTACATTTACTGCATCTCCTATTTCTTTTGCTATAATTCCGCCTAGATTTGATGCATGTTCCCCTAATACACCAACCTTTAAGTCATCAATCATAGCTTCATTAACAATATAAGTTCCACCTTCTATAGGCTTAAGAAGTCCACCTCTACCTACTACTGCATCTAAATCAGATGTTTTTATTCCACCTTCTGTTAATGCATCTTCAATCACTGTTTTTCTAAACTCAAACTGATCTGAAATCTTCTCATACTTGCCTATTTCTTCAGAAGAATGTCTTAAAGTTTTTTCAAAGACTAAATCCTCATTATCAAATACTGCAATCTTCGTTGATGTTGAACCAGGATTTATAGTTAATATTTTGAATACCTTATTCAATTGTGTTACCCCCTTAATAAACTAGGCTTTAGCTGCCATTAATACCCCTAATGCTATAGAATTTAGTTTAGTTTCCTCATTGTCTGCTCTTGATGTTAATATAATAGGCGCTTTAGCCCCTACTATCACACCTGCATTTTTAGATTTTGAGAAAAATACTAATGATTTATATAATATATTTCCAGCTTCTATATCTGGAGCTAATAATATATCTGCTTTACCTGCTACTGGATGATTTATTCCCTTATGATTTGCGGCTTCTATTGATACAGCATTGTCTAATGCAAATGGACCTCCTACTATGCATCCTTTTATTTCGCCTTTTTCACACATTTCTTCTAATTCTTTGGCATCTATTGTATCTTGCATTTTAGGATTTACTTTTTCTTTAGCACATAATGCTGCTACTTTTGGTGTGTTGATATCGAGTGCATGAGCTACCGTGCATGAATTTTCTATGATTTGTTTTTTGATATTTACATCTGGTGATAAGTTCATAGCTGCATCAGTTATAAAGAATAATCTATCATAACCTTCTACATCAAATACAGCTACATGGCTTAGTACATTCCCTGTTCTTAAACCAACCTCTTTATTTAATACAGCCTTTAGAATTATAGATGTATCTACTAAGCCTTTCATTACCATATCAGCTTTTCCTTGAGATACTAATTCTACTGCTTTTAATGACGCTTCTGATAAATCTTTTATATCTTTTAGTTCATAGTTATTAAGGTCTATACCTACATCATTTGCTATTTCTCTCGTTTTTTCTATATCCCCTACTAATATAGCCTTTGCTATCCCTTCTTTTCTCGCCATTTCTACTGCCATTAATACCTCTTTATCTTGGCAACATGCTACAGAGATAATTTTAGGACCTCTTTCCTTAGCGAATTTTATTACTTCTGTAAAGTTTTTCATCTAATCCACCCCATTTTGTATGCAATAAATATAGATTGGTACGTTTAGCTTTTAATAAACATCTCTATCCCCTTAATTCTGTTAATTTTTAAGCTAATTACTAATTTGTCTCATACCTATATTATATATATTCTACCAACGTTTTCCCACTATATTTATAATTTTTAAATTTTCAGAATTATTTCACTTTTATATAATGTCAATTATCCTTTTAAAAAATCTTCAATATATATCATTATGTATAATTATACCTTTAATAGTTATAATCCTTTATAATTGACAGATTTTTAATTATTTTTTTATTTGCTGATATGTTAGTAAACTATTTTAGTAAATCTAAGAGCCATATTATTTCATATTAATTAAAAAAGACATAAGAAAAATACTATATTTTCTTATGTCTTTATATTATTATATCTCACTTGGATCTATAACTATTTTATTAAATTTATAACTAGAATCATATTCTATCTTATATTTTTGATTTTCATTTGGCTTAGATAAATCTATGTATAGTTTTATATCTGATTTTTCTAAGTTTTCTATTGTGCTAGGATAATCAACAGTAACCTTTACAGATTCTGGAATATCGATATCTGATGTATTCTTACCATCTGAATTTCTTAATTCTATTTCATCTTTGCTATAAGTAAATTCCTTCTGTAATGATTTATCGCCATTAAGCTTTATAGTAATATATTTTGTATCTGATGATATACCTTTTGGAATATTTAACTCTACATCCTTAGGAAATCCAGATGTTATATCATCTAAATTAACCTCTTTAGTTTCTATATATTCTATACCATCGATTAAATCTTTACTCCCTTTTATGATGATATTGCTTTTACTAAGCTCATAACTCGGTACTTTTTCATTATCTGATGTATTTTCTTTTAATTTAACCCTTATTGGAACAGTTTTTTCTTTTAATAACGTTGCTGATACTTTTAATGTTGATTGATATAACTTTACGCCTTTAACTTTATTTCCATTTTTATCTACTGGTGTTAAATTAATTTCACTTGAAAAATCTTGTGTTCTTGAGCCTACATCTAATACTCCAATCACTTTAGTTACCTCATTCACTAAAGTCCTTGGACCTAATACTTCTATGCTCTTTTTATCTCCATCTATACTTACTTTATCTATATTACCTTTAGAATTTCCTTCTAATTTAACTTCTATATTTTTATTTTCTTGTACTATTTTATCTAAATTAACTGCTATAACATTACTCTTTAGCTCATGAGTCATTCCTGGCAAAGTCGGTACCCTTAAGTATACTTGATTTTTTCCTTCCATAGGATTTTCTATAGTACCATAAACATGTATATCTTCTTTTTTTACCTTTTGTATCTTAGATAATTTGCCGGAAATAGAAACATCAATAGTCAATTCTCCATCTGGATAAATTACAAAACCTTTTTCTTTTAATTCATTCATATTACTTATAACTATAGGGACATTCTCAAATAGCTTAGTATCCGTCGGATCCACTATTGCCATTACATATAGCCATAATGTTATTGCGCTAAGCAGGGATATTAATTTTATTTTTGTATTATGCTTTAATTTATTCATCATTTAAATATCCCACCTTTTAAAAAGCTTTTTTCATCAACTTTAGGCTTTAAATTTTTCTTAAGTATACTTTCCATTCTTTCTTTTGGTATATTTCTATATATTTTTCCCGCTTTTGCAATTGATACATCCCCTGTTTCTTCTGATACTATAAGGGATATACAGTCAGAAACTTCACTTACTCCGACTGCTGCTCTATGTCGTGTTCCTAGGTCCTTGCTTAAGTCTTTACTCTCTGTTAAAGGAAGGAAACATGCAGCAGCTTTTACCTTTGAGTCTCTAATGACAACTGCTCCATCATGTAATGGTGTATTTGGAATAAATATATTAATTAGTAATTGTCTCGAAACCTCTGCATCTATTATAGTTCCCGTATTTATTATATCACCTATCTTAGTTTCTCTTTCCATTATAATAAGAGCTCCTATTTTTTGTCTTGATAGTGAATATAAAGCCTCGACAATTTCTTCTATCATTTTATTAAATGTTTCTTCGGATGTATTAGGACTTCCTTTTAGAAAGAATTTAAATCTCGTCCTACCTATATGTTCAAGTCCTGCCCTAAGTTCTGGCTGGAATATTATTATTGCAGCTAGAAAACCAATCTCAAGAGCATTTACTAATAACCAGTGAAGTGTATGCAATTTAAAAGTCTCGCTCAACTGAGTTGCTACTAATAAAAATATTATTCCTTTTAAAACTTGCTCTGCTCTTGTATCCTTTATAAACATAAATATTTTATAAAATATATATGCTACTATGGATATATCTATAATATCATTTACAGTTACTTTATTGATAATATCCAAAAAACCACTGAAAAAAGAATTTATATCCAACACAGTTTTGTCCTCCTGTTTGACAGCTTCTTCATTACTCTATTAAGTATTATACTATATTAATATAAGTATATACAAACTATTTAGCTCCTATCATTTGTATAATTTAAAAATAAACATAAAAAAAAGTTTCACTATAGTGAAACTTTACATTGGTGAGCGCACAGGGATTCGAACCCCGGACACACGCCTTAGAAGGGCGTTGCTCTATCCAGCTGAGCTATGCACCCATGTAATTAAAATGGAGCGGGAAACGAGATTCGAACTCGCGACTTCAACCTTGGCAAGGTTGCGCTCTACCGCTGAACTATTCCCGCAGATTCAATGGCGGGAATAACAGGACTCGAACCTGTGACCCATTGATTAACAGTCAATTGCTCTACCAACTGAGCCATATTCCCGCATATTAAATTAAGTGGCGACCTGGAAGGGACTCGAACCCTCGACCTCCAGCGTGACAGGCTGGCATTCTAACCAGCTGAACTACCAGGCC
>NZ_JADOZQ010000022.1:0-22115 GCF_015669105.1 Romboutsia sp. D33t1_170424_H2 | reverse complement strand
GAATAATTTTTAAATAAATAAAGTAAAATTTGTATTAATTTTTTAATAAATAAAGTAAAATTTATATATATAAAATTTTTTTTAAGCCTAAATAATCTAAAGTCAAAATTTGTCTAAATTAAGTTTAAAAAATTTTTATTATTTTAAGTTTCATACCTATTTTTTAATTTGCCAATAAATTACAATAGTGTTATATTAAAAAAGAAAACAGCAGCAATCGTTTTCATGAAGTAAGACACTACTATATTAATCAAAATCTAGGAGGAGAATTACTATGGAAAACTTAAAAAACAAAAGATTTGCTACAAAAGCGATACATGGAGGACATCATAAAGATCCTGTATCTGGAGCATTAACTACACCAATATGCCAAACATCAACATTTGTATTTGATAGTGCTGAACAAGGTGGAAGAAGATTTGCACTTCAAGAAGGTGGATACATATACTCAAGATTAGGAAATCCAACTAATGCTCAATTAGAAGAAAAAGTAGCTTTACTAGAAGGCGCAGAGGCTTGTATGTCTACTGCATCAGGAATAGGAGCTATATCTTCAGCATTATGGACAGCCTTAAAAGCAGGAGACCATGTAGTTGCGTCTAAGACATTATATGGATGTACATTTGCATTATTAAATCATGGCTTAACAAGATATGGAGTTGAAGTAACTTTTGTAGATGCTACTAATTTAGAAGAAATTAAAGCTGCTATGAAAGAAAATACTAGAGTTGTTTATTTAGAAACTCCAGCAAATCCAGACTTAAAATTAATAGATATAGAAGCTGTTGCTAAAATAGCTCATGAAAAGAAAGATTGTATAGTTATGGTAGATAATACTTTCTGTACACCTTACATACAAAGACCTCTAGAATGGGGAGCTGATGTTGTACTTCACTCTGCAACTAAGTACTTAAACGGACATGGAGACGTTATAGCAGGTTTTGTTGTTGGTAAACAAGACTTTATAAACCAAGTAAGATTATTTGGTGTTAAAGATATGACAGGTGCTGTACTTAGCGCATTTGATGCTTACTTAATATTAAGAGGTATGAAAACTTTACAAATCAGAATGGATAAACATAGTAAAAATGCACTAGAAGTTGCTAAATTCCTAGAAGGACATAAAAATGTAGTAAAAGTTAACTATCCTGGACTTGAAAGCTTCCCTCAACGTGAATTAGCTAAAAAACAAATGCATTTACCAGGTGGTATGATAGCATTTGAAGTTAAAGGTGGCTTAGAGGCAGGTAAAAAATTACTTAACTCTTTAGAATTATGTACTCTTGCAGTTAGCTTAGGTGATTGCGAGACATTAATACAACATCCTGCTTCAATGACTCACTCTCCTTATACAGCTGAGGAAAGAGCTGAAGCTGGAATCTCAGATGGATTAATAAGAATTTCTGTAGGTCTTGAAGACCCTGAAGATATAATAGATGATTTAAAACAAGCCTTAGATTTACTTTAGGCTTTAAAATTGAACCTAGTTTAATTAAGCTAGGTTCAATTTTTTTAAAGTCTTAATTGTCACAATTTTAATTCAAAAGGAGAATTCTTATGAGAAAAGAAGAAAAAGTCAAACCGAGTTTTAAAGCTTTAATTCCATTTTTAGTTTTTATAGCAGTTTATTTAGGAAGTGGTATAATTCTTCAAGCTCAAGGCGTAGAAATGGCCTTTTATCAATTCCCAGCACCAGTAGCTGTCAGTTGTGGTGTCTTAGCAGCTTTTTTCTTAATTAAAGGTTCTATTGATGAAAAATTTGATATTTTCGTTAAAGGTTGCGGTAACTCAAACATTATAATAATGTGTGTAATATATTTATTAGCTGGAGCCTTTGCTAGTGTCTGTCAACAAATGGGTGGCGTTGATTCAACAGTAAACTTAGGTTTAACATACATACCTTCACAATTTATCGTAATTGGTATATTTTTAATTTCTGGTTTCATATCTACTGCTACAGGTACTTCAGTAGGATGTATTGCAGCAATTGGTCCAATTGCAGTTGCAGTAGCTGAAAAAACTGGTGCTTCTCTTCCTCTTGTAATGGCTTGTGTTTTAGGTGGAGCCATGCTTGGAGATAACCTTTCTATAATTTCAGATACTACAATAGCTTCTACAAGAACTCAAGGATGTGATATGAAAGATAAGTTTAGAATAAACTTTTATTTAAGTTTGGTTCCTGCCATTATTACAATTGTTTTACTATTTGTATTTGGTAAGCCAGAAGTTCCTACTACAATTCAAGCTTATGATTTTAACTTAGTTAAAGTTTTACCTTATTTATTTGTATTGGTATTAGCAGTTGCTGGAATGAATGTATTTTTAGTTTTAACTGGGGGAATATTTTTAGCTGGAGCAATAGGAATGTATTATGGGGATTTAACAATATTAACTTTTGTAAAAAGTATTTATACAGGTTTTACAAATATGACAGATATCTTCTTATTATCTCTTTTAACAGGTGGTCTTGCCGAAATGGTAACTCATGCTGGTGGTATAGAGGCACTTCTTGTAGCTGTTCAAAAGTTTATTAAAGATAAAAAATCAGCAGAAATTGGTATAGGTGTTTTGGTTGCCTTAACAGATATAGCTGTTGCAAATAATACAGTTGCCATTATAATAAATGGACCTGTAGCTAAAAAACTTTGTTATAGATACAAAGTTGACCCTAGACGAAGCGCTGCTATTTTAAGTACTGTTTCTTCTATTTTACAAGGATTTTTACCTTATGGTGCTCAAATGTTGATTTTAACTAGTTTCACAAATGGAAAAGTATCTCCTATGCAAGTTATGCCTTTAGTTTGGTTCTGTCAATTGTTATTGGTTTCAACACTACTTTCAACTTTCATACCATTTGCAAACAAATTAATCGTAAGAGATCCTTGGAATTTTTCTAGTGAAATGCCTGAAAGTAAAATTAAAAATATTGGTAGTGAGAGTATTCAAAATTAATAGATATATATAAATTTTTATATTTTATAAAATAAAAGAGTAGGTAAATTTTTACCTACTCTTTTATTTTTAATATTTTGAAAATCTATTTTTTTATCTTATATAATTTTAAGAAGCTAAACTTCTCTTTATCTCTGGATTTTTAGTTGTAAACTTAATTAAAATTGGAATAAATATTAGTTGTATAAGCATTCCAGGAATAGCTTTAGCTAAATTTCCAAATACAAACATAAATGGGCTAACTTTTGGTGCTATAGTTAAAGAAACAATGAATGCCCCCAAAACAGCAAATAATCTACCACCTATCATAGCACCTATAAGACTTATATATATTTTATTAGTTTTTTCAAATAAAAATCCACTTATAACTCCATATGCACATAATTCAAAAGCCATTATAGGCATAACTGGAACTAATGGTGGCATACCTGTCATAAACCCACTTAATATAGGTGTCAATAATCCTACTAATCCTCCATAAAGTGGTCCTAATAAAAATCCACCTATTAAAACTGGTATATGCATTGGTAAAAATATTGATCCTGCCATATTAAATGTATGGAAAAACATAGGTAATATAATTCCAAATGCAATAAATATCCCCGATAAAATTATTTTTTTTGTTTTCATAAAAATATCCCCCTAAAATCTAAATTATTAATTTTTATCTATTATTAAATAATAAATTTCATCATTTTCAAAAGCTTCACTTACATTTAACCCTACATCTTCAAATAATGACTTTTGTTTTTTAACACATATAAGCCTATCATTTTTAACAGTTTCATCTTTTTCTTTATGCATATTATTTAAAAACTCTCTACTATTAGAATGAGCTATCATAAGTTGCCCATTTTCTTTTAAATTATTTTCTACTAATGATTTAATAGTTAAAGTTTTATTTTGTAAATGTGGAAACATTGAATATAAAATTATTTTATCAAACTTTTCATATACCTTATCGTTTTCAACATCTAGTACCTCAAAGGATAAATTTTTAGTATCCTTAAACTTTTCTTTTGCTATACCTAGCATTTGAGTAGATATATCAACACCTTTTATAAATCCAGTTTTATTTAATTTTTTTAAAAAAGGTATTAATACGCCAGTTCCTGTTCCTACATCTAATATACTTTGATTATCTTTAATATTTATCTTAGATAAAAGAGTATTTATTTTTAATTCATTTACTTCTATTATGTTGTCCCAATCTTTTGCTATACTATCAAAAAACTGTACTTGATTCATAGAATATCTCCTCCATTTGATAAATTATTTCCATCTTAGTAATATCTAAAAAAATCTTTTATAATCACTGTAACAATCTAAGCAAACCTTCTTTCCCTCTTGAAGTCTTATAAATTGTTCCGATGATTTCTCTTTACATATTTCACAAGTATCGGATAAAAATAATCTAGCCTTTTCTGGAAGTTTTATATTAGTTGGTTTAAATTCAAATAAATCTTTTGGATCAGCCTTTATCAAAAAATTTTTATATTCCTCTCTTGATAAGTTCTTACTTTTGTTTTTTAATGACATTCTAACAGATTTATTATTTTTTCTATTATAAAAATGATAAACACTTTTTCCTCTAAGTCTTATAAGTAAATTTCCCTTACCTACAGTGCACCCAAGCATTAATTGTATTGCATCTAATCCACATGCATCATTTTCAGCTATACAAACAATCTCTTCGTCCCCAGAAAATTCTAATTCTAAGTATTCTTTGGCTCCTTTTGCAGCTAAATACCCTATAGCTAACCCTGGACATTCGTGTCCATGAAATTTAATTACTTCTTCCCAAGTTTTCATAAGTTTTCTCCCCCAAAAACAAAAACCATGAAGATACACTTATATTATTCGTGTAAACCTTCATGGCTTAATTTCTAAATTTAATAATTCTTTTTTCAATATAAATAGTATATATTTATACATTATTTGTCAACAAACATTTTATCTATTAATATTTTTAGTATTTTAAAATTATCATTACTTTTTATTATCACAATAAACATTCATAGCATCACTTAAAAATTTAGCAAGCCCTTCTTTATACTTATCTATATTTTTAGTAAATCTTTCATCTGCTACATACATAAGAGCTAATCCTCTAAATATTTCTACCGTACAGTTATAGTAATTATTGCTTATATGATCTCTCCATTTTTGTACTAATACTTGAACTTCTTCATCATCTGGATTTTTATCCATTAAATTTGCTAGCTCAATATATATATTATTAGCTTCTTCACTTATTTTTTCCCAGTCTTCTTTTGAATATTTAGATGTTTTTTCCCTACTTTCTTTATAAGCATCACTATCTTTATATCTTCTTTCTGTCTCTTCTTTGTACTTTTCTTCATGCTTTTTAATATCATCATAACTAAAAGCGTTAAAATTCTTTTTACTCATATTATTCTCTCCTAAATTTTTTATTGTTTCATCAATAGAATCTATTATATTTTCTAGCCTTTCTTTCTTTTTCATTATAAGTTTTCTTTGTACCCTTAAGGCATTTTCTATATCAAAATTTTTATCATCTAATATATTTTTTATTTCGCTTAATTTAAAGTCTAATTCTTTAAATACTAGTATTTGATAAAGTCTTAATATATCATCTTCACTGTAATATCTATAATTAGATTCAACTTCTCTACTTGGCCTTAATATTCCTATATTATCATAGTGGTGTAACATTCTTACACTTATGCCTGTTAATTTTGATACCTCACTTATTTTATACATTTTTACACCTCCTAATGAAATTCTATTCTATAACATTATGTTAGAGTAAATAGTTTTTTATATAATTATCTTAAAATATTTAATTTTATCCTTTGTTTTATATATTTGTATATATAAGAATTAATAAAACAAAAAAACTAGCTCAGATCTAGTATAGACTTTAAGCTAGTTTATTGTTTTATACTTCTATTAATTCATACTCTTTATTTCCTATTCCAAGCTTAACACTATGATCAATACATACTTCCCAGTTAGTTTCAGGGTGTGTATTTATAAAATGATCATGTGTATGATGCTTTTTCTCATCTAAGTAGCTTCCATTTATTACACTTTGCTTATTTGCCATATCTACACAAGCCATATCAAGTGCTACTGGATCAAATGATGCAAATATACCTACATCAGGTATTATAGCTAAATCATTTTCAAAATGACAATCACAATTAGGGCTTACATCTATTACAAAACTTATATGAAAATGTGGTCTATCTTTAAGTACTGCATAAGTATACTCTGCTATCTTTTTATTTAATATATCATTAGCTTCAAATGTTGTAGTACCTACTGCATCAAAATTACAATTTCCTATACATCTACCACAGCCTACACATTTATCATGATTTATTACTGCTTTTTTATTTTCATTAAAACTAATGGCATCATGTGCACATATTCTTACACATGCACCACAAGTAACACATTTTCTTTCTTTTATTTTTGGCTTTCCACTACAGTGCATTTCCATTTTACCAGCTCGAGAACCACAGCCCATTCCTATATTTTTAAGAGCCCCTCCAAATCCAGTTGATTCATGACCCTTAAAATGGTTCATAGATATAAATATATCAGCATCCATTATTGCTTGACCGATTTTCGCCTCTTTTATATATTCTTTGTCTATTTTAACGTTGACTTCATCTGTTCCTTTAAGTCCATCACCTATTATTACATGACATCCTGTTGAAAATGGATTATATCCATTTTCATATGCTGCATCTAAATGTTCTAGTGCATTTTTTCTTCTTCCTACATATAAAGTATTACAGTCTGTTAAAAATGGCTTCCCACCATTTTTCTTTATTAAATCTACAACTACTTTAGAATAGTTTGGTCTTAGATATGCAAGATTTCCTGGTTCTCCAAAATGTATTTTAATAGCACTAAATTTTCCATTAAAGTCAATATTTTCTATACCTGCTTTTTTTATAAGATTTTCTAATTTCATAAGTAAACTTGTATTTTGGTCTGTTCTTAAATTAGTAAAATATACTTTTGATTTTTGCATTTACCTTATCCCCTTACCCTTTTATTTATATAATAATTATATCTATTTTTTCTTTTATTTTAAGTAATAATCTTAAGATTACTAAGTATAATTTTTATTTTTTTACTCTAAGTAATCTATCTAAATATATAGATTTCATCTGATCACTTGCCATAGCTTTATGTATAGGAGATAGCTTAAGTATACTAGAAAGTATTGAAGCCATAGCTCTATGACTATGAAGTGCTCCTTTATCAAATATTAAATTTTGTAATTGTCCTTTTTCAATAGCCATAAGTACTACTCTGTGAGCTGATGATGCTGGAGTTATTATTTTTTCTTTTCGCTTTTTTAGATGTATACATTTTTTAGGACAGCTTCTTGCACACACTCCACATCCTAAGCATATATCCTCATCTATTTTTATAGTAGTTTTGTCTAATTCTTTTACTTCTACTATTGAATATATAGGGCAAGTATTTAGACATTTTTTACAGTTTATACACTCATCATAATCTATATACGGTATAAAGCTACTAGTAGCTACTGGTTGTAAACTTCCATACTCTCTTGCAGCAACTAATGCTTCACAGCAACATCCACAACAATTGCATATAAAATTTACTCCTTTTTGTACATTTTCTCCACATTGTACTAAATTACTTTCATAAGCTTGGTGAAGTAATTCCTTACATTCAGATACATCTATTCTTCTTGCAAAGTTATTTTTAATTAAAGAATTTGCAGTATTATTAAAGGTCATACATATATCCATAGGTGCATCACAAGCCTTTCCTACATGTTCCATTTTATGTCTACAATAACACATACTAACCCCTATATGGCTTGCAGTTTCTATTATATGTGTTGCTCTTTCATAATCAAGTATAGTTATTTCATCATCATTAGTTAAAACTTCTTCCTGAACGTAAACTCTTCCTAATTTAGTTTCTGCCGAATAAAATAAATCTTTTATAAAATCTTCTTCTACATTCATATATTGATAGTAAAGTTCACCTAAAAGTTTTTGGTCTATATCATTTCTTGTTCTCATTAGTGCAAACTCAAAAAAACCTGCCATAGGAGGTGGCAGAATATATTTTTTACCTTTATCATCTTCTAGATCTAAAAGTATTGCCTTTGCAGCAAGTGAGTCTAATATTTTTAAAGCTTCACTATCACTTACACTCCATATTTTAGCTGCTGTTTTTACTCTAAATGGTCTTATTGGAAGTTGTGCTACTAAAGTTGCTTCCCTTTCTGTAAATAGTACCTTTAATATGTCATAAAGTGTTTTAGATGGTGGTACCCCTTGCGGAAATTTATTTAATCTTTCCTCTAAGCTTTTATAAGCATTTTTAGCACTTATATGGCTCATATTATCACCTCTTAAATTTATATGATTTAATTATTTACATATTATCTAATATTAATAACTAAAACTTTTTATATATATTCTTTATATTTCTATAAATTTCCTTTAAAGCTTTATATTTATTATCTTTTTTACGAAATTATAATTTTTTATTAATTATCTTAATTTAATAAAACACATCTACTTAATAAAAGTAAAATAACATAAATTTACTATATAAATAAAAGTCCAAAATTTTTCTATCATAAATAATTCTTAATACTAAAAAATGAGCAACTTCAATTAATATGAAGTTGCTCATTATATATTATCCATTTAATTATAATAGCTCATCTTTTAATTCTTTATTTACTTCTTTTACTAGTTCTTTTTCTTCTTTTTTAACTTCTCTTATTATTTCTTTTGCTTCTTTTTTTGCTTCTTTATCTTCTTCTTTCATTTGATGCTTTAATTCTTTTGCAAATTTATGTGCTTCGTGCTTTTCTTCTTTAAACTCTTTTCTGCTTTCATGTTCATACTTTAAACATTCAGCATCTTTTTTTAATTCTTCTTCAATATGTTTTACTTCTGATTTAAATGTCATTTTTAACATCTCCTGACTAATATTTTATGTAAGTTCAACTTTCTTGTTGATAGTTTATAGATACCCATAAAATATCATCATAAACATATTATTAGTTTTTTTATATTTTTTTTTCTAAAATTATAATTTCTAATTAAAATTTGCTATTATACTAAATTTTGTAATTATTATTTAGATATTTAATTTTTCTTTTATATTTTTACATAACTTCCCAAGTAATAACCCCTAAAGTTACTTTGCTTTCATGATAAAATGTACCATCTTTAATTTCTCTATTAACAAATTTTTCTATTTTATCTATGATTTCATGCTTATCTAAGTAATCTTTATATCTATTTTTTAATTTATTTACTGAACCTTCATAACTTGTTTTATATTTCCAAGTAGTACCTGTATAAAAAATACTAGGTCTATAACCACTAAAATATAATATATTAAATGGATATATAATATCACTTACTCCACAAAATTCTAGCCTTTTTCCTAATATGAATTCATCTGCCTTTTCTAAAACATCATCTTTTGACTTTCCATCTGTTGCTATATAACAACAACTTTTGTTTGAAGCTTCATTTATTTTTAATAAACTATTTGGGTTATAACATCCTGGGTTTAAGCTACTTATTACTAAGTCAAATTTTTTATACATATTCTCTTTGTTTAAGTTTATATCATTCCAATTAGCTTTAATAATTTCTATATTATCTATATTATTGCTTTTTATCTTTTCTTTTAAAATATTAAGCATACAATCTGAATAATCAAGTGCATATACTTTTTTGCATATTTTACTTAATTCTATAGAATATGAGCCTGTACCACAGCCAATATCTAATACCTCACTATTTTCATTAATATATCCCTTTAATTTTAAATTTTCTATAACATCCTTAACTCTATTATTACAAATTGTTTCATCATAATTTTTTGAAGATTCATCCCAAACCTTTATATTTTTATCTTCTGTGTTTTTGTTTAAAATATATTCTTTACCTACTTTAATCCATTCCTTTTTCCAATACTCTAAATTCTCCATACTCCACCTCTGATAAACAAAAAATTAATTTTAATACAAAAAGCCATAAAGACAAATCTATTATAGATTAAAACCCTTATGACTTTATATTATAAATCCTGCTAATTTAATGATAGTATTTTTTTTAACAAACTTCAACATATTTTATATTTATAGCTATTTAACTCTTATTTTTATATTCCTAAATTTATTAAATATTAGGTATAATAAACTATAGAACCTAATATTTGGAGGAAATTATGAATCTACGCATAAAAGCACTTTTAACATCATTGTCACTTATACTTATATCAACTACTGCTGTATCTTGTAAAACTAATACTAAAAATACATATACTCCACCTAAATCAGATGCAGTTTTAAATAATCCTTTTATGGGATGGGCACCTGATGCACAATATACAGATTACACTCAACCACACAAACTAGTTTATGCAAATATATATTTTAGCGAACTAGAACCTAAAAAAGGAGTATACGATTTTGATTATATAGAAAAAAAATATAACTTTGATTATTGGAAAAATAAAGGTGTAAAAATAATAATAAGACTGGTTATGGACTTACCTAACAGTGAAAACAAAATGTATATCCCTAACTGGTTGTATAAAGAAATTGGTAAGGACGGAACTTGGTATAACATACCTTATGGTAGTGGATTTAGCCCAAACTATGAAAATAAAAAATTAATCAAATATCACGAAGAAGCCATAAAAGCTTTAGCAAATAAATACAATAAATCTTCAGAAATTGCATTTGTAGCTCTAGGTAGTATAGGTCATTGGGGAGAGTGGCATACTTATCAGTCAGATGATTTCTTTATCCCATTTCCTAGCCAAGATATAGCTAATATTTATGCTTCTCATTATACAAAATACTTTGATAATAAAAAATTATTAATGAGAAGGCCATTCAAAGTAGCTAGAGATAATAATATGGGATTATTTAATGATATGCTTGGTAATAAACCATCTACAAAAGAATTTATCTCTTGGGTAAATGATGGATATATAGATTGGCTAACAAAGGTTAATCAACCTTCTATGAAAGATTTTTGGAAAAATGCACCTTCTGGTGGTGAATTTGCAAGTGGTAACTCTGGAATGAATTTTTTAAAAGATTTTTCTGTAGATAATACTATAAAGCAAATACAAGATACTCATATAACCTATATAGGCCCTAATTGTCCTGCTGATAAAAAAGGGAAATTTCAATATAATTTTGATAAAATACTAAAAACCTTAGGTTATAGATATGTTATAGATACTGTAAAATTTAATAATAACTTAAATCCTAATGATAACCTTAAACTTAATATTAATATAAAAAATGAAGGTGTAGCTCCTTTTTATTATAAATGGCCTGTTAATATTTCATTAATAGACAAAAATAATAACATTATTTATAGTTTAAATATTGATGAAGATATAACAACTTGGTTACCTGGAAATATAAACTTTAATACTTCTATAAAATTACCTTCACATATATCTAGTGGAAATTATAATATAGCTTTATCTATATTAGATCCATCTAATAATAAACCTAGCATAAAATTTGCTAATAATAATGAAATAATACCTAATTACTTTAAATTAGGTGAAATAACTGTTAAGTAATATATTAAAACTTAGATAATATATATTTATAAAAATAACCTATAAAGTGGATTCTTTGTGTTACCCACTTTATAGGTTATTTTATTTATACTACTTTGTTTTTATTAAATAGACCATATATACTACTAAATATGCCCTTTTTCTTTATATTAAACATTGGTTGGTCTGCGAATATATGGTATTCTATCCTATTAAAGAATTTATTTATTTCATTAAAAGCAAATACCATAGATATTATACTTGAAAAGAAAAATCCATATCCATAAAAGTCTTTCCCAATAAATACAGTAATTATTGATAGTACTATTGTAGTTATTAAAAATACTGTTGCTATTTTTAAACTTTCACTTCTTGCATCAAAATAAAGCAACATTATAATTAAAAAATTCATGCATATATATGCTAGTGCTCCTAGTGTTAATATTCCAAATATTTCAATAGAATCACTTAAAAATCCCATATATGGTAGTAACTTAAACCCTAATACTATACATGCAAAGCTTCCTATAAACTGTACCTCTATCATATGAGTCATATGCATTACTACACAATCTATCAATTCTTTTTTAGCTCTTTTTATTTCATTGATACTTCCAGTATCTCTTACAAAGTTATAAAATTCTTTATACTTTGGATATATTAAAGTTTCAACTTTTACAGTAAATATTACAACTGCTGGTATAACACTTAAAAAAGCATAAAAACTAGGAACATCATAAAATGAGGCTACTCTAAAAGTATTATCAACAACTGTGGCGCTATCTGTCATCCAAATTATAAGATTATGAGAATATGCACCTAATGCTAAAAATATTCCTATTAAAAATAGTTCAAAATACTTGTCTAAACTCTCCATAAATTTCATGCACCTTGATAATTTTAAACTATCAAATCCAAATGCTTTATAAATTATCCCTATAAACATTATAGATATAAATATATATCCTATTAAAGTAGCTAAAAGTGCTATGTATAACTTAGGCATATTTATAAACTTTATTCCAAATATGGTTCCTAAAGTTATAATTAACATACCTATTACAAACCCTAAAACTATTTTTAAATAATCTTTTACAGCTGATAGATATACCACTTCTATCCATATTATTCCTATTATTATGGTTATCATAACTGTCGCCAACTTTATATATATATCTAAAGTTGAATTTATAAATAATAATGATGTTATTATTAATGCACTTATACTGTATATAATTATACTTCCTATTAAAGATTCAAATATATATCCTATCTTTTTTTCATATATGCAATCTGAAACAAATCTTGATATAAACATACTTATACCATTAGATAATATATATGATATAAAAAATGCATATATTATTATAGAGCTAAACAATTGTATATTTAAGTAGGTTTCTCCAACTTTTTTTAATATATCTTGCATAATTAAAAATGACAATATTGAGATGATCATTGGACCTATGGTTATTAAAGAAGACATAAAATAGGTTCTAGTTTTAGAAAAGTATCCGTCTTTATCTATTATCTTTTTAAGTTCAAATCCAATTCCTGCCATATTTATATTTCTCCATATATTTTTCTATAGTTTTCTATAAACTGTTCTTGCGTATAATATGTAGATACTCTTTTATATCCATTTTCGCCCATTTCTTTTCTTAATTTTTCATCTTTTGCTAGCTTTATTATTGCATCTGCCATTTGAGAATATCCCATGACAGGTACTACTATTCCACAGTGTCCTATGTTATCATCATTTCCATATAAAAGCTCCTTACATGCTCCTACATCTGTAGTTATATAAGGCTTTTTAGCTGCCATACCTTCAAGTACTGATAGTGGCTGACCTTCACTTATACTTCCAAGAAGTAACATGTCCATTTTACCTATATATTTTGATATATCTACTCTTCCTGTAAATAATATATTTTTATTACCTAGCGATTCTACTAAGTCTATACATTCTTTAGTATAGTCTTCATCTTCATCCATAGGTCCTATAATATATAGCTTCATATTTTTCATTTCTTCATTTGCATTTACAAAAGCTTGTATTATAGTTTTTACATCCTTTATAGGTACTACCCTTACTATAGCACCTATATATATAATACTTTCATCATCTTTTTTAGTATCTATATTTTTAAATCTATCAAGCTTTACGCCATTTGGAACAATTTTTATTTTATTCCTATCACATTCTAATTCTATTTGAAGCTTTTTATTTTTTTCAAATAAACTATAAACCTCATCACTGTAAGTATACGCAGCTCTTGATAAATTGTAAAAATACCTTATCCAGTTATCTTTAAAGTAACCTTTAACCCAATCTGCCTTTATTATCTCTTCTTCTCTTTCTCTTGTATATATTCCATGTTCTGTTAATATAAACTTAGAATCTTTGTTGTAGTATTTCCCTAAAGCTCCCACTAATCCTGCATATCCAGTAGATACACTATGATATATATCACATTTTGGTATATCACTTTTTAGAACTTCAAATACAGTCATCATCATAGACCTTATAGTCCAAAAGAAATGGTTAAATATTATATGTGGATAATATTTACTTGCTATATCGCTTACTACATCAAAAAAATCTTCACTCATTAATATATCCACTGTATTTACATTTTTAAGTCTATTTATGCAGTCAAATAAATCTTTCCAGTTAAAGTATTCACCTACTATAAACTTACCTATAACTTCTTTTTCTATATCTGTAAGATTAAATTTTACTTTACTTTTAACCTTTTTATTATCGTCTATATCTAAGTATATATCTTTAATTTCTACAACATTATCTGGTATTTCATACTTATAGGTAAGACCTTCATCATTTTTAGCACTTATTGCATATATTACAAATTCAATTTCTTTCATACTACTAACTAGCATTTGAATCCAGCTTGAAACTCCACCTGTTACATATGGATAGCTTCCTTCTGCGATTAAACATATCCTCATATTATTTACCTCCTGTTGTTATACTAAAATCAGTATTAGTTGAATGTATAAGGTAAATATCTTCATCTATTTTTTTATAACTACATCCTTTAGTTTTTATTATCTCTTTATCACTTCTAAGTATATAATAATCATTCTTTGAAGTATCTTTTGAATATCCTTTTATATTATTTTTTTCATAAGAAAATACACTTTTAGTTTTTAGATAAGTGTCTAAGGATTCTACACCTTGAGATATAGTATCAGCCTCTAACCATCTAAAGTCTTTATAAACTATCTCCATAATTTTTTCAAAGTCCTTTTTAAGTTCTTCCCAGCTCATACCATGATTTCTTTCTGGATCTAATATGTCATCTGGATGTATAAAGTGAGAAAATACTCCATTTATAGTTATGCCATTGTATATCATCCACTTTTCAAATTCTTCAAAATCATAACCTGAACTATATCTAGGAAAATTGTATATTCCATCTTTTCCTTTTGAAAACTCTTGTTCATAAGCTAGTTCATCGTTACTTACTACATATAAAGATGCTATAACATTAATACTTGGTATACCTTTTTTTAAGGCTTTTATACCTTCTTCTGTTATAATATTAGATGGTGGTACATATCCCCTTATTATATAGTTTGGGTATATCTCATGTATAAATTTATTTAACGCTCTCTGCGCTTTTAACATTTCATCGTAGCTTTTCCATGGCTTATATCCAAGTTCTTTACCTACTAAGTATTTATTAGTAGTAAGTGGCTGATGATTAAATCCATGTATACCTATTTCTCCGCCAACCTTTAGTAAGTTTCTACCTAAAGTTACTAAATTTTTAGAATATACATCTCCATTAAACTTTTCTATATTATTTGTTACATCTTCGTAATTGTATATTAAAAAACCTGTTGGAACTGCATTATAATTTTCACACATTCTAACAATATCTGGCCACCATATATTAACAAAGAATTTTTCATCATTAACATGATAATATTTATAAATTATATCTGAATTTCCATTAGGCATTGGAGCTGGGAAATCATCTATATCTAAAACCTTAGAGTTTATAATAGGATATATAAACTCATCTCCAGTTCTATAAAGTATACCAGTTAATATACCTCGATTAGACTTTTCACCTAAAAACTGTCCATTTGAAAATATTACTTTACCACTACCTAACTCTTCCTCCCAAAGTAGAGGTATATTATTATCAGCACTTATATGAACCTTAACACCTTTTTTTAACTTAACATCTAAAGAGCTATTTTCTGTATCTTCAGTTCTTTTAAGGCCCTTACCTTTTATAAGTATATTAGATTTAACATACATATTCTCTGCTTCTATTAGCTCATTAATACTTTCTATTCCTAATTCACTTGAATATCTTTTTATATTATCACTAATCAATGGCCTTTGTGCAAATATTAAGTTTCCTCCTGATTTAGCATAATTTATAAGTTCATCTAAGTAACTAAACTCTTGTAATCTTTCAGAATTTATTATAACTGCTTTATATCCCTTTATATCACCATTAAAATTTTTAATATTTTCATTTACTATAGACTTATCCATAGATTTTATAATCTCATTAAAATTTCCTTCAACCTTTTTAGATTCTTCACTTTCATCACTTAGTAGTAAAAACTTTTCAGTGTATTTCTTACTAGCACTTTCATATTTTTTTGATGTGTATACTTTTTTATCTAAGCTTGTGGTTTTTGTATTTTGAATTTTATCAAATATATAGTTATTTTTCATAAGAGATATTAAAAAACCTAAAACTAAAATTATAGATGTAAAAGTTATTATAAATCTTTTTCTAAACACTATTATCACCTTCTATCCAAAATCTTAGTATATCTAATCCTTCTTTGTCTAATTTAATATCAGATTCTCTTAATGATTTTATAACCTTTTCAAAATTTTTTTTATCGTTAAGTGTATAGTAAACCTCTAATAAAAACATATATGGTTTATAACTTTGTACAAATTTTTTCATATACTTATAAGAATATATTATAGCTTTATCATAGTTTTTAATATCTATATATATTTTTATAAGCTCATTTAAGTAATTTTCATCATCTTCTATGTCTCTTATATAGTTTTCTAATGCTAATTTATAGCTATAAGTTAACCTCGTTCTTTCTTTTTTGTCTATTAAATTACTATCTATACATTCTTTGAGCGCTTTTATATACTCTTTGCTCACCTCTTTATTCTTAGAGTTTTTATAATACTCAACTTCCATATCTTGTATAGCAACAGTAAGCTTACTTTTAAGCTGCGTTATAGCCGTTGCTGCATAGTGAGATGTTTCACTATCTTCATCTTTAAGTGCTTTTAATAAAAATTCTAGATATTTATACGAATCTTCTTTTAGCATTTCTATAACTAGATTTCTTTTTATAGTATGGTCATTTAAATTTAGTGCATCTTCTATTGGTATTAAGTCTTTTTTATTTTTAAGCTCTGCTTCTCTAATAAGCAAGCTTATATTTCTATCATATTCATTTTCTTTATCTATTAAATAATTTCCATTGTCACTTTTAATAAAAGCTTTAAATAAATAGATAAACAATATATATATAATGCCTAAAAAAGGAATAGCTATAATTAGTAAGAAATTGGTGTAAGCATTTTTCACTCTAAAAATTTTCATAAGTAGTAGTATAAATAGACCTATTAAAAAATTAATGACATATATTTTAATCATCTTCATCTACTCCATCTACTATTTTTACTGTTAGATTTTTACCTAGTAATCTATTCTTTACTATACTACTTTCTTCTTTATTAGTATTATTAAGTATTATGTATACATGATTATTACATACTCCAGCTAAATCAGTACTTCTTATGCACTTAGATATTTCTTTAGATAAATAGTTAATATCATTTAACATATTAACTTTTAAAAGTGTATAGTCTGATTTCTTCTCTTTCTTAGATATTTCACATACTTTTAAGGCACTTTTTAGATACTCTTTTCTTAAAAAGATAGTTTCGTCTATATATCTTTCTTTTATAGTTGCTTCTTCGTAATTATAAGCTTTTATTATAGATGTCTCAATTAAACTTACTATAACTTTAAATAGATTTTGATAGTATAAATTCATCTTTGAAAACTTAATTTTATCTACCATTATAATACTTATTATTTTATTGTCTTTTACTATTGGTGCTACCATAGAAGGTAACTTTGGATTTAAGTTTTTATTTATATATATTTCTTTATTTAGTAGTTTATCTTTAGCTTCGTATAAATCATTTATTTTGATACTTTTTAGTGGGTTAAAATCCTTATTATTAGATTTTACATTAAGCCTTAAGTAATCATTATTTAAAGTATATATAGATATATTATTATTTTCTAAAAACTCTTCCATAATATCTATAGATGATCTTAATATATATTGAGGCTTTAAACTATCTAGCTCTTTTACATAAGAATATATCTTACCAAAACTATCCTTAGAGCTTATAACTTTTTCTTCTAACTCTCTTTTTTCTTCGTATGTTGAGTTGTATATATCTTCTAAAAATTCATATTTACTATTTTTTTCTTCATTTATTCTTTTTAATTCTTTTATTTGATTGTTCTTAAAGTCACTAGCATATCCTGTATATATTCCTAGCAATACATACATTAACATTTGAACTAAAGATTGACTAAGTACAAATATTGATATAATAGATATTCCCTGTGATAATTGGTTTAATATTAATAATAAACAAGATAATATAGATGCTATTACAGATTGCTTCATTCCATGCATCATACCTATTACAATTATATATATAATTTTTAAGTCTATTATAGTAAATATTGAATTATTCCTAGATAAAAATGATGATATAAAGCATACAATCAAAAACATACCTATGTTTTCTACATAGGGCTTAGTTACTTTTATAAATTCATTTTGTTTTTTATCTTTTTTAATTTCTTTTATTTTTTCAGTACTATTAGATTCATTTATATACTTATTGTATATAGTTATTATCTCTTTACTTAAACTAAATTTTATATAAAAGTTAGTATCTTCTTTAAATTCTTTAAAATCTTTAGTATTTATTTTTTCTAATGTATAGATATCTTTATTTTTTATAGTACTTAATACTAAATTATATATGTCTTTATCACTAGCTAATTCATACCCACAAATATAATACTCTTTATTTTTATTATATTTAGATAATAAATATACAGCCTCTGCCACATCTAAATAGTGAATATATCCATTTTTTAAGCTATTATCATAATTCTTATTTTTATTATCTACTACATCTTTAATTATGTTTAATACTATATCTTCTTTTTCTTTTAAATTTACTTCACCATATACTCTATCTATGTATAAAATAGACATATTTATATCATATAATCTTTTAAATTCTCTAAAAATATTCTCACAAAGTATATGTTCTTTACTTTTATTCTTTAAATTTACCATTATAATTTGAGAGGTTTCATAAGTTTTAGATAACTCTAAAATATTTAACAATATACTACTTTCAATATTATGATTTATATATATAACTTTATCAAAGTGTGTATTTTTAAATATATAATCATATTTATAATTTAATGAATCTAGTTTATAATTTTTATAATATGGTTCTCTTAATTCATCATCACTTAAAATAAACACTTTGTTTCCCTCTTTATAGAATCTATGAGCTATTGATTTTATTAGAGAATCAACCCTCCCCACAATAAGTATTTTCATCTTACACCACCTTTTTATAAATATTACTTTCATCATAATATTTTAGCACTTTTAGTCGATTTTTTGTGTAGATTAATCTATTTGTCATATATTTCAATAAAAGATTAAATATTTCAAATTATATATAAAATGAAAAAATTATAATTTTCTTTCTATTAAAAAAAGTAGCTAATATAAGCTACTTTTCATCCTTATCACTTTCTTTTTCTAATGCATATTCTTCTAACTCAGCTTTTAATATATCTTTTCCTTCATCATTTAATATCTTATAACTTCTTAATTCTTTATATAGGACTATTATAGTAAGTATAGTAGATATTAAATCTGCTAAAGCTTGAGATAACCATACTCCATTAAGTCCTAAAAATTGTGGGAGTATTAATATAAATGGTATTAAAAGTATTACTTGTCTAAGTAAACTTAAGAGCATAGCAATTTTAGCCTTACCTATAGACTGTATAAAGTTACTTCCAGTTATTGATATACCAACGATTGGCATCATAAATAGATATATTCTAATTCCTTGTATGGATATTTTCATAAGCTCTTCATCTTTATTGAATAATCCAATAAAAAATTTTGGATACATTTGTATAAAAAATGTACCTATAAACAATATAATTGTTGCTACGCTTAAAGACATTAAATATGCTTTTTTGACTCGATTGTATTTTTTAGCTCCATAGTTGTATCCAATTATAGGTTGTGCACCTTGGTTAAGTCCAAATATAGGCATTAAAAATATCATAGCTATAGAAGAAATTGTTGTCATTGCACCAATAGCTAAGTCTCCGCCATAAGTTCTTAGTGCATTATTAGATATAACTTGAACTAAGCTTGCAGCTAACTGCATAAAAAATGGCGACATACCTATAGCAAATGTGCTAATTACTAAATCTTTTCTTAATATTAAATTATTTTTCCTTATTTTTAAATTAGATTTTTTAGATAAATAATACAAAATAGTAAGTATCGCCGTTACACATTGCGCTATTATAGTAGCTAGAGCCGCTCCTTGTATTCCTAAATTAAAAATAAATATAAATAAATAATCTAAACTTGCATTTAATATGCACCCTAGAATCATTATTCCTGATGATATCCTAGGATTTCCGTCTGCTCTTATAGAATGATATAGTGAAAAAGAAAGTAAGTTAACTACACTTCCTACAAGTATTATATCTATATAAGTTTTTGCATATATTAAAGTATTTTCACTAGCACCAAATAGTATAAGAATATCTTCACTAAATATAATACCTATTATAGTTAATATAATACCTATTATTAAGGATAATGTTACTGCATTTCCTAGCAGTACTTCTGCTTCATATTTTTTCTTTTGACCAAGTTTTATAGATATGTTAGTAGTTGTACCAATACCTATTAACATTCCAAATGCAAGTATTATGGTAGCTATTGGCATAGTTATTCCAAGGCCTGTTATAGCAAGTGGTCCAACTCCAGGAATTTTTCCTATAAACATTCTATCTATTACATTATATAAAGCATTAACAAGCATTCCTATAATTGCTGGTACTGAATACTTAAATAATAAAGAATTGACATGTTTTACTCCTAGTTCAGTTTGTGAATGCATTTAGACTCTCCTTTTATAATTTTCTTTATATTAATATAGATTCTAAATTTTAATATATATTTATAGTTATTGTTCTACTATTTCTTATAAACTATTTGTGACAAGTTTTGTGATACTTAAAAGTTTTTAATCTATATTCCATTATTTATAATATGACTTAAAATTTTTTTAAATAACTTTTGTTTAAATTTTTCATTAAAATTTTATTTCATTTTAATTATGCCTATTTATATCACTTTTATAAATTATACAATTTTTTTATATATAAAAAATTCGCTTCGCTCATGTCTCCAACGACTTTCTCCGTTGCTCAAAATGTCTTTTTTACGCTCTGCAAACACTTAAACCTCAATAGTTATCCACAGTTTTTTAAGTATCATAATTTCCTTGAGCGTAAAAAAGGCTATCTTTTAAAGATAGCCTTACTTACTATTTATTGCTAAAATGTCTTTTTAATAATCCTAAAAATGCTTTACCATGTCTTGCTTCATCCTTACACATTTCATGAACTGTATCATGTATTGCATCTAAGCCTAATTGCTTTGCTTTTTTTGCAAGTTTTAATTTTCCATCTGTTGCACCATATTCAGCCTCAACCCTTGCTTCTAGGTTAGACTTAGTATCTGCAACAACAACTTCTCCTAAAAGTTCAGCAAATTTTGCTGCATGTTCAGCTTCTTCATAAGCTATTCTTAAATAAGCTTCTGCAATTTCTGGATATCCCTCTCTATCTGCTTGGCGGCTCATTGCTATATACATTCCAACTTCAGTACATTCTCCAACAAAATTAGCTCTAAGCCCCTCTAGTATTTCTTCATCTATCCCCTTAGCTATACCTATTCTATGTTCATCAGCCCATATTAATTTACTATTCATTTCTTCAAACTTTTCACTTCCTACATTACATACTGGACAAGATATAGGCAAGTTTTCACCTTCATAAACATAACCACAAACTGTGCATACAAATTTTCTCATAACAACAATACCTCCAAAATTTTTAATTTATCTTAATTTTTAGTTAATTTTAATTATTGCATTTTTTATATACTTGTATTTTTTATATACCCTTGCTTTTTATTATATAAACAATATATATCATCCAAATTTTATTTTTTATAATATTTAGAAATATAGTTATATTTCTAAATATTATAAAAAAAACGCAACATTATCACTATAATTAGTTTTCTTACTATATTATACATTTTTTTTTGCATTTTATAAGTAAAATTACAATATTTAGAAAATTTTTTTATTTTTT